>DASUGC010000132.1:0-24177 GCA_036274235.1 Vicinamibacterales bacterium
CAACGACGAAGGCATCCGGCAGTACGGCGCCGTCCTGGGCAGGGAGATTGACCTTATCGTCGTGCCGCTGCCGCATTGGCGCGGTCCCGGCGATGTGTTTCACCTCATGTCGATCATCAGTCCCGTGGATCGCAATCTCGCGGTCGTGTACTCGCCGTTGATGCCCGTACCGTTTCGGGAAGCGCTGATCGCGCGCGGCATCTCGCTGGTCGAAGTGCCCGACGAGGAGTTCGAGTCCATGGGCGCCAATGTCCTGGCGATTGGGCCGCGTGACTGTGTGATGGTGGAGGGCAATCCGATCACCCGCGCCCGCCTCGAGGCCTCGGGCGTCCGCGTCCGCCTGTATGACGGGCTCGAGATTAGTCTCAAGGGCGGGGGCGGACCCACCTGCCTGACGCGCCCGCTCGTTCGCGATCCCGCTTGAGTCCCCGCCCCGCGGAGCGCACAATGCCCGCGTGGCGCGCGTTCGTCTCGGGCTGAGCCTGGGCTTGCTGGGGGTCCTGACCTGGACCGGCCGGCCGGCAGATGCCCAACTGCCATTCACCAGCCAGAAGACGTCCGGCCAGACCGTGACGCCGGCGTTCGAGGGCTGGTATCGCAATCCCGACGGCACCTTCACGCTGTCATTCGGCTACTACAACCGCAATGCGGCCGAAGTTGTGGAGATTCCAATCGGACCAGCCAATTTCGTCAGCCCCGGCGATCGCAATCAGGGACAGCCCGTTGAGTTTCAACCGGACCGCAACTGGGGAGTGTTCGGCGTTCGCGTGCCGGCTGATTTTGGCGACAGGGAGGTTGTGTGGACGTTGACCTATCGCGGGGCCACGTACGCGATTCCCGGCTTCCTCAGGCCCAACTGGCAAATTGACGCGCTCGAGGGTGAAGCGGGTTCTGGTAACACGCCGCCGGGTCTGCGATTCGCTGTGGACGGGCCCGACGCACGTGGCCCGCTCGGCCTGACTTCAGCGCCGATCACCGGTGCTGTCGGCAAGCCGCTCGCGCTGAACGTGTGGGAGAAGGATGACGGCAAGGGCGCCACCAGCATCGCGACCGCTGGCCGTGCGGCTGCGGCGGTGGTGACGCTGGCGTGGTTCAGGCATCAGGGACCGGCGGCTGTGACGTTCCAACCCGCCACGGTCCGCGTCGCCGCGGCGGGCGCGCAGGCCACGACAATGGCGACGTTCGGCGAGGCCGGCGATTATCTCATCCGCGTGCGCGCGTCAGATTCGAGTGTGACCGCGGCCGGACACGCGCAATGTTGCTGGTCGAACGCATTTTTCAGGGTCAAAGTGACGAAATAGCGGAGACCGCGAAGCCCGCGACGTAGGAGCGGCGCTGAGCGGGCGAGCGGCGGAGAGCCGCGAGCCGCGTTTGGGGGTGGGGCCCCAAACGCAACTAAATAAAGAGGCGCGACATGGACGCGAATCACATTCGCTGGGTGCGTGCGTTGGCGTGCGGCATGGGCATCGCGGCTGCATCCGGCGCGGGTGTCTCCGCCGCGCGGCGGGCGCCGGCCGGCGCCGCGGTGGTGACCTTCAACAAGGACGTCGCGCCCATCCTGCAGCAGAAGTGCCAGGTGTGCCATCAGCCGGACTCGATCGCGCCGATGTCCCTGCTGACGTTCCAGGACGCGAAATTGTCGGCACGCATGATCAAGAACCGCGTCCAGGCGCGGACCATGCCGCCCTGGCACGTCGATCGGCACATCGGCATCCAGAACTTCAAGAACGATCGGGGCTTGAGCGATGCGCAGATCGCGACGATCGTGGACTGGGTGGATGGCGGCGCCGTCGAGGGCGATCCGAAGGATCTCCCGCCGCCTGCCGTGTTTCCGGATCCGAACGAATGGCAATTCGCGAAAGACTTCGGCGCGCCGGATCTCGTGATCAAGTCCCCGCCCTACACGCTGGCCGCGCAGACGGAAGACAAGTGGTACCGCCCGGTAACGGACACGGGCCTGACGGAACCGCGCTGGGTCCGGGCCATTGAGATCAGGCCAACCGGGCCCGATGGCCGCCGCATCGTCCATCACGTGCTGACGACGCTCGATCAGGGCGAGGAAGGTGTCACCGGCCTCGCGCATGAGGCGCATGACGTGCAGCGTACGCCGGGCCTGTTCATGGAGTGGGCGGTCGGGAAGGTCGGCGAGCTGTACGCGGCGGACGCCGGGAAGCTGATGCTGCCGGGCGCGAAGATCCGTTGGGAAATCCACATGTTCGCGATCGGCAAAGAGATCAAGGACAACCAGGTTGAACTCGCCGTGTACTTCTATCCGAAGGGTGTCGTCCCGAAAAACCGCACGGTGCTGCGGATGTTCGACGTCAGTCGCGGGTCGGAGCTCGACATTCCGCCCAACGAAGCCGCCATGACACAGAACTTCTTCGTCATCGAAGCGCCGGTGCGCATGGAGAATTTTCAGCCGCACATGCACATGCGCGGCAAGGCGATGTCGGTGGAAGCGATTTACCCGGACGGCCGGAAGGAAGTGTTGAGCGCCGTGAACAATTTTCAGTGGCGCTGGCACGTGAACTACATTTACGGCGACGACGCCGCGCCGCTGCTGCCGAAAGGCACCGTGCTGGCGTTCACGGCGTGGCACGACAATACGGCCAAAAATCCCAACAACCCGGACCCGCGCCAGTGGGTCGGCTGGGGCGACCGCACCGTGGACGAGATGGCACACGCGTGGGTGGATCTCACCTACCTGGCGCAGGACGACTTCGATAAGCTCGTGGCCGCGCGAAAGGCGAAGGGCAAGTAGACGACAGGTACGACAGGTACGACGGGTACGGTCGGGTTCCGCGTAAGATCCGGTCACCATGAAACGGCACATCCTGCTCATCCTCGGGTTCACAGTTGCTGGCTTGGCCGTGTTGTCTGCGCAGGGGCGAGGCGGTGGTGGAGGCCAGGGTGGCGGGACCAGTTACCTGCTCAAGCCTGCCGCGGTCTTCGACGGCGAGGCCCTGCATGCCGGCTGGGCGGTGGTGGTGCGCGGCTCGCGCATCCAGGCCGCGGGGCCTGCCGCGTCCATCACGGCGCCGGCAGGATCAGAAACCATCGATCTGCCGGGCGCGACGTTGATGCCGGGCATGATCGAGGCGCATTCGCACGTGCTGTTGCACGCCTACAACGAAACGTCGTGGAACGACCAGGTGCTCAAAGAGCCGGAAGCGCTTCGCGTGGCGCGCGCCGTCAACCATCTTCGGACCACGCTCGAGGCCGGGTTTACGACGATTCGAGATCTGGGCACCGAGGGAGCAGGCTACGCCGACGTCGGGCTCAAGCAGGCCGTGAATCAAGGCATCATCCCGGGGCCGCGTATGCTGGTAACCACGCGCGCCATCGTCGCCACGGGCACGTACGCGCCCAAGGGATTCTCCCCGGAATGGACGATGCCCCAGGGCGCGGAGGAGGCCGATGCCCAGACGCTGGTGAAGGTGGTCCGTGATCAGGCCTCCCGCGGCGCGGATTGGATCAAGGTGTACGGCGACTACCGCGCCGGTCCGAATGGCGAAACGATGCCGACGTTCTCGCAGGACGAGATGACGCTGATCGTCCAGACGGCAAAGAGCATCGGCCGTCCAGTCGTCGTGCATTCCTCGACGCCGGAAGGCATGCGCCGCGCCGTGATGGCGGGCGCGGAGACGATCGAACACGGCGACGGCGGCACCGCAGAAATCTTTAGACTGATGGCGGACAAGGGGGTCGCGTTGTGTCCAACCCTGGCGGCCGGCGATGCCACCGCGCAATACGGCGGCTGGCGCAAGGGCACCGACCCCGAGCCCGCGGGCATTCAGCGCAAACGCGACAGTTTCAAACTGGCGCTGTCGTCAGGCGTGACCATCGCAAGCGGATCCGATGTCGGCGTCTATCCCCACGGCGACAACGCCCGGGAGCTCGAACTCATGGTGGCGTACGGCATGACGCCGACGGCGGCCTTGGTGTCCGCCACGTCCGTCAATGCCCGCGTGCTGCATCTGGATCGGCAGCTCGGCCGCGTCGCGCAGGGCCTGCAGGCCGATCTCGTCGCGGTCAGCGGCGATCCAACCAGGGACATCGCCGCGACACGGCACGTTCAGCTGGTGCTGAAGGCAGGAACGATCGTGAAGCGAAGCAAGTAGGAAGTTAGAAGTTAAGACGGAAGTGGGAAGTCAGAGATACGGTCCGGAGTAGATCCAGATGAAGATCGTCGGTGCCACTGTCCTGTTGCTGTCGGTCGCGCTCGCGCCCACGTGGACGTCCCAGCGGTCCGGGGTGACCGCGCAGTTGCGCGGCATCAGCGCCGTGAGCGAGCGGATTATCTGGGCCAGTGGATCCAGAAATACGGTGCTTCGGAGCGTGGATGGCGGCTCGACCTGGAGGGTCCTGCCGAATCCGGCGGCGGATGGCAAGGCGCTGGATTATCGCGATATCGATGCCGTCGGCGAGAACGTCGCCTATGTCCTCAGCATCGGCAACGGCTCGGACTCCAGGATTTTCAAGACCACCAACGCCGGTGAGTCGTGGACGACGCAGTTCACCAACGCGACTGCCGACGCGTTCTTCGACGCGATGGCCTTCTGGGACGCGAACAACGGCATCGCCGTCAGTGACGCCGTCAACGGCGCGTTTGTGATCGTGAACACGCGCGACGGCGGGCGATCGTGGGCGCCGGTGGCCGCCGATCGGCTGCCGGCCGCGTTGCCGAATGAAGGCGCGTTCGCCGCCAGCGGCACGAACGTCGCCGTCTACGGCTCGGACCGCGTCTGGTTCGGGACCGGCGCGGCAGCCAGGGCGCGCGTGCTGCGCTCCACCGATCGCGGCCGGAGCTGGCAGATCGCCGAGACGCCCTTGCGTTCAGGGCCGAGCGCTGGAATTTACTCAATCGCCTTCAGAGATGCGCAGCACGGCATCATCGTCGGCGGCGACTACACCAAGCCCACGGAAGCCATCGACAACGTGGCGATCACGAGCGACGGGGGCAAGACGTGGCGGCTGGTCAAGGAGCGCGGGCTCGGCGGGTTCCGCTCGGTGGTGGCGTACGTCCCGAAAAGCCGCGCCAGTTATGTGGCCGTCGGACCCAGCGGCGCCGACATTTCCACGGACGACGGGCGCACGTGGACGCCGATCGAAGGGCCAGGATTCGATACGTTCAGCTTCGCGCCTGGGCGAACGATCGGCTGGGGCTCGGGCGCGCGTGGGGCCATCGGGCGCCTGGATTTGAAGGGGCCGTAGCGACGCGGCTCGCGCGCGAGTCGCGGCGTTTGGAAACGACGTCCCCCTGACTCATCACGCCACGAACAAAGCTTCTGCTTCTTTCTGGAAGAGAATCACCAGCGCATAGATTCCGACAATCGTGCCGAACGGTATGTGGATGAGGCACAACACCGCGAGGATGATGCCGAGGATGCGGGCCCATGGCTTGAACTTCAGCAGGCCCCAGCCGGCGACGATGAACGGAATCGCGAAGCCGACGAGCATGATACTGAGGAAGACGCCGGCAATCCCGAGTACCGTCGCGCCGGTTTGCGCGCCTTCTTCGTGCGACCCGCTCAGCAGGCCCACGCCAAGCGCGATGAATAACTGCGAGAAGACCGCGCCGATGAGGAAGAGGAGGCTGATCGCGAAGTACAGCGAGGCGATGACTTTGACGTGGGTCGCCACCGATTCCTACTCGTCGCCTTCGTCGTCCGGCGCTCTCGACGCGATGTCGTCGAAGTCCTCCGCCTTGTCCACGAAATCGCCGTCGTCGGGGGAATCATAGAGACCGCCAAGCCGGCCGCTGTGCCGTTCCTTGATCGGGCCCTTCGGGCCGCGTTCCTTGGCTTCCCAGCGCTTTTCGCTGGAGGTGCTCTTTTTCTTGGGCGGGCCGAAGTTGCGATTCGGCATGTTCGCCGGCGGAGCACCGCCGGGTCGGAAGCCTCCGGGCCCGCCGCCCATGGGACGGGGTCCGCCGAAGCCGCCGCCGGGAGGACGTCCGCCGCTGAAGCCGCCGCCACCGCCCGGCCGGTAACCGCCGCCCGATGCACCGCCCGCCTCGCGAGGCCGCGCCTCGCTCACGGAAAGCGGCCGGCCCATAAATGGCTGCTGGTTGAAGCGCTGGATCGCCTGTTCCGCCATGCCGCGGTCCTGGAACTCGACGAATGCGAATCCGCGCGGCCGGCCCGTGTCGCGATCGACGGGCAGGACAATCTGGGACGGCGGGCCAACCTGCGAAAAATGCGCGCGCAAATCCGCTTCGGTTGCCCCGTAGGGCATGTTACCGACGAACAAACGTACAGCCACGGACACTAACCTCGTTTTGGGATGGAAACTGTCGCCCAGACACTCACGGATACAGGTATGGAAGGCACGGCCAGAGAAGCCAGGAATCGATGCTGGATGTGAGTTTGGGCTCCGTCCGAACGAAGGCAGGATAGCACAAGGTGTTAAGCTTGTCATTTGGATCCGCGCCTGCGGAACTCAACAGAGGGTATGTCTCAACCTCTTCCCGCCGCCAATCTGGACGAACGCGAGGCGGGCGCGCTTGTGGTCCGAAATGCCCGGACCCACAACCTGAAGGGCGTCGACCTGCTGGTGCCGCACCGCCAGCTCGTGGTGTTCACGGGCGTCAGCGGATCGGGCAAATCCTCGCTGGCCTTCGACACAATCTACGCCGAGGGGCAGCGGCGGTACGTGGAATCCCTGTCGGCCTACGCGCGGCAATTCCTGGAGCGTATGGAAAAGCCGGACGTCGATGGGATCGACGGCATCGCGCCGGCCATTGCCATCCGGCAGAAGAACAGCATTCGGAACCCGCGATCGACGGTCGGCACGACGACGGAGATCCATGACTACCTGCGCCTGCTCTGGGCGCGCGTGGGGCGTACCTTCTGCCGGCAGTGTGGCAAACCCGTCGTCCGCGAAACTCCTGATCTTGTCGCCGACGATTTGCTCTCACGGCCGGCCGGCACCCGGCTGTTGATTGGCTTCGACTATCCCGTCGTCAAGCTGAGCCTCCCGGCGGATGCCCGGGAGGCGGACGATGACGGTGAGGATGCCGAGGCCGGGAACGGAGCCGCGGAACTGCCGCTCGAACCCCGAGGCGACAGTCCGGCTGCCGATCCCCTGATGGAAACCCTGGACATTCTTCGGCGCCGCGGGTTCAGCCGCGTGCTGGTGGAGGGCCGCGCGTGGAGTCTCGACGAGGCGGCGGGCTTGCCTGCGCTGAGAGATTCGGCGTCGCTCGCCGTGATCGTGGATCGATTGAAGATCGCGCCGGATACGCGCGCGCGGCTCGTGGACTCCATTGAGACCTCGTTTCACGGCGGGGAAGGCGCGGCCTTCGCGGTGGAAGTGGACGAGTCGGGCGGCGTCGTGCAGACGTTTCGTTTCAGCGAGCGCTTCGAATGCCGGACCTGCGGCATTCCGTACGAGCTTCCGCAGCCGCGGCTGTTCTCCTTCAACAACCCGTTCGGCGCGTGCCCCACGTGTCACGGTTTCGGCAACGTCATCGAGCTCGACATGGCCCTGGTCGTGCCCGACTCGTCCAGGACGATCAACGAAGGCGCCATCGAGCCCTGGACCAAGCCGCACTATCGAAGCTGCCTGGTGCAGCTCAAGCGCGGCGGCCGCGGCCAGGTCCGGCTGGACGTGCCGTGGTGCGATCTGACCGACGCGGAACGCACGCTCGTCATCGAGGGCGGCGAAGACTTCGAGGGCGTCCGCGCGTTCTTCCGAAGACTGGAGCGCAAGAAATACAAGGTCCACGTTCGCGTCTTCCTGAGCCGGTACCGCGGGTACCTGACGTGCCCGGAGTGCGGCGGGACGCGGCTGCGCCGTGAAGCCCGCGACGTGCGCGTGGGTGGCCGGACGATTGACGATGTCTGCGCGCTGACGGTCAAGACGGCGGCGGAGTTCTTCGAACGGCTGTCGCTCGGCGAGAAAGACGCCGCCGTGGCCGACAAGATCCTGCGCGAGATCCGGCGCCGGCTCGGGTTTCTGACGGACGTCGGCCTGGACTACCTCACGCTCGATCGCCTGTCGTCGACGTTGTCAGGCGGCGAGTCGCAGCGCATCAATCTCGCCACCTCGCTTGGTTCGGCGCTGGTTGACACGCTGTACGTGCTCGATGAGCCGTCGATTGGCCTGCATCCTCGCGACAACGAGCGGCTCATCGCGATCCTGCTGCAGCTTCGCGACCAGGGCAACACCGTGATCGTCGTCGAGCACGACGCCGACATGATTCGCGTGGCGGACCAGGTCGTTGACATGGGGCTGGGCGCCGGCGAGCAGGGCGGGCGTGTGATCTTTTCGGGGCCGGTTTCGGGGCTGCTCAAAGACACGCGATCGCTGACGGCCCGGTACCTGCGGGACGAGCTGGCCATCCCCGTCCCGGCCGTCCGGCGCCGGCCGGGACCCCAGAAACTGCGGATTCTGGGCGCGGCAGAACACAACCTCAAGAACATCGATCTCGATGTCCCGCTCGGCGTGATGACGTGCGTGACCGGCGTGAGCGGCTCCGGCAAGTCCACGCTCGTGCACGACGTGATCTATGCGGCCATCAAGCGCGTCAAGGGCGACTGGGATCGGCGGGTCGGCGCGCACCGTGTCCTCGAAGGCGCCGAGTTCGTCACCGACGTCGTGCTCGTGGATCAACAACCCATTGGCCGGACGCCTCGATCGAATCCGGTCACCTATCTCAAAGCCTTCGATCCGATCCGCGAGCTTTTTGCCGCGACCAAAGACGCCAAGGCGCGCGGCCTGACGGCGAGCCATTTTTCGTTCAACGTGCCGGGCGGCCGGTGCGAAGCCTGTGAGGGTGAAGGCGTCGTTCGCGTCGAGATGCAGTTCCTGGCCGACGTCTTCGTGCCCTGCGAGCAATGCGACGGCAAGCGCTTCCGCCCGCAGGTGCTCGAAGTGAAATACAAAGGCCGGAACATCGATCAGGTGCTGGACCTGACGGTGCGTGAAGCGCTCGCATTCTTTGCCGGCGCGCCCAAGGTGCTGCGGCGGCTCCAGGTCCTCGACGAAATCGGGCTCGGCTACCTGCGGTTGGGGCAGCCGGCCACGACGTTGTCGGGCGGCGAAGCCCAGCGAATCAAGATTGCGTCCCATCTTGGCTCCATGGGAGGCGAGCGGATCCTGTACGTCCTGGACGAGCCCACCACTGGCCTGCACTTCGACGACATCGTCAAGCTGCTGGCGGCATTCCGGAAGCTGCTGGCGGCCGGTCACAGCCTGCTCGTGATTGAACACAACCTGGACGTGCTCAAGACCGCGGACTGGATCATCGACCTCGGTCCGGACGGCGGCGAAGCGGGCGGCCAGCTCGTGGCGGCCGGCACGCCGGAGCAGGTGGCTCGCGTGCCGCAGTCCTTCACAGGCCAGCATCTGCGGCGCATCCTGTCCGCGGCTGCCGCTGCCTCCGCAGACGCGGAGTCGTGACGTACCGCGCCCTGCCCCGGGACTTCTACGCGCGTCCCACCCTCGACGTGCTGCGCGATCTGATCGGAAAAGTTCTGGTTCACGACGCCCGCGGGCGCCGAACGGCCGGCGTGATTATCGAAGCCGAGGCGTACATCGGCGAGACGGATCCCGCCTGTCATGCCGCGCCGGGACCGACACGGCGCAACGCGCCGTTGTACGGGCCCCCGGGATATGCCTACGTGTACCTGAACTACGGATTGCATTGGCTGGTGAACGCCGTGACGGAGGCGGATGGGTTTCCGGCGGCGGTCCTCATCCGCGCGCTCGATCCGATCGAAGGCCTCGACGTGATGCGCCGCCGCCGCCGGATGTCACGCGCGGCCGTGGCCGATGAGGCCGCGCGCCTGCGGCTCTGCCGGGGCCCCGGGAACCTGACCGTCGCCCTCGGCATTACCGATGCGCAGAACTGCGCCGACCTGTGCGGGGGAGCCTTGCGGATCGAGGACCGCCGTATTTATCCGCGCGACGTGGCATGGACGTCGCGCGTCGGGATCAGGGTTGGTACGGACAAGGCCTGGCGGTGCGTCTGGGACGCGCACGCCGGCCTCTCCGGACGTCCCCCGCGGGAGACCTCCTATCGGCCGTAGGCTTGCCGGACGATCGGGATCTGGAAGGTCCTTTTCTCGCCGCCGCGAATCACGTCAACCGTCGCGGTCGATCCGATCTTCGCCGCCGCAATGAGCCGCCGAAGCTGGCTCTGTTCCGTGATCTCCGTCCCGTTGAACCGGACGATGACGTCGCCGGGGAGGATGCCGCGGCCGTTCATGTAGGCCGAATCCGACCTTGACATGTTGCGGACCACCACGCCGCTCTGCGTGCCCAGCCTGAAACGGCTGGCCAGGGCGGCGTTGTTGGTCTGGACCATCAGATTGCCAATCGATCCCCGGACCACTTCGCCGTTCTTGATGAGGTCGGCCATCACTTGCCGCGCCAGGTTCGACGGGATCGCGAACCCGATGCCCTGATAGCCGCCGGTGTTGCTGGCGATCATGGTGTTGATGCCCACGAGCTCACCGCGGCCATTCACCAGCGCGCCGCCGGAATTGCCGGGGTTGATGGCCGCGTCCGTCTGGATGAAGTCGTTATACGCGGCCAGGTCGGGATCGTGCCGGTTGGGCGATGAGACAATGCCGAGTGTGACGGTCTGGTTGAACTCGAACGGGTTGCCGACCGCGAGCACCCATTCGGCCGCGCGGAGGGTGCTCGAGTCTCCCCACGGGATCGGCGTCACGCCGGTGGCCGTCGTCTTGAGGACGGCGAGGTCCGTGTAGGGATCGATGCCGACCACCTTCGCCGTCAACTCGCGATTGTCCGGCATCGTCACTTTGATGTCCGCGTTCCGGTCCTGCACGACGTGGCTGTTGGTCAGCACGTACCCATCTTCGGAAACGAACACGCCGGAGCCCAGGCTCGTCGACGGCTGCACGAGCTGCCGGCCGTACATCAATTCGTACATGGGCGCCGAGACGGCGACGTTCTGGGTCGAGGAAATATTGACGGAGCCCTTGATCGCGATCTCGGCCACCGCGGAGAAATCCGGGAGCGCGCCCGCCGGCGCGCCGCCGGCCCTGCGGGCCTGGCCAAGGTCAGCCGGCCCGACCGCGGCGGCCGGCTCGGCGAAATCCCCGCGGCGTTCAGCCACTTTGACGGCCGTGATGCCGGCCGCGAACGCCGCGACCAGCGCCAATGACGAAAGAACCGTGCTGCGTAAAGACATGATGAAGTCCGAGCCTTGGCTAGGTGACGTCGATCCGTACGCCGGCGGGCTGTTGTTTCGGCACGCTGACGGTGAGGACGCCGAGGACCAGGTCCGCGGCAATCCCATCGCTCGAGATGGGCAGGGCGAATCGGAACGAACGCGAGAAATGCCCCTGCCCGCGTTCCAATTGCTGATACCGCTCGGGACAGCAGCTCTGACCGGGGCGCTGGCCGCTGACGACGAGGGTGTCGCCGTGGGACTCGATCCGCACGTCCTCCCGGCGAAGGCCGGGCAACTCAATCGTCAGGAGGTACCGATCGGGCTCCTCCAGCAAATCAACCGCCGGGACCCACCCCGGGGCCGCCCGGCCGAACAGACTCTCGAGGCGCTCCTGCATGGTCAGCAGGTCGCGCATCGGATCCCATGGCATAGCTCCTACGATAGCTGACTCACGCTATCGGTCCAAAGGTCCAGGGTCCAAGGGGCCAAGGGTTCGGTCCTCAGGGTCCAAGGGTCCGGTCCAAGGGTCCGGTCCAAGGGTCCATCGGCGGATGCTAGACTGAGGAGTTCTCTGTCCCAGGAATCATCGACTCTATGAGCTCAATTCAGGCAACCAAGCTGCGCAAGGGCAATCTGATCAAGATGGGGGACGCGCTGCTGCGGGTCGTGGACCTGTACCACATTACCCCGGGCAACAAGCGGGGGCACGTGCAGTGCAAGCTGCGTGACATCCGCACCAACCGGCTGGTGGACAACAAGTTCCGGTCGGAAGACGACGTGGAACGCGCGGTCCTCGACGAGCACGAGATGCAGTTCCTCTATCGCGACGGCGACCTGTTCCATTTCATGAACACCGAGACGTACGAGCAGATTCATCTGTCGCGCGAAGTGCTTGGGGACCAGGCGCTGTACCTGCTGCCGGAATCGACCATCAACGTCGAGTTCTATGAAACCGATCCGGTCGGGATTCATCTGCCGTTGACGGTGGACCTCAAGGTCACGGACACGGTGCCGGGGATCAAGGGCGCGACGGCGGCGGCGCAGGTGAAGCCAGCCACCTGCGAGACCGGCCTGGTCGTGACGGTGCCGGCGTTCGTGAACGAGGGCGACACGGTTCGCATCAACACGGAAACCGGCGAATATCTGTCGCGCGTCTGACATGGATCTTCAGCGGGCGGCCAAGCCGGGCTGGATCGAAGTGATCGCCGGCAGCATGTTCAGCGGCAAGAGTGAAGAGCTGATCCGCCGCCTGCGCCGCGCGCAGATTGCGCGGCAGCACGTGCAGATTTTCAAGCCGGCGATTGACACGCGCTACAGCCGGGACGAGATCGTCTCGCACAGCGACATGAAGATCCCGTCGGAAACCGTGCGCACCTCGCAGGAACTGCTCGCGCGCGTCAAATCCGAGACCGAGGTCGTCGGGATCGACGAAGGTCAATTCTTTGATGCGGAGCTGCCGGCCGCCTGCGTCACGCTGGCCACCCGGGGCAAGCGCGTGATCGTCGCCGGGCTCGATCAGGACTATCTGGGCAAGCCGTTCGAGCCGATGCCGCAGCTGCTCGCGATCGCCGAATACATCACCAAGACGCTGGCCATCTGCATGGTGTGCGGCGGACCAGCCAGCCAGACGCAGCGCCTGGTGGCATCAACGGAACGCGTGCTCGTCGGCGCCTCCGGCACGTATGAAGCGCGATGCCGGCATTGCTTTGATCCCACGCTCGGCGCGGACACGGAGCCGGCCGGCTAAGCCGGCCGGACCTCCTGATTTGAGGCAACGATTCGCCGGGCTCAAGCCCGGCCGCTACGGGTTCACAATCCCCAACGACGCCAGCAGGCTGAACAGCGAATTGGGCCCACTCGCCATCGGATCGGCGAGCCAGTCCGGCGGGACCAGCCACGCGAACGCGAGAATCGCGATCACCCAGAGGTCGTAGGGAATCGTCGTCCGCTCTTCCGTCCAGTAGAACGCCCGGACGAACAGGTTCCTGCGGTTCGGCTGCGGCCGGTGGCTGAGCTCAAGATAGGTGTAATAGCACCGATCGATCACGGTGACGATGGACAGGACGCCGACGATCCAGAGGACGCCGGCCATGCGGTTGGTGAACGCGCCAATCATGAAGAGCACGGTGCGTTCCGGCCGCTCCATGAAGCCGACCTTGCACTTCTTGATCAGCGACTCCGCGCGCGCGCGCGTGTAACTGGTCATGATGGCAAAGACGGTGGTGAGCGAGGCGATCAGCACGTAGTCCGTGCGCCCGAGCGATGCATACAGGCAGATCAGCCCGACCGACATCGCCAGGTCGGAGAAGCGATCGATGACCGAGTCCCAGAATGCGCCGAACGGCGTGATGAGGCCGGTTTCCTTGGCGACTTTGCCATCGATGAAGTCGAACATGCTGGCGATGACCATGACGACGCCGGCAAAGACGAAGTGTCCCAGATACAGTTCCCAGCCGGCCCACGCGGCGGGGATCACGCCGACGAACGTGAGAAGATTGGGGTGGATCCGCAGCCTCACACAGGCCGCGATGATCAGGCTCAGCGGGAAACCAACCGCTTTGCCGATGGCACCAGTAAAAGTCACAGGAGTTGAAGCTCGGGCCAGGTCGTGGACAAAACTGGCCGGATGTTAGCCCATGGCTATTCACGATCTCAAGGGCCAGATCGCGCGTCTTCCCGAACAGCCCGGGGTGTATCTGTTTCTCGGGGCCGCCGGCGAGACCTTGTACGTCGGGAAAGCGCGCGTCCTGCGCGACCGCGTGCGGTCCTATCTGGGCGCGCAAGGCGCGAGTCCGCGCCTCGATGCGCTGCTTCGCGACGCAAGCGCGCTCGACGTCATTGTCACCGACTCGGTCGTGGAAGCGCTCGCCCTCGAGAACCGCCTGATTAAGCAGCGCAACCCCCGCTTCAACGTGCTGCTCCGCGACGACAAGACCTATCCGTATCTGCAGTTGACGACGACCGAGCGCGCGCCGAGGCTGCTGGTCGCCCGCCAGGTCGCGCGCGATGGCAACGTGTACGCCGGACCCTTCATGCCGGCGGCGGTCGCGCGCCGCACCATGAGCCTGGCGCACCGGTTGTTCGGTATCCGGTCATGCAACGAGGTGATCGACGGCAAACGGGATCGTCCGTGTCTCGAGCACGACATTGGCCGATGTCTGGCGCCCTGTGTCGAGAGCCTGTGCACCATCGAGCGGTACCGCGAAGCGGTAGGGCAGGCGCAACTGTTGATTGAAGGCCGGCAGGACGAACTCGTCGGCCGCCTCCGCGACGACATGAACCGGGCCGCCGACCGGCAGGAGTACGAGCGCGCGGCGCACCTGCGGGATGCCGCCAGGACCGTCGCGACGCTCGGGGATTGGCGCAACAAGATGGAAACGCCGTCGCTCGGCGATTACGACGCGTTTGGCGTCAAAGCCGGTCCTTCGGGCGGCGTCATCGAGGTGTTCCAGATGCGGCGCGGCCGCGTGGCGGATCGGATCGAGCTGGTGACTGAGCGCGGCCACGAATGGCTCGACGCCGGGACGTCCGACGAGGGCACGCTCGTCTGTATCGGCGTCCAGCAGTTCTACGCGGAGCGGCAGCCGCCGCCGCAGATCCATCTGCCCGTCGAGCTGCCGCCGGACGAACGCGATGCGGTCGAAGCCTGGCTGTCCGAGCGGGCAGGCCGCCGGGTCCGCGTGATGGCGCCGAGGCGCGGCGAGCGGCGCGGCCTGCTGGATCTGGCCGCGCGCAACGCGGCGCTCGCGTACGTCTCGCACTTCGCCGAAGGCGCCGGGTCGGGGTTCGAGGCACTGGACACGTTGCGCGACCTGCTCGCACTGCCGGCGCTGCCGCGCCGAATCGAGTGTTTCGATATCTCGACATTCCAGGGCAGGGAAACGGTGGCCTCGATGGTCGTGGCGATCGAGGGGCGCCCGCGGAAGGGGGAGTACAGAAAGTTCAAGATCCGCGGGCTTCTCGGGGTGGCAGGGCGTGAAGGGCGTGAAGGACATGAAGGGGCAGAGCGCGGCCCCGACGACTTTGCGGCGATGTACGAAGTGGTCTTTCGCCGCTACAAGCGGGCGTTGGAACAGGGCGGCCCGTTTCCGGATCTGATTGTGATCGACGGCGGCAAAGGTCAGCTGTCGGCGGCGTACGCCGCGCTGAGAGAGATCGGGCTCGACAAGCTGGTGGCGATCGGACTGGCCAAGGAAGAGGAGCTGATCTTCACGCGCGACCGCGCGGAAGGCCTCTTCCTGCCACGGGAATCCGCCGCGCTGCGGTTGTTGCAGCGAATCCGCGACGAGGCGCACCGGTTTGCCGTGACCTTTCACCGGCAGCGCCGCGCAAAGCGCGATTTTTCATCGGCGCTCGACGCGATCGCCGGCATCGGCAGCCGGCGGCGCCGGCAACTGCTGACCGCCTTTGGGTCGGTGGCCGGCGTCCGGCGGGCCGGCCGGGATGAATTGGCGCGTGTGGTGGGCGCCAAGGCCGCCGACGCGGTGATTCGCCACTTCACCACGTGATATCGTTCTTCCGCTTTGCCGTCGCTCGACATCGTCATCGGGGAGTTTTTGATTCTGGTGTTCTCGTTGTCGGTCCACGAGGCCGCGCACGCGTGGACGTCGAACCGGCTGGGCGATCCCACGGCGCGCCAGCTCGGCCGGATCACGCTCAATCCGCTCGCGCACATCGACTGGATCGGCACGGTCTTGTTCCCGCTGATTGCGCTCATGTCCCACGTTCCGCTGCTCGGGTGGGCCAAGCCCGTACCCGTCGATCCGCGCAACTTCAGGGCGCCGCGCCGGGACTTCGCGGTGGTGGCGGCCGCCGGGCCGATCAGCAACCTGCTGCTGGCGGTGATCGCGGCCGCGGTCTACCAGGTGGTGTATCTCAATGCGAGTCAGCCGGCCGCCGCGTGGGTCGCTTTTTTTGCGGTCATCAACATTACTCTCGCCGTTTTCAACCTGATCCCTGTTCCGCCGCTCGACGGCGGCAATGTGGCGATGGGACTGCTGCCGATGTCTGGCGCGCGGCTGATCGCGCAGATCAGGCCGTACGGGTTCATCATCCTCTACGCGTTGATGCTGACAGGCGTCCTCGCGAGGATCCTGTTTCCCATCGTCGACGCCATCCACGATCTCCTGTTGCCGGCGGTGTTATGACAGCGCGGCAACGCGTGCTTTCGGGAATGCGGCCGACCGGGCATCTGCACCTCGGCCACCTGGTCGGCGCGCTGCAGAACTGGGTGGCGCTGCAGGCGCGGTACGACTGTTTCTATTGCGTCGTGGACTGGCACGCGCTGACGACGCATTACAACGACACGAGCGAGCTGGTCGAGAACGCGTACGACAACGTCGCGGACTGGATTGGCGCGGGCCTCGACCCTGACCAGAGCACGTTCTTTGTCCAGTCCCTGGTGCCCGAGCATGCCGAGCTGTACCTGTTGTTTCAGATGGTCACGCCGATTCCCTGGCTGGAGCGCGTGCCGACCTACAAGGAACAGGTGGAGCAGTTAAGCGATCGCGATCTCTCCAGCATCGGGTTTCTGGGCTATCCGCTGCTGCAGGCCGCGGACATCGTCGTCTACAACGCGCACTGGGTGCCGGTCGGCGAAGATCAGGTGCCGCATATCGAGCTGACCCGCGAGGTCGTGCGCCGTTTCAACAATATTTTCGGCTCCGAGCTGGTGGAACCACAGTCGCTGCTGACGCCGACCCCGCGGCTGCCGGGCCTCGACAACCGGAAGATGAGCAAGAGCTACAACAACACGATCGACCTGTCCGACTCGCCGGAAGACGTGGTAAAGAAAGTCCGGCAGATGTACACGGATCCGAAGCGCGTGCGTGCAGACATTCCCGGCACGGTGGAAGGCAATCCGGTCTTCGCCTATCACGATGCGTTCAACGGCAATCGCGACGAGGTCGAAGACCTGAAGACGCGATATCGGGCGGGCAAGGTCGGCGATGTGGAAGTGAAGACGAAACTGGCCGCGGCGATTAATCAGGTGCTCGACCCCATCCGCACGCGTCGCGCCGCCGCCTTGGCCCGCCCCGGCTATCTGAAAGAGGTCCTGGTCGAGGGGTCCCGGCGGGCCCGGAGCGTGGCACAGGAAACCATGGCGCGCGTGCGCGACGCGGTCAAGCTGGCGTACTGACGTGTCCAGCGAACCGACGCCCAAGCCGGCCGACTTCGAGTCCATCCTCGAGGATTATCCCATCCGGTTGCAGATGTTCGAGGGGCCGCTCGATCTCCTCCTCCATCTGATCAAGAAGAACGAGCTCAACGTCTACGACATTCCGATCTCGCTCATCACGCAGCAGTACCTGGACTATCTGGATCTGATGCAGGAGCTGAATCTGGACGTCGCCGGCGAGTTCCTCGTCATGGCGGCCACGCTTATCCACATCAAGTCGCGCATGCTGCTGCCGCGGCCGGATCCGTCCCAGGAAGATCCCGCCGAGGACCCGCGCGAGGCGCTCGTGCGACGGCTGCTCGAGCACCAGCGGTTCAAGGCCGCGGCCGAGCTGCTGCACGAGAAGGAAATCCAGCGCAGCGCCATGTGGCATCGGCCCGACGGCCGCGTCGCCGAGGTCGTGGGCGAGGCGCCGGAGCCCGAAATCGAAGTCGATCTGTTCAGCCTGATGGCCGCATTCCGGCAGGTGCTCGAGCGCGCGCGCCAGCGGCCGAAGGTCATGCTGCCGCCCGAACAGATGCCGATCGAGACGCGCATCGAACAACTGCTCGCGCGCCTGTCGGAAACCGACGCCTGCGGCTTCGAGGATCTGTTCGCCGACGTGCAGACCCGCGCCGGCATGATCGTGACCTTTCTCGCGCTGCTCGAGATGATTCGGCTGAAGCAGGTCCGCGTCTACCAGCAGGGCAACTTCGGCGCGATTCGGGTGTACAAACGCGCCCGCCCCGATGGCGCTCCTGTGTTCGAACCATGAAGCACATGAAGGGCATCAAGAGTGTCTGAGCTCAAGTCCATCGTCGAAGCCCTGATCTTCGCGTCGCCGGATCCGCTGACGGTCAAGACGCTGACCAAGCTCCTCGACACGGAGCCCAAAGAGGACATCGTCGCCGCGATCGAGGCGTTGAAGGAGGACTACCAGCGCCAGGGCGGGTTGACGCTCGTCGAGGTCGCGGGCGGGTATCAGATTGTGACGCGAGCGGAGCTGCACGAATGGGTCCGCAGGCTGTTTCACGAACGCACAACTCAGAAACTGTCGGTTGCGTCGCTCGAGACGCTCGCGGTCATCGCGTACAAGCAGCCCGTCACGGCGCCGGAGATTTCCGAGATCCGGGGTGTGAACACCGCTGGCGTGCTGGGGACGCTTGTGGAACGCCACCTGGTCAAAGTGGTGGGCCGCAAGCAGGTCGTCGGCCGTCCGTTCCTGTACGGCACCACGCGCGAGTTCCTCGAGCGCTTCGGTCTCAACGATCTGTCGGATTTGCCGAAGGTCGAAGACATGAAAGAGCTGCTTGGCTTCGAACTGCCGCCTATCGCCTCCGAGGCCGAACCGCAGACGACCCTGCCGTTCGAGCCGTCGCCGACGGATACGGACGGGACGGTACACTGAGAAGTCCTGAGTTCAGAGCTCAGGACCCAGGACTGACGACGTCAAGCCATGATCCGTCTGAACAAACTCCTCTCCACCTACGGCATTGCGTCGCGGCGCGCGGCGGATACGTTGATTACGCAGGGGCGCGTCGAGGTGAACGGGCACGTCGTCACGGAGCTGGGTGCCAAAGCCGATCCGGAGCGGGACCACATCAAAGTGGACGGCCGGCGCCTGAAGGCCGCGCCGTCAAAGCGCTACCTGTTGATGAACAAGCCGGTCGGCGTCGTGTCGACCCGGTCGGACCCACAGCGCCGCGAAACCGTGATCGATTTACTGGAAGCGGCAGGGGTGTCCGGCTACTTCTATCCGGTCGGCCGCCTCGACTACGACTCTGAAGGGCTGATCATCCTGACAAACGACGGCGAATTCGCCGAACGCGTGTCCCATCCCCGTTACGAACTCGAGCGCACCTACGAAGCGCTTGTCGAAGGCGTGCCCGACGAGCATGATCTCGAGCGATTGCGACGAGGCATCGCCCTTGACGGCGAGCGCACGCAACCGGCGACCGTCAGGCTCCGCCGCGTCGTGCAGGGCAAGCGAGGCTCGCAGGCCCTGCTCGAGATCGCGATTCATGAAGGCCGGAACCGGCAGGTGCGGCGCATGGCCGACGCGATCGCCCATCCGGTCGCACGGCTCCGGCGCGTGCGGATCGGACCCATCTCGGACGCACGACTCCAGCCCGGGGCGGTCCGGGACCTGACGGACACCGAATTGCGAAACCTCGCCGAGCCCGGACGCCGCCGTCGGCCGGGTGTATAGTCGGGTCTCCCGACATGACCCGAATCGCGCTGGCCGTGGCGATCACGGCGGCCGCGGCGTTTGCGCCGCCGCTGCGGCTCGCGCGGCAAACTCCGCCGGCGTCGTCCGCGCAGCAAGCCGGCCCGGCGCAGACTCCCAAAGGGTTTGTCCTCGGCCGCGTGCTCGACGCCGTCACCAATCGACCGATCCCCGATGCGCTGGTCACACTGGGCGCGACCACCGGCGGGCGCGGCGTGTCGCATCCGGCGGAGAGTGTCCTGACGACCAGCAACGGGTATTTTTTCTTCCGCGAAGTCGGAGCAGGCGCGTATCCGTTGACGGTGCAAGCACCCGGCTACCTTCCAGGTGGCTACGGCCAGCGGAGACCCAGGGGCGTCGCCGCGCCGCTGGCGCTTGCTGAAGGTGAGCGTCCCGCGGATCTGACCCTGCGCCTCTGGCGGGAAGCCACGGTTTCAGGCATGGTGCGGGATGAGCAGGGCGATCCGGTCAGCGGCATCGGCGTGACGCTGATCGATCGGGTTCAGATCGAGCCGGCGACGCGAACATCGAGCGTGCTTCCTGTTCGCCTCGCACGGACCGACGCGGATGGCGCCTACCAGTTCGTCGGTCTCCTGCCCGGCGAGTACCTTGTGTCGATCGCGTCGCGGGTTAACCAGTTTCCAGCGTCCATCGGGGATGCGGACGCCGCAGCGCTCGATCGCATTCGCAATTCCGGCGTGTCGTCGCTGTCGTCAGGCCTCAGGTCGCTCGGGCCCACCGTCCGCCTTGGTGACCAATTGATCCAGACAACAGGCGAGGGCAATTGGGGCGGGTCCAATGCGCTCGCCGGAGTGCTGCCGATGACGATGGGCGGCGACGGCGCGGTGTCGGGGTACCCGACGCTGTTTTTTCCATCGGCGCTGTCGCCGGCGCAGGCGACGCCGATCCGTCTGTCGGCTGGTGACGATCGCCGTGGCGTCGATTTTCTGCTCAAACCGGTGACATTGCGACGCGTCGCAGGACGGCTGGAGGGGCCTGCCGGACCCTTGTCCGGGTTCGCGGTCCACCTGCTGCCGGTCTACGCCGCCGACAGCAATCTGGAACGGACGCACGAGACCGGCGTGACGATTACCGGGCCAGACGGTGCGTTTGCGTTCGTCGCGGTGCCCCCAGGCGACTATGTCATCAAGGCCTGGCGTCTGCAGCAGTCTCTGGTCATCGGCACCGATCCGCTGCCGGCCGAATCCACGTTGTGGGCCACTCAGCGATTGACGGTGGCCGGCCAATCCCTCACGAACGTCGTCGTGAGCGCGAAAACAGGCTCGACGATACGCGGGCGGATTGTCCTTGATGGCACCGCGACGCCGCTTCAGCCGCAACGGTTTCAAACGATCCTGAGTGTGGCGTTTGAACCGCCGTGGCCGCTCGCGTTTGGCGCGCGTCTCTCGGTCCGCGTGGGCGCGTCGCTCGACTTCGCCACGCAGGGGCTCCCGCCCGGGACGTATGTGCCGTTGTTGCCGAATCAGTTCAACGCATCCGCCACGGGCTGGTACTTCGAGTCGGCGATGCGCGGTGGGCGCGATCTCCTGGTCGAACCCTTGTTGCTGGAGCCGGCTACAGACGCGACTGACGTCGTCATTACATTCGCCGATCGGCGAACGACGCTGACCGGTTCGGTGGTGGATGCGGCAGGCCGTCCCGAAGCGGCGGCGGCCGTCGTGCTCTTTCCAGCGGCCGTGGGGCCGTGGATCGATCACGGGTTGCCGGCGATTGCGTCGACGTCGATCCCAGCCTCTCAAGGCATCTTCACCGTGGACATACGGCCCGGCGATTACTTCATCGCGGCCATCGACGAAGCGCGGCTCGAGGATTGGCGGAAGGAGCCGACTGTCCGCGCGCTCGCGACCCAGGCGACACGCGTCACCATCGCGAGAGGGGAGAACTCACGGCCGGGTCTGCGCCTGATCCCGATTCGAGTGCCCTAATTTAGGACATGCGCATCTCTCTATTGCCCGTCGTCATTGCCAGCGCGTTCGTGGTGTCGGCCGTTACACGGGCGCAGACGCCCGTGAGCAGCAGCCAGGGCACCGCGTCCATTGCCGGCACCATCGTGGCCGCCGACGGTGCTCCAATCGCGCGCGCCATCGTCTCCATCGGCGGACCCGTGGCATTCACGCTGGTGACGGACGATCGCGGCCGATTCGATTTTCTGGCGCTCCCGGCCGGCCAGTACACCGTGACTGCGTCCAAGACCGGGTTTCTGGCCATGGCGTACGGTCAGGCCGAGCCTGGGCGCGGCTCCGGCTTGCCGCTGGACCTCAAGGCCGCGGAGCGGCGCGCCGATCTGCACTGGATATTGCCGCGGGCCGCGTCGATCGCCGGGCGCATCCTCGATCAGGGCGGCCAGCCGATGCGTGGTGCGATCGTGCTTCTCCAACGGCGGCGCTTCGTGGACGGCGCTCCGCAGCTGGTGTCGTGTTGCGGGCAAGCGACGACGGACAGTAATGGTCTGTACCGGCTGCGCGGCGTGCCGCCTGGCGAATACGCGGTGTCCGCGATTCCGCCCGGGGACTACCTGGCAATTCCGGAGGTCTTCACGACCTACGGTTCGGAAACGCGCCGCACGACTGATGAGGAAGTCCAGTGGGCCCTTCGCGAACTGTCCGGCGCCGCTGCCTCACGCGCGCCCGCTGCCGCGAACACTCGGACGCCGGCCCGGAGCCGGACCGTTTCGTACGGTCGCATCTACTACCCGGGCACGCCAGACGGAGATCGCGCCACAATGGTTGTCGTTCGCGCGGGCGATGAAAAGAACGGCATCGACCTGTCGATGACGCTGCAGCCGACGGCGTTCATTCGCGCACGTGTCGTCGGCCCGGACGGACAGCCGGCCGCCAACGTGTCGTTGTCGTTGTCGGATGGCTGGTCGACCAGCGGCGCGCGGCTAGGTGCCGACGGTGTCTTCACTCGGCGAAATCTGCTCGCGGGCCGCTACACGCTTTCGGCCAAGACGGTCCCCCCGGCCCTTGGCGCCTACCAGGTCGTCGATCTCAACGGCGTCGATGTGTCCGATCTCGTGATGACGTTGGGGCCGGTGGCGCACATCAGCGGCCGCGTCGTCTTCGAAGGTGATCCCGCACCCGATCTGACCACTACCCAAGTGTCAGTTCTGATGCGTCCCCTGGGCCTCACGTCACCGGCACGCGTGGCGGCGGACGGCACGTTCACGGTACCCGCCGTTGATCCGGGCCGCTATCGATTGAGTGTCACGATCCCAGCCGCGAGCCGGGGCGCCTGGACGTTGAAGTCGGCCATGGTCGACGGCCGGGACGCGGCCGACGTGCCGTTCGAGATCGCGGCGGGACAGGCCATCGGCGATGTCGTCGTGACACTGACGAGTCGTCCGGCGCGGCTCTCGGGCTTGTTGCTGACCGCAGACGGCGCACCGGCCGCCGGGTATTACGTGGTGGCGTTCGCGGACGATCCGGCCATGTGGGTCACGGGCGGCCGCCGGGTGCCGGCGCCGGCGCGGTCTTCGACCGAAGGTCGCTACACGTTCGCGGGATTGCCACCCGGCACGTACCGCCTCGCCGCGCTCACAGCAGTCGATGCGAGCGACCTCGCGAACCCGGATTTTCTAGCCGCACTCAAAGCCCAGTCGATGGTGGTGACAATTGCGGACGGCGAGAACAAGGTGCAGGACCTCCGGTTCGGACGTTAGCGCGGGGCAGCTCCAGCTTGGGAGCGAGTGAGCGACAGCGAGCGAGCCACGCGAAACGAGCTGAAATCTGTCGCTCTCAATCCATGCGACGGATTTCACGAGTGAGCGTGATGGGGGGTGCGGCGGGGCGAAGCCCCCCCGCTTTAACGTTCGAACGTACGCCACATCTCCGTCCAAAAACTGATCAATCGCCACATGTCGCCGGCGCCTGCCGATGGCTGCGCGTCGGCGTGCGTCAGCAGCGGCGTGAGGAGCGTGGTCACGCGCGGGTTCCCATGCGATGACAGGTAGTCGGCCAGCAGCGGCGCCTCGCTGGGGGGAATGACGTTGTCGTCGGCGCCATGCAGCAGGAAAACGGGGGTTGACGTCGCGGGCGACCGGGCAGGCGAGAGCGCCGAGTCGCCGCCAATCGCTTCCGCGAACGGGGCCAATGCGCGCCCGAGCCCGGGGACATCGCGCGTGTTGACGGCGTGCATCAGTCCGCGCGCGGGCTCGGGCAGGGCCAGCTCCGCGGATCGCGCCTCCTCAAAGAGCCGCGCGGATGCCCGCGGGTCCGTACTTTCGGCGCTGGACGCATCCAGAAATGTCACGACAGCGGCGTCAAGCGGGCCGACCTGCTCCGGCGGGACCAGCCTGGGGATGGACGACCGCAGCATCAGTACCACGCCATAGTCGTGCGGCGGCTTCAGCGTCTTTGGCGCCTCGTCTGCCAGGCACAGATAGCGAATCACCCGCGGTAAGTCGGCGTGCGCACCCAGCGCGAACAGCGCCGTGATCTTGCCGGCGAGCCTTGGCCGTCCCGCCGCGACCAGCGCCAGACCACCCGCGAAGCTGACACCGACCACGCCGACGCGGCCGTCGGCGGCGATCTCGGGATGCAAGGTCATCCACAGGATGGTGTCTTCAATCATGTCGGTGGCTCGGGACGTGAGCGTGTACCGCCGGAGGTCGGGGAGCGGCGCGCT
>DASUGC010000133.1:0-32006 GCA_036274235.1 Vicinamibacterales bacterium
AGCCGCTGGCTTGATGGTCCACGGAGTTCACGGAAGCTACCGTGGCGGCCCATGGACCGCGGACTCGAGCGTCTGGTTGATTCAGGCGCGAAAGGCCGGGCCGACATGTTAACCATCAGCCGGCGTTTGCATCCTCTTCGCCGTCTGTCTGCTGGCGTGCCTCGTCCCGGCGCGGCGGGCGCTGCGCGTGGATCCGATTGCGGCGTTGCGGGCGGAGTAGGACCGGCGTTCGTGCGGTTCTCGCGCTCGTAAGCTCCCCCGAGTCATAAAATAGGCCTCGTCCCATGAGGGAAACCCCAATGGCCTTGAGTCCTGGCCTGCGCCTTGGACCGTACGAAGTGATCGGTCCGATCGGCGCCGGAGGCATGGGTGAGGTCTATCGTGCCCGCGATTCACGGATTGGACGCGATGTCGCGATCAAGGTGCTTCCGGCGGCCCTGACGTCTGACGATGACCGTCTCAAACGGTTCGAGCGCGAAGCCCGCGCGGCCGGCGCGCTCAATCACCCGAATATCGTCGCGGTGTTCGACGTCGGCACCCATGACGGCGCGCCATTCCTCGTCACGGAGCTGCTCGAAGGTGAAACGCTGCGCGCGCGCATGAGCGCCGGCGCGCTGCCCGCCTTGCGAGCCGTCGAAATCGCGCGGCAGGTCGCGGCTGGCCTTGGCGCCGCGCACGAGAAAGGCATCACGCACCGCGACATCAAGCCTGAGAACTTGTTCGTCACCAGCGACGGGCGGGTCAAGATTCTCGACTTTGGCTTGGCGAAGCAGGCCGCGTCCTCTGAGTCTGACGTGACGCAATCGCAGTCAGACGCCGGAATGGTCGTGGGCACGGTGGGCTACATGTCGCCGGAACAGGTCCGTGGCCGGCAGGTGGACCCCCGCACTGACATCTTCGCTCTCGGCACGGTGCTCTACGAAATGCTGTCCGGCGTCCGCGCGTTCACAGGCCAATCCGCCATCGAATCGATGCACGCCATTCTCCAGAGCGATCCGGCCCCCCTGCCCTCGTCGGTTCTTCAGAGCCTTCCCGCAATCGGTTGGATTGTGGCGCGGTGTCTGGAAAAGATGCCGGCGGAGCGTTTTCATTCCGCGCACGATCTCAGTCTGGCGCTGGGGTCGGCCGGCTTGGGATCCGGCACGGCGTTGTCCGCCGAACGGCCCGCGCGGGCCCGGCCCGGAAGTTTCGGCGTCATGGCGGCGTTGTTCGGGATGCTCGCGGCAGGCGCACTGGGGGCGTTCCTGTATAGCCGGTTTGCGCCCACGGCACCTTCGAGCCCTCTGATGATGGATTCCTTGACGTATTCCGGACACGACGCCTCGCCGGCCGCCTCGCCCGATGGCAAGACGATGGCATTCATGTCGGACCGCGACGGCGTCCCGAGGATCTGGCTCAAGCAGGTCGGCGGCGGCGGTGAGCTGGTCCTGACCCGGGGGCCGGACAACTTTCCGCGTTTTTCGCCCGACGGATCCAGCATTCTGTTCATCCGGACGCTCGACGCGGGACCGACCCTGTTCCGAGTGCCGTTACTCGGCGGCGATCCCGTCAAACTCATGGATGAAGTGACCGGCGCCGATTGGTCGCGCGACGGGCGGCAGATCGCCTTCACGCGCTGGGTGTCTGGCGATCGTTCCGGATCGGTGATTGGCGTGGCATCGGCCGACGGCGGCGATCCGCGTGAGATCGGCTTCGCGCCGGGACGTTCCTTGATCTGTCCGCGCTGGTCGCCCGACGGCCGGCTGATTGCGGCCGTGAACGCGCTCGCCACCGTGGCGACCGGATTTGGCGTCGAAATCGCGGACGTGGCGCACGGCGGATCGCGCCGCCTCGAACGTCCCGGCTTCCCGACTCGTCAGTCCTCGGTCATCTGGTCGGCCGACAGCGCGTCGGTGGTCTATTTCCAGGCCGAATCGGTCGTCGCCTGGATGACCGGCAGCAGCGCACGGCTGATCCAGCAGGATGTGGCGACGGGCGAATCGCAGACCATCGGGTGGGCGCTGAACATGAGCGCCACGATCGACGCATTTGCCGATGGGCGTCTGTTGATCGACACGCGGTCGTCTCGCGAAAACCTCCGCGAGGTCTCACTGGAGGCCGGATCGACAACCCGCTGGCTCACGCAGGGCAACAGCACGGACCGCCAGCCTGTGTATTCGCCCGACGGACAATGGGTGGCATTCGTATCAAATCGAAGCGGGAATCTCGACCTCTGGACGGTGAACCGCGCCACCGGAGCCGTCCGGCGGCTTACCGACGATCCGGCTGACGACTGGGACGTGTCCTTCCCGTCTCACGGCCGGCGCATCCTCTTCGGCTCGAACCGGGGCGGGCCGTATGAAGTGTGGGCGATCGAGCCTGACGGCAGCCGGCCTCGTCAGATCAGCCATGATGGCGCGTTCGCACAGAATCCCGCGGAGACACCCGACGGGGAGTGGGTCGTCTACGCCTCGACCAATCCGGCGCACGCCGGACTCTGGCGCATGCGGTCTGACGGCCAGCAAGCCGTCCGGGTAACGGACGCCATCCTTCAATTGCCGGACATGTCGCCGGACGGGCGGCACGTGCTGTACGTCGACGGGATCACGTCGGAGATTTGCGTGGTTCGGGTGGAGGACGGCGTGCAGGCGCCGCCGTGTATCCAGGTCGCGCGCCACAAGGACACCACGGTGAATCTCGGTCGCGCACGATGGATGCCCGACGGACGAGCGATCGCCTTTGTCGGTCAGGATGATCGAGGCATCAACGGTCTGTTCGTGCAGGACTTCGCGCCTGGCCGTGATACCTCCGTCACGCGCCGGCCGCTGGCTGGTTTCGATCCGGAGTTTCTGACCGAAAGCTTCGCCATCGCGCCAGACGGCAAGGCCGTCGTCATCGCGGCCTGGGAGCAGATGTTCAACGTCATGATCACCAATCCCGTCAGCGCCGCTATCAGACACTGACACCGCGCCCCTTTCATGCGCGTGACCGATCGCAATGCAGCGGAGGAGCCGGCCGCCGCGACGAGAGGCTACTTGGCGCGGTCGGCTTCGATGGCGGTCTCCGCCGTCTGGCCGTCGCGTTCGAGCTTCATCGTGCCCGTGAGGCGACCTTTGGCATAAGTCAGGGTGAGAGTGCGGAGCGGTCCGTCCGGTTGCTGGACCTGGAAGCTCACCTTGTCTCCGTTGACGACGCCCTTCTCGATCTTCCAGATTCGCGCGGGATCAGGACTGATCGTGCCGGTCAGCGTCTTTCCCTTCTGGGTGAACTCGAAGGTGAACGGAATTGTCTGGGTCCGCCCTGAACCATCCTGCGCCGTCAGCGTGGACTTGGCGTTCCATTTGCCGGTGATGTCCACGGCCTGCGCGGAGGTCGCGGCCGGGACGAGCAGAAGGCCAAGAAGTATCAAGGCCGAGATCGTTTTCATGCCTCAGTTAACGATCTGAGGGGACGGGAGGTTCCGCCAGAGCCATCGGACGAGCGGTAACGGGTTGCCCATTTTCTGCCAATCGATTCCAACCGCCGGCCTGGTATCGTGCCGCACCCGAGTTCGTGCGTGGTCCGGATGTTGCTCTCGCACGGCACATGGGTCGCGGTCGGGGAAACGGCGGAGGGTGCGGGTACGGAATCTGCCGCCTGGCCGGGATCCCGGCGTGGTTGATCCTGCTGCTCTTGCCGCTCGCGTCGTGCAACTCCGCTTCGAAGAGCCCGACGGGCCCGAGTGTGTCGCCGAGTCCCTGCCAATTGTCATTTACGCTGGCACAGTCGTCGATGCCATCAGGAGGCGGAGTGGGCACCGTGACTGTGGTGGCGACGGACGCGCAGTGCGGTTGGGCGGCCATCTCTGAGGTGCCATGGATTGTCGGATTCACACCGCCGTCCGGCGTTGGCGGCGGGGACGTCCACTTCACCGTAGCGGCCAATCCCAACGACGGTCCCAGGCAAGGGGAGATCGTTTTCAACGATACGCATTTACGGATCACGCAAACGGGCGCCGCGTGCGACATGCAAATCTCGCCGGCGAGCCAGAGCGCGCCGGCCGAGGGCATGAGCGGCACGGTGGTCGCCACGACGGGCAGCTCCTGCGCCTGGTCGGCGACCAGCAATGTCAACTGGATCGTGGTGACGTCGGATCGAACCACCGCCGGTGAGGGCATCGTTCAATACACCGTCGCGGCGAATCCCGGCACGATGCCGCGAACCGGCATTATTGCGATCGACAGTCGAGTGTTCACGGTCACTCAGGCGGCGAAGTAGAGCGGCCTGTTTCAAGTCGGACTCATAGCCGCGGACCCACGGTTCGCTATCCACGCGCGAGTGCCAGATCCTGGTGCTCAAACGCCGAGGCCATGCGGTTGATCTCCGGTCGGGTCAGGCCATGGCGTTCCGCGGTCGCGCGCCAGCTTGAGATCGCATCCGCGACTTCGGCGGCAATCTCCCTCGCGCGGCTCTCGGTCAGCTCGAAGTATCCCGCGACCTCGAACGCGAGAGCCATCGAAGCCGTGTTGTCGTCCTCGGTAATGGATGTCGACATCACGCGCGGCTTGACGTCCAGAGGAACGGGATTGAGGTCATAGGCTGGCGAGAGCCGCCAGCCGGCCGGACCTCCGTACAGGAAAGCATGATTGCGCAGGTGGTCGTCAGTATTTGAGATGAGCACGTTAAAAACAAGCCTGCGCCATAGCTGCGCCATGTCTTCCTGAGGCGCTGCGCCGTGCTGACGTAATGCGTCGACAAGCTCCAGGTAACTGTGGGCTTCGTTGTCTCTTGCTCCGAGCATGCTCATGGCCGAGAGAAACGGAATGCGTCGCGCACCGTCACGGTCAAACCGCGTGACAATGAGGACCGGTTTTCCCGCCTTGCTGCGCTGGTCTACTGCTGAGCCACCGGCAGCCGATCAGCAACGACTTGCCTGACTTACTGAATTTCATACTCCTTCACGGCGTCGGTTCGAGGAGACAGGCAACGCTGTTTCGAAAGTGATCCGAGCGATAACAACGCGCTCAGCTTGAACGACGGACGCGCCATGCGCGCTTGATTGCGGCAATTTGTGTGTCGCGGTCGGCCTCGGACGCCATTCCGTCGAACCGATACGCATCACTCCAGTTCTCGGCCATCATTTGAGCGGCGACATCGCAAATCCTCGGATTTCCGATCAGGCCCCCTCTGAAATATCCCGACTGCGGCGGCGGGACGGAATGATCATCCAACGCGACTGCTAGTAGGTCTTCGGCCTTCGTCCGGTTTGCAGGTTGCACTTGATCGACCGTAAGCGCTTGGACGACGCTGTTCTTCGCGCCGTAGGTTCGTTCAGTCCATTTGGATCCAAGCGCTTCGATGCCACGCGGATCGTTGAGGTGGGCCAAGTAACTGGCCAGTTCATCGCCCGATGTCATCTTGACGTTCGAAGTCCAAGCCGCTGTGAGCGGCTCAACGGTCTCTTCCTCGAAACCCCGGTCGACCAGAGCCTTTGCTGCTTCCAGCTGAACGTCTGAGTCAGCGTCCAACAGACTTGCCCGCAGAATTGGCAGCTCAGCGCCGGGCCGCAACGTCGCTGAAGCTCTCACGAGATGAAACCGCGTGGACCAATCGGTCGCTGCGGCGAGGGCGTCAGTGAGGACTCTGGCAGCTCCGTCCGGATACTTCTTGATCAGAAGCTCAGCTTGTCCGCTGTGACCCGCTAAGGTTCCAGTGATCAGTGTTTGCCGCTCCCCTTGCCTCTGAAATCCGTTCCACCATTCCTTGGCCTTGGCTTGGGTCTCCCGCCACTTCTCCTCGTCGTAATCGAACCGGAGCCCGCTAATGCGGCTCAGAATCTCGACCGCCGCTTCACGAACGGCCACGATCGACCGAGGGCCGTTGCGGTAGTAGTAGGTCCGTGTCAGCGCCGGATCTTGCAGCGCGTCGATCAGTTGTGGCACGGCTGGGTAACCGATGTCAGCGAGTTGCTGCGCTGGACCTGTGCGAACGAGCTGCAACCAGTCTTGGCTCAGAAAATACACGGCACCCGGCGTCATGAACTGATAACCCACCTCGTCGCGCAGCTGGTAGATCAGCTCGGCCGCTCGCGCTTCCCCTTCCAGTGATGCGAGTGGCTTCGCGCGCCCGGCGTGGTCACGTTCTTCGCGCACCATCCGATCGAGCCGCGGGACATAGTCGCGCGCGAAGTCGGCAAAGAACGTCTTCGGGAAGTTTTTCACCATCCGTCTTAATCGGTCCCGAACGGAAGCGCGATCGATGCCGGCTTTTAGGTCGGTCAGGGCCTGCGAATATTGGTTCTCCGCAATGCTCTCACTGAGATCGGCAAAGAGATCTCGCGGCTGCGGGTCGCCGAGGTCCGCCGAACGGGCGGCCTCGAGTAGGTCATGGGCCATCTGTTCCATGCGGCGCTCAGCGCAAGCACGCGCGAGAACGGCCTGCGCGAGTTGACTTGCCCACAGGCCCGGGATGTCGACAACCTCGCGGCCCCAATTGTTCGGCACCTTCGCAGCCGAAATCGACCCTTTCGAAAGTTGCTCCAAGTCGACATCTTCGAATTTCACTTCCGTTAGCTCGCCGCTCGCGGGAGCGCGCGTGAGACTGAGCTGCTGCAACGTAAGCGTCAGCACCTTGAACCGGCTTCCGTCGTCGGCCAACAGAAAAGCTAAGAAGCGGTTGGGACGTCTTTCCTTATCGCCAGCGAATTGACTCCAGGTTCCCGACCACACCCGCACAAGAGGCAGGTTTTCCAAGCTGGGCGCGTATCCCAGTCCATCGAACCAGGCAAAGAACTTCTTGTCTTCCTTCGTTAGCGGAGACTGTGTCCAGGCAGAGCTGGCCACGACCAGCGTCAGGACAGCCATGACAATCAGGCGGGTGCGTCGCATCAACAGCCTGATGTTAGAACGGCGTGGACGGCAATAACTTGCGAGCGTTCAACGCGCCGTGGCGCGTCGATGGTTTTCCTGCTGACAGGGACAAAAAAAGGACAATTTGCACCATTTTGGTGCAGCGATCACTGTCGCCTCGTGGCTGTAAGTGATTGATTCTGAAGTGCCGGGGGTGGGGATCGAACCCACACGGGCCTTGTGGGCCCTCAGGATTTTAAGTCCTGTGCGTCTGCCAATTTCGCCACCCCGGCGTGAAAGTCGTCGAAATAGTACCTGCAATCGGCGGGCTTGAGGGTTCCAAGCGAGAATCAACGCTTCGCAAACGCTGCGCGACAGCGCTCGGTCAGGCAGCTCTGTCTCAGCCGCTCGGCGTCCGCGTCCGACACCTTCCAGGCTTTTCCATTCACAATCGCGCGGATGAGCGAAATCTGGAGCATCGCCTGTGGCGGGACCATCGCAGGTGCAGGTTGCGGTTCGAGTTCAGCGGTACGACCGCTCCACTCAGTGATCCATCGATTCAAACGGGCTTCGAGAAGCGCGCGGTCCTCGGCGCGACCGTGCTGCGAGAGGAGGGATGCAGCTTCCTGGGCCGTTCGAGGATCGGCTGAATCGAGCCGCGCCTTCACTATGGCATCGATGGCCTTCGAGTATCTGGCGTTGGCCAACGAATAGATGAGCCCGCTCGTATCCGTCTCGGCAGCGACAGCGCGCGCAAGCCGGTCCGGACTTCCAGTCTCATCAACCCGGTCCAAATAGGTCAGCAGGTTCACCCGGGTTTCGCGTTCCATCGTCGAGCCGCGAGCCTCGTAGAGCTGCTGCACCTCTTTCAGGATTGCGCCAGATGCATAACGGGAGAGGTAACCCGTCTTCGTCCTAAGCCAGAACTTGTCCCGCGAGTCAGGCGATGCCGCGAGGCCAGCAATCTGTTCGAGCAGTGGTTGATCCATCTCGGGCAGAGTCTGGTCGGCCAATTGGAGGAACGCGCTGGAACTGACAGACCGTGGCGCCAGCATCCTGGCGATGAAGAGTGGCTTCGCGCGCTCAGGTGCAAGATCGAGAATTGCGGCATAAGGCTGACTACTCACCCACGTGTCGGAGGATTCCAGCATCCGCTCGAGTGCCGGAAGCAATTTCGGATCGCGGATGTCCTGCCAGTGCTGCTGCACCAGATGGCCTTGCATCATCGGGTCAATCTCGGCGAAATCCTCGACGATGATTGTTCGAAGCACAGATGGTATCGGTGTTGGGGTCGCGGATTGATTGTTGAGGTCGGCGCTGCGTAACAGCGACAGAAGCGAGGTCGCGGTGTCTCGGCGAGCGGATCTGGTCCGTTGAGGCAGGCTCGCGATAGCTTCGTTCACATACTCCGTTCGGATCGCATCAGCCCGCGCTCGTTTCTTCGCCCGCAGCAGATTCATGTCGCCACGTGACTCCGCGACCAGTGAGGGCATTTCCATCCACACGCGAAGGTTCACTAGAAGCCAGATTTCACTCGCAGGCTTAGAGGGGTTACGCGTTTCTGCCTCTATCAGGCCAATGACGAGTGACGTCTTCCGCGAAATGTAGAGGCCGATGCCGAGGTCGCCAATCCAGTTGCCGGTGTTCTGGCCCTTCGGGTTCAAATAACGCCGCACCTTCTCGGCCGATGCGGCATCGCCCGCCAAGAAAGCCAGCTCCTCGCAGAGTCTTGTTTGTCCCTCAAGATCGTAGGGCGACAACATGTCGAGTCGCGTACTGATGCGTTGCGCGTCGGCGCGTTCCTCGTCGTCGCTCATCATCACTATCGTGAAGGCGACCGTGTTGGTAGTGATCCACGGCAGGACGGTGTCTGTCCGGCCGTCCGCAGAGTAACGGACGCGGCGAGTGCGAAGGCGCACGGTGTAATCGCCGGGCTCATCGAAGCGCAACCAATAGTTGAGCGGAAACTTCATTTCGACTGGCTGACTGGATAGCTTCGATCTCGTGCCATAGTCGCGTCCGTAGCCGTCGGGCATCTGTTGCAATTCCTGCCAACGGAAGACACCTTTTTCTGGCGTGATCTCGATCTGCTCTTCTAGCCGAGCGTTCTTGTCGATCGTCGTGTCCACTTGGTAACCAAGTCCGTCCGCCGTGAATGATGTGACCAGGCGAACCGGCTCTCCGCTACGGAATACCTTTTTTCCATCTGCGACGGAGAGAGAAGCGTGGACGCGTTGTGCGAGGTCCTGCGGCTGTGGCGCACCGGCAAGTGTTGCTCCCGACTGGGCCGCAAGCAGGACCAAGAGCCATCGCAGTAAGGTCACGGGGTGCCTTCTCCGTCGCCCATGATTTCACGGGCCAAGGGTGCTTCCTCGGTGTCAGTTCTGGTGTCAGTTCGTCCCGCAATTCCCGACATTTCGGTGCAGTCCCTTGCGTAGGCTGACTTCGCTAACCCGCTCTGCTGCTGGTCTTTGCAGTTCGGTGCTGCATCGCGCTGAGATGCTCAGCCGTTTTTTGAGTCCTGTGCGTCTGCCAATTTCGCCACCCCGGCGCAATTCACGATCGGACAATGCTCGCAGGAACTCACGCGGCCGTCCGGCTATCCCGCACGGCGCATCGCGTGGGCCGCATGCCAGAGATCCCAGTCCGCCTGAATCGCCATCCAGAATTCAGGCGACATCTTCAGTAGCCGGCCCAGTCGAATCGCCGTGTCAGCCGTGATAGCGCGGCGGCCGCGGACGATTTCGTTCAGACGGTTGAGAGGGATCTCCATTCGCTCCGCCGCCGCAGACTGAGTGAGCTTCGCCGGACGCAGGTACTCCTCGAGAAGCATCTCGCCGGGCGCCGTCGGTGGCCGCTTCAGATCCAACACGGACCGCGGGCCGTCAGTGGTAGTCCTCGCAGACGACGTCGTGCGCATGGCTCTCCTCAAATCGAAACGTGATCCGGTACTGATCGTTGACGCGCAGACTGAACATGCCCGCACGGGCACCTTTCAACGCTTCCAGCCGATTGCCGGCCGGAAGCCGAAGGTCGGCCAGCGTACGTGCGCGATGCAGCGCATCAAGCTTGCGGCGAATGACCGGCCAGATCGGCTTTGGCAACCGTCGCGCGGCCTTCGTCTCTCTACCGTAGTAGACGTCGGCCGTCTCTTCGTTGCCGAACGACCGGACCATCAGGACTCAGTATACATGACTCACCGGTAAACATGCATATCAGCCGACTCTCGACGGTGTCAGTTCTGGTGTCAGTTGGTTCCGCGATTCAGTGCGGCTCAGCGCAGGCCCTTGCGTTCTCAGATCGGGCCAACCCCGCGGTTCTGCAGGACTTCGCATGTTAGTCCGGCCTGACGCAAAGACCGGATGCCTTCTTTTAAGTCCTGTGCGTCTGCCAATTCCGGGATCCCAAGCAGCAAGAAGAACATTGGCGCCCTGCCCAGATCACCTGCCGATCCGTAAATCCTGCGTCTTCTGCTCGCCCTCGCCAATCGTGACCCGCACGCCGCCGGCGATGAGCGACCGAAGAAACGCGGGATCTTTCCACGCGTCCGGCTCCATGTCGGTGGCCGCAGCGAGGATGTACTCGCCTGGCGGCAGATCGATGAACGAGTACGTCCCGTCAGTGCCCGGCCGCTGGACGCGCACGCGGCGGGACGACTCGCCGCGCCACGCGGGATTCGCCGGAAACACGAGCACCGTGATCGCGGATGTCGCGCGGCCGGCCGCATCCTGGAACGTGCCCGACAGCGACGAGTGCCGATCCGTCAGCGTGAGCACGACCGTCGGCACAGGGGCTGACGGATCGAGCGTGTAGGGCTCGTCGAGAATGTCCCTGCCGTCGATGGTCGCGGACCGCAGCCACCAGCCGCGGGCCACACCAGGCGCGCTGGACGGCAGCGTGCACGTGAATGAGTACGTCGCCGGCGGCAGGTTCGCCAGATCAAAGGCACCGTCCGGGCCGACCGTAATCGGAAACCGAACGTCCATCGCGAGCCTGGCGTTCGCCGCATCGCCACGGCCCGGCCGCGTCGCGATGATGCCGACGCGCGCCGTGCTCACATCGGGCCGCCGCTGGCCTGCCGTGGTTTCAATCTCGATGCGACCATGCATCCGCAGCCCAGGCGCAAGCACGAGCGAGACGCCGGTGACGTCAGTTCCGCTCGTCACCACGGTCTCGGTGGCCCACAGGTAGTCACCACGTGGGGCCGCGGATCGCGCGGGCGCGTCTTTGGCCATTTGCGATGCGATCCCGGCCGATAGCGTTTCCGCGACGACGAAGTACGTCCCCGGCGTGACACTGCCAAAGCGGAATCGCCCGCCGTTGTCGCGAGACGGCGATTCGATCAACGCGGGAGTGACGACGCCAGCCGTCGCCGGATACAAATTGACTCTGACGTCCGCGGGCCAGTCGCGTCCGGCCAATGGCGAGACCGCACCCTCTATCGCCGCCACCGGAAGCAACCGCATCGTGATGTCGGCGCCGCTGCGTTCCTCTCCCGTCTGGAGCGAGATCGGGGTCGCGTCCTCGCTCGACGAGGCGCTCGGGTACCAGACGGGCGTCATGGCGACGGTGCGCTCGCTCGCCGCGGCTGGCAGCGGCTGTTTTGGCTCCGCGGGATTTGTGCTTCCCCGGGCGAGCGCCTGCAAGGCCCGATCGATCTCTTCGGATGACGCCGCCTGCAGCGGGCCGGACACGCCCGTCTGATACGGCGTCTCCGCGACGACGAAGTACTCGCCGGCCGCCAGGCCGAACAGGCGGTAGCCGCCGCGATCGTCGGTTTCAACCGTGCGAGGCAGCGTCACGCGCGCCGCTCCGTTGCGCCTCGCCAGCCTCACGACCACGCCCGGCACGGGCTCGCCGTCGGTGTCACGCACGGTCCCTGCGATGGCGGCGCCGCGGGCGAGCAGCAGGCGGATTCCCGTCACGCGCTGTCCGGCTTCCACGACGAGGGGAACGCCCGCGCGTCCCGGCGCCGACGCGCCGTACGCGATCGTCACATAGCTCGCCCTCGATGCCGAGATCGTGAATCGCCCGGCGGGCACGTCCGCGATCGCGAATCGTCCTTCGTCGTCGGTAATGGCGTTCAGCGACAGTGCCAGAGGCCCGCCGGACACCGTCACGATGGCGCGCCGCACGGGCTGCGGTGTCGCGTCGGTCGTGACGACGACGCCGGCGATCCGTGCGGAGTCTGATCCGGCGGGCGACGCGAGCGTCAGCGAAGGCGGAAGCAGCAGCAACACGCCAGCGAAGAGAAAGGACCTCGGGAGTCGTTTCGACGAATTCGGGAAACCCGGGTTTCCAAAACACGAAAAACGGAAACCCGGGTTTCCCGAATTCGTCGAAACGACTCCCGAGGTCCTTTGCGCGGTCATTTCACCTGCACCCGCGACAGCGGCAGATCGATCGTGACGGGCTCGTCCCATTTGAGCGTCACGCGCGTCGCGACCCGCGAGGCGGCCTCGAGCCAGGCGGGATCGCGCCACGCACCGCCGGATGCCGCGTCCACGGCGACCACGAAATACTCCCCGGGCGGCAGGCCCGTCAGCGTGTAACGGGGGCCGGCAAACGAGGCGGCCTTAATCGTAAGCGGCGTAAATCCGTAGCGCGACCACTGGCGCTTCTCGACAGGAAACGCGATGACGCTCGTCTGCCGGCCGGGCTCCGTCACGTCGCGCACGCTCCCGGAGATCCTGGTCGCCCTCGTCGTCATCGTGACGACCACGCCGCTGATGTCGCCCGACGTCGTGTCGATCGTTCGCGTCGTCACATCCTGGCCGTTGGCGACGATGCGCACGACCGTCGCGCTTGGTGCTGTGGAAAACGCATCCGCCCCGTAGTACGTCGGGCGGATCACGTATTCGCCGGCGCGCAGGCCTGTCATCGAGAACTGCCGCGTGGCGAGCGGACCACCAAGAGTCGTCCGCGTGGGATAGAGCCATGGTTCGCCATCCGCGGGTTCGATCAGGACCGAAGGCAGCTGCCCGGGGGGACCGTCCCAGACGATCTCGCCGCTGACGTTGACCGAGGGCCGCAACGTGATGCGCACGCCACTCAGGTCGTCAGCGCCGACATCGATCGGCAACTCGACCCACTCGCGTTCGATGACGTCTTTGCGTTGCATGACCAGTCCCGCACCGTCCGACACGGACGGCGCCGGCGCGAACCCGAAAACCGTATGCAACATGCCCGGCGTCGGAGGGCCCCACACGCTGCCGCCCAGGCGCGTCACGTTCGAGCCGGCGTCGAGCGTGTAGCTGCCGGACGGGACGCCGAGAAATGTGAAGGCGCCCGAGGCCGACACCAGCGCGGTCGCCTGCTCGCTGCCGACGCCCAGGTCCTCGCTCCCGCGCGGCACGAGGCGCAGCACGAAGTTCGGATCGAGCGGGCCGGCGCTGATGACCGTGCCTGACACGCGCACGGCGGGCACGGGCTGGAGCGCGACATCCACGCCGCCCTTCTCCTCGCCCGGCGCGAGATCGATCGGCGTGGCGCTCGTCAGCACGCGGGCGCCGGGATAGAACACGGTTGGATAGACCATCACACGATCCGTCGCGGGTGGAGGCGTCACGTAATTGCCGATCACCAGGCGGTCGCCACCAATGTTGAGGCCCAGGTCGTTAATCGGCGGCCGGCCGTCGGTCGCCGCGTCGCTCGACCGGCCGGCCAGCGTAAGCGGCGACGAGGACGCCGGTGCGGACGATTGCACCGACGGCACCATGACCAGGTACTTGCCAGGCCGCAGCGACGCGATGCGATACATCCCGCGGTCGTCCGTTGTCCCGATCGGCCCGGCGGCGACGTGAGGCACGCCAGCGGCGAAGATCACGCGGAGCGCACGAACCGGAATCCCGACGACAGGCTCGTTCAATTCGTCGACGACGCGGCCGCTGATGCCGCCGTTCCGCCACAGCGTCAGCGTGACGTTCGGCACCCACTCGCCTTCCTTCAGGGCCATGGCGACGGCGCCAAACCCGGCATCGAGCCCGACTGCCCCACTGGCGTAGCCGCTCCTCGAGGCGTAGACGTTGCAGCCGTCGGTCCGAGGCAGGCGCAGGAACACGAATCGGCCCTTCGGGTCCGTCAGCATGCTTTGCTGGTACGACCGAGGGTCCTGCGAGTCAAACGACCAGAACGAAACTGACGCGCCGCCAATCGGCTTGCCCGTCGCGCCATCGATCACGACACCGCTGATCGCCCCCGTGGTGGGTGCCGGGGGTGGTGGGACCTGCTGGCGCGCGGCGAGAGGCACGGCGATAAGGCCGAGGACGCCGAGACTGAAGATGAATGAGAGGCGCAGCGAAGGCAGCATGACGGCCTTACCTTCCCATCCTGTCGCGCGCTTTACCCTTCGCCCTTTCCAACGCCGATGTCCTGGGCCTGGTGGCGGCCGGCGGCGGCGCGACGGGCGCCGATTTTGCGGCAGCAGCCGCGGTCGTGGCCGATGCCGCGCGCGTGGGGGCTGACGCGGCGGGCGGCGGGACAATCGCAGGTCGGCGTGACGGCCATCGCAGCTTCGGCACGGCCACCGTTCGCAGCCAGCCTTGCGCGGCCGCGAAGAACAGCAACCGGCGGCCGGCGATCTCCAGCAGGTGCAGGAGCAGCAGCACCAGCGCCAGCGGAATGACGAGCTCGCGGAACTCCCGGTTGCGGAGCCGGCTGGCGTCGAACACGTCGGTCCACGTGGCGCGATCGCTGCCGCCCGTGACGCGGGCAACCTGCGCGAGCAGCGTCTCGCCCTCCTTCGGATCGACGCGCGGTTCGAACTCGGGCGAGTACGGCAGCGTGAGCGGCGCCAGTGGCAGCACGTCCCCGTCGCCGAGCCGCACGGCGCCCAGATAAATCCCGGGCTTCAGCATCGGGAACCTGGCTTCCAGCGTGTCCTCCCCCACAAAGGCGAGCTCGAGCCGTTTCGTCCGGTCGCCGGCGCCGCCGGGCGAGACCATGGACGCCGTGGCCGTGCGGATGTCGTGCCCGCCTCCCCGCGCGCGCGCCGGATCGAGATCGACACGCACGATGCCTTCGCCGCCCTGGCGCTCGATCGTCGCCTGCACCGACGTGGGGGGATCGCCGCCCAGCAGCCATCGCCCGATTCCAACGGCAAACCCCTGAAAGCCCTTCCACGCATTGAACCGCTGCGAATAGCGCCCGTCCATCTCGGCGGTGACGGATGCCACGCGGCCAAGCCCGCGATGCCAGAAGGCCAGCACCGGCGCCTTGTATTCATCCGTGGTGACGACCCCAATCGTCGCGCCGGGCCGGAGATACGTCAGGTTGTAGCCCTCGATATCCGAAAACGGCGCCGGCGGAAGATCGCCCAGGAGCACCATGTCCGGCAACGCGCGCGCGGGCGTCGGCTCCGTGATGAAACTCGATCGCGCCACCATGATCGCTTCCTGCGCGAACAGCCGCGGCAGATCCTCGGCGCTCTCGGTGAACTCGATGCGCCCGTTGCCGCGCGAGGCCACGTCCTTGAGAAACGCGGCGTCCGAATCGGTGTCCTTGCCAAGGCCGATCACGCTGACCGTGATGCCAATCGACGTGAGCGTCGCGAGCAACCGCTCATAGTCGCCGGGTTGTTCGGCGTCGTTGGCATCCGCAAACAGGACGATGTGCCGCGTGCCCTTGTTCGACTCCTGCACCATCTTCGCCGCGGCCACCAGGGCGGTGTACGTGAAGATGCCGCCGCCCATGGACTGGATGCGGCGAACCTCATCGCAAATCTTCGTCTTCTGCTCCGCCGAGGTCAGCGGCGTCACCTGGTGTGGCGCGCTGTCGATCGCAATCACGCCCACCTCATCCATGGGCCCGAGCGTTTCAATCGCCGCGCACGTGCCGAGATTCGCCAGATCCATCTTGGTGCGCCCGTCGGCGGCGGCCATGGCCATGCTGCCGGAGCGATCGAGCGCGACCACCATCGCCAGCGACAATTTGCGATGCTCGTTCTGCAGTTCCATCGACACAGGCAGGAACGGATCCAGCGCGGACTTGAAGTATCCGCCGACGCCGAACGATGCCGTGCCGCCGGTGACCAGCACGCCTCCGCCAAGATCGGCGGCGTAGTGCGTGAGCGCCTCGAGCGTCGAGGGCCCGACCTGCGTCGCGGGCACGTTCTCGAGAATCACGCCGCGGTACGACGTGAGGCCGGCGAGATCCCTGGGCATCGCCGCGGTGGTGGTGGTGACGACGCGCAGCTTGCCCGCGGTCATCGCGCGGCTGAGATTGTCCGGCCCACCGCCGGCGTTCACGAGCAGCAGTGCGGCCGGCGCCTGCACGCGCACCGCGCCTTCGCCGAGATTGTTCTCGGGCACGCGATCGTTCGCGGCCGCAATCTCCAAGCGATATCGCGCGACGCCGGGCCGATCGATCACGTCACGGAACGTCAACTGGGTCGCGCCCGGCCGGAACGTGCGCCGGGTCCGCGCCACTTCGACGCCGTCGCGAAACAGCACCGCGTCGCTCTCAACCGTGCGATCCGTGCGCACCGATGCGGTGAACTGAAATGGCTCGCGCTCATCGACGACGCCGGGAGGATCGAGCGCCTCGACGGCGATATCCGCCGCCTCGCCGCGGCTGAACAGGCGGTAGTCGATCGGGATGCCGCGCGCGCCGGCATCATGCGCGGCGGCCATCACGGGCGCGCCCGTGGACTCCCCGTCGGACAGCACCAGGATGCGGCCCGGACGGCTGCGCGGGATGAGACTGGCGGCGAGCGAAATTGCGCCGCCGAGGTCGCTGCCGTCGCCATCCACCTGCTGCACGAAATCCGCGGCGGCCGCGAACTCCTCGGGCAGCCGCTCGATGCGCGCTTCCTGCCCGAACGTCACGATGCCGACGCGGTCGCCCGTCGCGCGCTGCTGCTCGATGAGCTTCACGATCTCAAGCCCGCGCGCGCGGCTGTCCGGCGGCATCGACCGCGACAGGTCCGCCACGATTACCACATCCACGCCCTTGCCGCCCAGCCGAGCAATCGGCACCGCCGCCAGCAGCGCCAGCAACGCCAGCGCCACGAGGCGAACGATGGCGCCGATGCCCGACGAACGCCCGCGCCAGTAGTAAATGATGACGAGCGGAACGGCGAGCAGCAGCAGTCCTGGAAACAGCAGCATGTCGTCAGGACCAGGACGGGCGCCGGAACAGCCGCGGATGCCGGACCGCGCTGTTCAGGCAGTAGTTCACGAGCATGGCGATGCCGCCCACCGCGAGCAGGATCCAGAACAGCGGATCCGAGGCCGCGCCCGCTTCGGCGCGCATGCCGGAGGCGTCCGCGAGCTTGCCCGCGTCGGCGGTCGACCGATCGGCCAGGGACGATTCGACTTCATCCAGGAAGTTGACGCCAACCTCGAACAGCACCTGGTCGCCCTCGAGAATCTGCAGCAGTCCGCCCGGCGACGGCGCGATGAACTCGATCTGCCGGCCGGCCGCGATCGTCCGCTCGATCGGGCCGCACCGGTATCGCAGGGGCCCCGCCGGATCGCGATCGAGGCGCGCGCGAATCCATTCCCCGCTGCGATAGTTCCAGCGCTCCGGGCCCGGCAGGCTCTGGCGCCGCATCTCGACGAGGTTGGAGATCAGGATCGGCCAGTCCGGCGATCGAACGAGATTCGTCCGATCGAGATCGATATTGAACAGCACCGACGTGCCCGTGCGGCCGGCGCCCAGGGGCATGCCGGCCAGCATCTGATCGCCGGAAGACACAACGGGCCGGATTGCATCACGAACGAGCGGCACCGCGCCGCTCCACACCACGCCGTCGAGCGTCATCCCCAGCAGCAGCGGATGGCGCTTCTCCATCACGAACGGACCGATCAGATCCTGCGCGCCGCCCGGCGCGACCCAGCTCGCCGGCGGCCGCCCAAATCCCACGCGCCACACGTCGGTCGTGCGCGGGCGATCGAGATCGGCCGCGTTCGTGAATGCGAGATGCCCGGACGCCGCGGTCGTCACGCCCGACAGCGCGTTCAACGCGTTGATGAGCGCCGTGCGGCCGCGGCCCTCGGGCAAACCGTTTTCGACGGCAACCATCCGCGACCGGGGCTCGGCCAGCGTCACCTCGTTGTCGCGCCGCAACGCATCTTCCTGAAGCGCCACCGTGACGGTGGGCGTTCCGGCGGGAAGCGACAACGTGAGCGTTGACGAACCCGGGGGGACATCGAGTTCCCGCGCGAGTACTTCCCTGCCGCCGGCGACCACGCTCAGGCGCTGCTTCACCGTGGCCGCGCCATTGCTCGTGAGCGTCAGGAACAGATTGCCGGGCCGGCCTTCCTGCGGCGCCGTTCGTTGCGCGGCGGTGACACCAACATTGACGGCCGGCTCGCCCAGCGACACCCACAAGCCGTTGTCGAACTGCGCTTCGCCGCGCGAGGCGGGCGCCATGTCGCTCACGACCATCACCATGCCGGTCTGCCCGGCCAGCTCGCGAGCCAGGCGCAGACCCAGCGACATCGTGTGATGCTGGGCTTCCGGATTCCACGCCTCGAGAGCGCTTCGTGCTTCGAGCTTGATGGCCGCCGGCCCGACCAGGATCGACGGGCGCTCGCCACTCTGGATAATCGTCACGCGGCCGCCGGACGGCAGGCGCTCGATTTCGGACAATACGCGCCGCACGGCGCGATCGCGCGTGCGCCCGCCACTGGCCCCCGCCGCGGCCATCGACGCCGAGTCATCGAGCAGCACCACGAGATGCTGCGCCACCACGGCCGGCGAGAACCTCGCGCCGGCCAGGATCAAGGCCAGCGCCAGTGCCGCCAGGCACTCGAGCAGCAGGCTCGCCGTGATCGGCAGCTTCGCGATCCGCCCGCCGCCCTCCGGCGTCTGGCGGGTGACCTGCCACAGAAACAGCCCCGCGACGGGCCGCACGGGAAAGCGGCGGCGAAACAGATGAATCGCGATGATGGCCGGCATCGCCGCGAGCGCCAGCAGCCCCCATGGGGTGGCGAAAATCACGCGGCCTCCACGACGCCGGCCGCGGCCAGCACTCTCGCCATGTCCCGCACGGGCGCTGCGGCCGACACGTACGCCCACGGCGCGCCGACGCGCCGCGCGGCGCGTGACAATCCAAGCCGCAGGCGCGCGAATCGCTCGCGATAGTCCCGCACCAGCGCCTCATCCATGACGAGGTCGAGCTCGCCATGACCTTCGACGTCCACGAGGCGCCGGCCGCCTTCGGGCGACGGCTCGGCCTCTTCAGGCAGGGTGATCTGAATCAGCGCCAGCCACGCGCAATCGCGCGCCAGCCGCGACACGAGCGCGTCCGGATCGTGCGGAAACAGAAAGTCGCTGATGACAACCCGCACGGAACGGCGGCGGAATGGCAGGTAGCTTTCTTCCAGGCCGGACACGCCGTCCGTGCACGCAAAGATGCGATCGAGATCCTCCGGCCGCTGCAGCCGGTGCGGTTCGAGATTCGACCGCGAGACGACACGGGTGTCCGCCACCGCTGACGTGCACGCGCAGGCCAGCAGGCCCGAGAGCTCGCCATGTGCGCGCAGCTTCTCCGCGGTCACGGCCATCGAACGGCTGAGATCGATGACCAGATCGAGGCGAGGCGCCACTTCTTCGCGGTACAGGCGGACCGCCAGCATCTCGGACCGTGCATACGCCGCCCAATCGACGTGGCGCAGGTCATCGCCGGGCGTGTACGGCCGATAGTCTTCGAATTCGAGGGACGACCCGGTGCCGGCGCCGAGGCGCTCGCCGGCACGACCGCGCAGCGGTGTCCGCGGCATGGCGAGCCGGATGGACGCCGCGGATCGAACGGCCGCCCAGTTAATCGAGGACGTCGCCACGCCCGGCGGCTCCCTCCGGCGACTCGGCCCGTGCCGGCAGGGCGACAGCTTTCGGGGCCGTGACCACGCCAAGCACGATGATCTGGATGTAAGCCGCCAGCCCGGTCACGCCAATGAACGCCGGCACCACGGTCCAGCCCGATCCTTCGGCGACATCCCATTCCGCGAACGTCCTGAACGGATTGATGAGGTGCCGCGTCGAGAATCGCAGGTCGAGCGTTTCGGGCTGCGCGATCAGGTGATAGACGACGTCCGGCAGCACCATTGTCGCGGCCACCGTGACGAGAATGGCGACGCGCAGCCTCATCGGCGTGACCTTGGCGGGCGCCCACGACCAGAACGCGAGCACCGGCACACCGGTGAAAAAGCAGACGTAGCCCAGCGAGGCGAGCACGCGATGCCAGTTGAACGGCGCCGCGCTGAACAGGACGCAGACGATCACGAGGATCGCCATCTGCATCAGGAGATAAATGGCGGCGCGACCGGCTCCCGGCCCGAACAGGGTGCCCAGCAGACGTGAACCGTAGAGAACCCGTTGCCGCACGAGCACGCGGCGTGGAACCCGCATTTCTTCAGTCAGCGTAAATACGGCGACGGCGGCGAGGTGTACAAGGCCAAACGTGCCCAGCGTGTCAAAGATACCGATCCGGGCGGTCGTGGCCCACCACAGGATGGACCAGCCCGCCATGAGCGCGAACTGCACGAAGAATCCCACGCGCAGGGGCGTGACGGAGTCTTCCGTGGCGAGCGACAGGCGGTTCTCCGCGAGCAGCACCAGATTGACGAGTGAAATTGTCCAGAACGTGGCGGCCACCAACAGGACTTTCAGTATCGACGGCCCGGTGGCGGAGCCAATGCCAATGCCCAGGCCGAAGATCCCCGGAAAGAATCCGAGGCTCACCATCCGGATGATGTTGAAGCCGAGGAACAGCACGAGAAGAACGAACAGGCCGAACATGCTGAACGCCAGGCCCGAGGCCGCCCGCGACCTGAAGAGGGTTGACAGAAACAGGCAGAACGCGCCGGCCCACAGCGACGCCATGTACACGGCCACCAGTCCGATCGCAATGGTCGTGAGATCGATGCCGCCGAGCAGGAAGCTCATCGTGAGAAACGGCGCGACCGCGGCGAACAGCGTCAGGAGTTTCACGCTCTGCGCCAGGAGCTTGCCGACGATGATGCGGCGCGACGAGAGCGACGTCAGCGTGATGAGTTCGAGCGTCTGTTCCACGCGCTCCTGCCGGAGCGTGGTGAACGCGGCGAGCGGGACCACGGCGAGTCCAAGCAACGCCAGGCAGCCCAGCAGCACATTGAACGTCCACTGCCCGGCCGTGCTGCTGCCTGCGAGCGCGTCGGTCGCGCCGACGAACGCGATCAGCAGGCCGGCCACGAGGCTGGCCAGGAACGAAAACACGAACTCCCGGCTGCGCACCACCTGGCGCGCCTCTTTGACGACGAGCGGGCTCAGCCGGTCGCTGGCGGCCTCCAGCCAGGCCTGCACTCGCACGCCGGCGCTCACTGCATCCGTCCTTCCGTGATCTCGATGAAGAGATCCTCGAGATCCGCGCTGTGGGCGCGGAATTCGAGAATCGGAAGGCCGGCGGCCACCAGCCGCCCCACGAGCTGCACCTGTTCGGCGTCACCACCATCGAAATCGAACTGCAGCCGATCGCCCGCTTCGTGCACGTTGGTGACACCGGGCTGTTCGATCAGCGTGCGCTCCACCAGGGACAGCGGGCCGGCCGCGCGCACGGAGAGCTGGCGGCGCTTCCTCACGAGCTCGAGCACGTCCGTCACGGAGCCTGTCGCGAGCACGCGGCCCTTCTCGATCACGGTGACGGCGTCGCACATTTCGGACATCTCGGTCAGGATGTGCGAGCTGAGCAGGATGGTCTTGCCGTCGGCCGCCAGCTCACGGATCAAGGTACGGAACTCGATTCGGGCGCGCGGATCGAGGTTCGCCGCGGGCTCATCCAGGATCAGCACCTCGGGGTCGTGAATGATGGCGCGGCCGAGCGCGACACGCTGCTTGAGGCCCTTCGACAGGCTCTCCACCTGGCGGTCGCGCAGATCGCCGATGCTCATGAATTCGATGATGTGCGCCACGGCCTTGCGGCGCGCGTCGCCGCGGAGGTCGTGCGCCCGCGCGAAGAAATCCAGGTACTCCTCGACGGTCGTGTTCGAGTAGACGCCGGCGTAGTCCGGCATGAAGCCGACCAGTTGACGCGCGCCCGCCGGATTGTCCACCACCGAATACGGGCCCACCCGAACGTCGCCGGCGTCCGGCGAATCGAGTGTGGCGATGATGCGCATGGTCGTGGTCTTGCCCGCGCCGTTCGGGCCGATGAAACCCAGCACCTGTCCGCGCCCGACGCTGAATGAGACGTCCTGCACGGCGTGCACGTCGCCGAACGTGCGCACGAGCCCGTCGATCTCGAGGACCACGTCGCTCATCGCTGCCCTTCCGGCCATCCGAGCACCATGTGCGAGCTGCCGAGCTCAGTCAGCCGCGAGACGCCTGATTCCCAGAATGGCGAACGGTCGAGCACCGCGAGGTACGAGCCGGGCGCCAGATCGCGAAGCGCGGTGAAGTACTTCGCGGGAATCACGACGCCGTCCGGCAGCGGCCGCTTCGGATCCATCGGTGTGGCACGGATCGTCTGCGTGCCGCCCGCCGCGAGCTGGCCGCTGAGGCTGTAGGTGGCGGTGGCGTCACGGTAGATGAGCGCGAGAATCGTCGCGTCCAGGCCATTCGACACGGCCAGGCCGTCCGCAGCCGGCGCGAACGTCAGCCGTTCACGCGCGGCCCGCACCGTGACCTGCTCGAAATTCGACGGCGCGCGCGCCTGCAGCACACCGGCAGAGACATGCTGCGTGTCGCTGAGGTCCATTTCCATCCGGCCGCGCATGCCATCGCCATCTGTCCCGATCGCGAACACCGCCACGTCACGGCCGAACCGAAGCCCGCTTCCCGGCGTCAGGCCAGGCGCGTACAGCGAAACGGATGCGCGGGTCACGGCCTGCTTCGTGACCTGGTCGAGCATCGTGAATGTCACCGCCCGGCCCTTGACGCGAAACCCTTCGCCCGCCACCGCATAGCCCGCGAGCAACGCGATGAAAATGGCCGAAATCACCGGCGCCGTGAGGACCACTATCACCTCCTGCTTCCTGCGCCGCAGGAAGATGTAGTTCACCGGCCCGATGATCACGGCGAAGATGAGCAGGATTCCGAGATAGACGCGCGCCGGCACGCCGTCAACGCCCGGAATCCGCAGCCGGAATCCACGGCGCTCGATGAGTCCCCAGTCAGCCGCGCTGTTGATCGGCATCGACAGGAACGGCTCACGCTCCGTTTCGGTTTCGGCCAGGACTTTGCCGAGTCCCGCCGTGACGACGCCGAGCGGCACCGCGTGGACGCGGCCCATCAGGTGCCGCGCCGTGCTGCGTTCTCCAGCCGTCCGGGCCTCAGCGGACGGCAGAAGCGTCTTGATGTCGCCGCCAACGAAAAACAGATCCCCGCCGCTCGCCGTCCAGGACAGCAGCGCGCTCTTCTGGCCGTCCGTCAGTTGCTCCCACTCGGTGACACCGAGCGCAACCGCCCGCAGCGACGTGTACCCGAGCCAGTTCGCCGGCAGACGCGCGGGCTCGAGCTGGAAATCCACGGCCGGGCCCATTGGACCCGTGCTGATGATGCGGCCCGCTGTTCCGGACGCGCCAGGCGGCAGCACGACATAGCTGCTGCCTCTCGCTCCGGGCGGACCGGGCGCCCGCGTCGCGCGCAATGCGAAGCCTTCGAGGGGGCCGCCGGGCGAGATGACGACGAGCGTTGACGCCGCGGCGAGCGGGGCGCGCCCGCGCACGGAGCCGTAGCTGAAACGGTGCACCACCCGGCTGCCTTGACGGATTTCGAATCGGATCTCCTCGTAGTCTCCGTAGACCGGGACCGGAATCGTCAGGCGCACCTGATCGCCGGCCGCCAGCCGGATTGACTGCCGGAGAAATGTGGAGCCCTGGCCCGCGGCGACCGTGACCGTGGTGCGTGTGTACGTGCGGGTGCCTTGCGCCACGATCTCGATGACCCGGTCAGGGCCGCTGTTGGTGATTTCGAATCGTGCGGGCACATACCCGGGCGCCGCTCGCGGCGCCCAATCCGTGTCGAAAACAATGTGGAGTGACTCGACGTCGTCGATCGTCTGATACTCGCGGGCCTCGGGGACCGCAAGGGCCGCGGCGATCAGGACGCCGGTGCACAGCCAGCGAATGCGTCGCGCGCGAGCGGACGCGATCACACCGGCCTCGCCTCGAGCGCCTTGGGCAGGCCGCGTTCAACTTCGGGCACGGCCTCGAGCAACGCGCCGACGACGCGCCGGCCGTCCCAGCCTTCGAGCCGGGCGGCGTAGTCCAGCACGAGCCGATGGGCCATGGCCGCCGCCGCCACGCGCCGGACTTCGTCAAAACCGACATTCGGTTTGCCGCGCAGAATCGCGAGGCCGCGGGACGCCGCCCCCATCGCAATCGCCGCGCGCGGAGAACTGCCGAACTTCACGAACGTCTTCACGGCATTCGGCGCCTCGGCGGATCCCGGATGGGACGCCGCGACCAGGCGCGCGATGTAGTTGGCCACGGCTCGCGGCAAGTGCACCTCATCGACGAGCGCGAAGAGATCGGCGAGGTCCGCGGCTCCAAGAACGGGCGACAGCGGCGGCGGCTCGCCGTGAACGCGCGTGACGAGGATGTGCTCGAGTACCTGCTGATCGACGCCGGCAATATCCACTTTGAACATGAAGCGATCGAGTTGCGCTTCCGGCAAGGGGTACGTGCCTTCCAGTTCGATGGGATTCTGCGTGGCCAGCACGAAGAACGGCGACGGCAGCTGCCGTGTCACGCCAAACGTCGTCACGCGCCGTTCCTGCATGGCTTCGAGGAGGGCCGCCTGCGTTTTCGGCGACGCGCGGTTGATTTCGTCGGCGAGGAGCAGGTTCGTGAAGATCGGCCCTTCGTGGAACATGAACTCGCGCGTGCCGCCGCGGTCCTGCAGGATGAGGCTGCCGGTCACGTCGGTCGGCAGCAGATCCGGCGTGAACTGGATCCGCCGCACCTCGAGCGACAGCAGCCGTGAGAGCGCTTTGACCAGCTCGGTCTTGCCCAGGCCCGGGAGACCTTCGAGCAGCACGTGACCGCGCGCGAGCAGCGCCGTCACCACCTCGTCTATCACCTGCTCCTTCCCGATGATGACCGTGCGCAGTTCGTTGACGACCTGCGTGACCTTCGCCTGCCCGGCGAGCACGCGGTCAGGAGACAGGAGCGCCTGGGTGTCGGTCATCGGATCAGCGGCCTCCGCCGGACTTCTTCGGTTGCGTGGTGTCGAAGTATTTCTTGACGGCAGTCTGATGGCGTGGCGCGAGCGACCGGCGCCACGCGCCCTGTCCCGCGGCCGCCGCATACTCCCGGCCCGCGGACTGCGCGCCGGGCACGGCAGACTCCTGCGGCGCTCCGGGGAGCACGACGACGGGCGCCCAGTCGTCGGGAGAGCGCGGCGCGCCCGGCGGCAGCGGCTTCGATTTGAATGTGTCCACGCGCGCCGTTTCCCGGCCCCAGGTCAGCTCGGCATCGGCGCGGCCGCGGTTGACGCCGCCGCGTCCGGGAGCGCCGTCGCCATCGGGGCTTTGACCGGTCGCAAACTCCTCGGGATTGAAGCGGCCAAAGGCGCCGGTCGCGTTCCCAAGGCCGGCCAGCTTGCCGTTCGCGTTCGCGAGCTCGCCGCCGACCGACGCCATCAACGCCGCAAGCGCCGCCGCATCCGTGGGCAGTTTGCCGCTTTTGAGCAGGCCCTTGAGTTCCTGCGACGCGCCGCCCAGCAGTCCGCTCTGCGCAAGTTTCTCGAGCGCCTGCATCAATTCCGCCGCGGAGGCCGCGGCTTTGGGATCGCCCGGTCCGCCGGCCTGCATGGCGGCGGAAAATCGCGCCGCGCTGTCCTGCGCCCATTTCACGGCGGACTGCTTGTCCGAAAGGCCGGCGTTCATCTTTTCTCTTAGTGCGTCGGCCGCTTCCCACGTGGACGCGTCCATCCGCTTCTCCGCGCTGCGTTCGATCCGCGAGACTTCTTCGCGCAGCTTTTGCTCTTCCTCGGGCGTAATCAGCTCCTGCTTCTTCAATTCGACGATCGCGGCCGTGAGGTTGGCGGACACTTCTTTGGCCAGCACGCCGTCAGCGGCCTGTGACGGGATGCGCTGCGGCACAAGCATCGCTGCCACGACGAACATGGCCGCCGGAATCAATACGGACAGCGCCGGTCGAAGCTGGAGCCTCGGAAGCTGAAATTGCGAGGCCCCGGCGGCCAGCTGCGACTCCGCCCACGCCGGATCTCCCGTCTCGAAAAGGGTCAGCAGGATGCCCTGGCCTCCGGCAAGTGAATCGGCAATCGCGGCGACCTGATCGGGCTGGTACGCCCGGCGGAGACACATCGCGAAAACCGGAATCGCCGTCGCCGCTGGAATCAGCCAGAGCCAGGGCAACACGGGGGCTGCGGCGGGTACGAACACCCGGCAGACAACGATCACCGTCCCAATCAGGACGAGCGCGGCAGCCGCCCAGATCGGCCAGATTTCAAGGAAAAGCCCGACAGTCAGGCGCCGGCGAAGGCGCGCGAGGGAAGGTTGAACATGCGCAGTCGGGTGCGGCATGACCATTCAGACGTCAGACCGGCGGATTATGTCAGGTTCTTCTTTGGCACGGGCAGCACGAATCCGTTGACGTACATGCCCCGTTGTCCCACGATAGGCGCATCCGGAAACTGAAGCCGACGGGAGTTCCCATGGCCATGGCCGCCAGTGCGCGTTGGTGTTGTGCAATCGCCTTCCTTTGCCTGGGTTGCGCCGCCAGTGTGGTGGCGCTCACCCAGACCCAGACCGCCGGCGCCCCTCGTGCTCCACAGGCGCCGCCGCAACCGGCCGTCGGCAGCGGCTCAATCGCCGGTATCGTCTCTGCGGCGGATACCGGCCGTCCACTGCGCCGCGTGCGCGTGACGCTGACGAACAGTGAAACGAACGCGAGCTTCGGGACGGCGGTGACCGATCTCGAGGGCCGATTCCGGTTCGAGAAGCTGCCGGCCGCGCCACTCACGCTGAAGGCCGCGCGGAACGGCTATCTCGATGTGACGTTCGGCCAGAAGAAGCCTGGATCAGGCCGGGCCGGCACGTCGATCCAGCTGGCCGACGGCCAGAAGATCGACAACATCCAAATGCAGATGCCCCGCGGCGGCGTGATCAGCGGCAGCGTCGTGGATGAAGTTGGGGATCCCGTCCAGGGCGTGCCGATGCGGGTCTGGCGCTACACCATCCGCAACGGCGCTCGAGAATTGACGGCGACCGCCAACTCCGGGACGACCGACGACCGCGGACAGTATCGCGTTTCCGGTCTCGTGCCGGGTGACTACATCGTGTGCGCCGTGCCACGCGACGAACTGGTGACGCTCGCCGCGCAGTACGACTCGCTGATGGCCAGGGTCGCTGAGATCGAGGCATCGCGCGCCCAGCAGACCGCGCGTGGCGGCCCCCCGCCGCCCCCTTCTCCGCCGGCGTCACTCATCGGTCCCAGGCCAGGAGATCCGCAGGAGTCATACATCATGGTGTGCGGGCCCAACACCACGCGGATGGCTGACGCGACGACCATCAGCCTCGACGTCGGCGAAGAGCGGCCCGGCAATCACATTCAACTGCAGTTACTGCCCATCGCCCGGGTCTCAGGGCGGGTCGTCTGGAACGACGGCAAGCTGCCGATCGCCGGTGGATCCGGCGGATCGACCGCGGATACGCAGGTGCATCTGGTGGACGCGGCCGCACCGAACAGCCCGGCAGGTCCCCGCGTGATTCACGTCAAGGCCGACGGATCGTTCGCGTTCACGAGCGTCTATCCCGGCGTATACAGGCTCGAAGCACACGCGGACGTGCCCATGCAGGGGGCGCCGAACATCATGACGCCGCTGTGGGCGAGTCAGGAAATTTCCGTCTCCGGCCAGCCGGTTTCTGACGTCACGCTTTCGATGTCGCACGGCATGAACGTCTCGGGCCGTGTCGTGATCGAAGGCGGGAGCGGCGTCGATCTTTCGCGGCTGCGCATCACGGCCGTCCCGGCGGGACCGCAGTATGGGGAGTTCGAGATTCCGCCGGCAACCGTCGCGCCCGACGGCCGATTCACAATCACGGGCGTGGTGCCGGGCACGTACCGCATCGGCTCGCGAGGATCGGGGGGTGGCGTCATCAAATCCTCGGTGTTCGCCGGCGTTGATACGCTGGACGTCCCCATCGAAGTCAAAGCCGGCGAGCACGTGAGCGGCGGCGTGCTCACCGCGATCCCCCGCTTCGCCGAAATTACCGGGCTGCTGCAGGACGGGGCCGGCAAACCCGTCCCGGGCTTCACCGTCATCGTCTTTCCGCTCGACCAGCGCTACTGGACGCCGGGATCCCGGCGCGTGCAGGCCGCGCGGCCGGGCACGGACGGGCGGTTCACGCTGCGAAACCTGGTGGCCGGCGAATACCGCCTGGCGGCCGTCACCGATATCGAGACGGGCGAGTGGTTCGATCCCGCAGTTCTCCGCACGCTGTTGCCCGCGGCCGTCGCGATCACACTTGCCGACGGAGACCGCAAAGATCAGGCGCTACGCATCGGCCGGTGAGCCTCAGTTGTCTCTGAGGACTTCCACCGGATCGACCTTGGCCACCCGGCGTGCCGGAATGAACGCCGCCGCCAGGGCGACCACACCGAGAAGCACAAGCGCAGCGGCGAGACTCAGGGGATCAAGCGTGCCGACGCCGAACAGCCGGCTCTTTACCGCTCCCCCCAGCTGGGCCGCCAACACGATGCCGATGGCGCCGCCAATCATGGCGAGCGCGAGGCCATCCCGCAGGATCGAACGCACGAGTGAGCCGGGCGCCGCGCCAAGCGCGAGTCTGACGCCCAGTTCCCGCGTGCGGGCGGCGACCAGTCCGGCCATCGCGCCAAACAGCCCGACGGCCGACAGCAGCAGGGCCGTCCCGCCGAGCGTGACCGCGACGACCATCGCCGTGCGCTCATCGTTCACATTCAATGTCCGTTGATCGTCGAGCGCACGCACGAACGAGATCGGCACACGCCGATCGACGTCCGCGACGATCTGGCGCGCGGCTTCGGCGATCTGCATCGGATCGCCGGCGGCACGGACGTGAAACACGGCGTCGCGCACTCGATTCGACTGCTCCATTGAGTAATAGAAACTCGGCTCCGCGGCCTCCCGCAATGTCCGGTACTTCACATCGGCGGCCACGCCCACGACTTCCATCCGCGGCGCGCTGGTATCGCCGCCAAAGTGCAGCGTTCGGCCGATCGCCGGCTGGCCGGGCCAGAATCGCGAGGCAAGCGTTTCATTGACGACGACTTCGATGGGACTGACCGTGGGAGACAGGCCCGAACGAAACGTGCGTCCCATCTTCAGTTGGATACCGGTCGCATCGAAGTACCCCGGCGAGACGATGTTGAAGTTGATTTCCATGTCCTCGTCCGGCCGTGGTGTGTAGCCGGGCGCGAAGATGGTTGAGCGGGAGCCGCCGAAACCCAACGGGACGACCTGGGCAAATCCGGCGGCGCGGACGCCGCCGATGCCCGACAACCGCGCTACGGCCTGCCGAACGTAGTCGCGCATCCGGGATCCGTCGAAGCTGGCGGCCATCGGGTTCGCGCCGACGAGGAGCACATGCGCCGTATCGAGACCCGTCGGCATCGCCCGTAGATTCATCAGCGTGCGAACGAGGAGGCCGGCGGCCGCGACGAGCGCGAACGTCAGCGCGAATTGCGCGACGACCAGACTCCGGCGCCAGTAGCGCGACGTCCGGCTGGCGGTTGCGGGACGGCCGCCTTCGACCAGCCCCGGCATTCGGTTCATGCGCCATCCGCGCACGACTGGCGCGATGCCCGCGAACAACGCCGTGAGCAGGCCCGCGCCGATCGCCACGCCAATGACGCGAAGGTTCAGCGCCAGATCGAGTATCACCGGCTGGCCGAACTGCCGCAGCAGCGCCATGCCGATCGGTCCGACCAGCCTCGCGATGAAGACACCGGCGATCGTGCCCGCCAGGCCCAGCACCAGGGCCTCCGCCAGCAGCATGCGCGCCAGCCGCCAGCGGCCGCCGCCCAGCGCCGAGCGGACGGCGAGCTCGCGCCGGCGATCGCCGGCGCGCGCCAGCATCAGTCCCGCGACGTTCGCGCAGGCCACGACCATGACGAGCACGGACGCGACAAACAGAATCTGCAGCGTCGGGCCGACCGATGCGGGCAGGCCCGAATCCCCCTGCGACCCATCGATCAGCGTGAACGTCGCCGTCGCGCCAGGCGCCGTGCGAGAGAGCCGCTGCCCCACCGCGCGCAGCTCGGCACTCGCCTGCTCGTCTGTGACCTCGGGCCTGAGCCGGCCGGCTACCGTAATCCAGCCCGCGGTCTCGGCCGTCAGCAACGACTGATTTCCAGAGGGCGCGAGGACCGGCTGATGCACGATCGGCGCGAAGAAGGCGGCGTCGCGCCCCACCTGCATCCCGCGGAACGGCGCCGCCGCAACGCCGACGACGGCGAATGGCGTGCCGTTGAGCGTGATGTGCCGATCGCCCAGTTCGTGCGCATCGCCAAACTGGCGTTGCCATTCGAAGGCGCTCAGGACGATGACCGGCGGGGCCCCTGGCTCGTTGTCGGCGTCCGTCAGGCTTCGACCGAGCGCGAGCCGCGGGCCCAGCGCGCTGAAGTAGCTGCCAGAGACGATTTCGCCCTCCAGCATCTCGCTGCCGTGCACACCGTTCAAGGCGACTTCGACCGGGCTGTACGCGACGACATCGACAAAACTCTTCTGCGCGGCCCTGTACGAGACAAAGCCCGGATAGGTGAAGTTGTGATTCATGCCGCGTTCGCGGACTTCCAGCACCACGCGCAGTGCCTTCGGGTCTGTGAGCGCCAGCGGACGCAGCACCGCGGCGTCGAGCAGACTAAACACGCCGGTGGACAATCCGACGCCGATCGCCAGGGACAGCACGGCGATGGTGGAATACAGCGGCCGGCGAACCAGCGCCCGGCACGCCAATCGAACGTCCTGTCCAAAAGCCGTCATGACTCGTCTCTCCTGCGTGTGAACGATCGACGATTGCCCTCGTCTTTTCAGATTGGGCATGAGTGACTGGCGGGTCTGACGCCAGTACCATTCGGATGCGTGTCTGCGGCCGTCGCGCGCCGATCGCCAGGTGTACTCCTCGGCGAGATCGCCAAGCATGGCGTCCCGGTCCACATCAGGCGCGCTGCGGCTCATGAGCCACGCCGCCAGTCGCGGCGGTCGCGTCATGGCCGCGTCCTCGACAGGTCCGGCTCGAAGCCGTCCCACATGCGATTCAGGAACTCACGCGATTGCTGGAGCGCGCGAATCCCTGCCGGCCGAATCCGCAAATGACGCTTGGACCGCCCTCCGCGTTCGGGCGTCGGGTCGGACATCTCCGAGGCGACATATTTCTTGCGCTCCAGCCGATCCAGCGCGGTATACAAGGCGCCCACGGCCACATCGCGGCCGGTCCGCCGCTCGATTTCACGCCGGATGGTCACGCCGTATGCGCCATCCCCAAGATGCGCCACCGCCAGCAGCACGGACTGTTCGAACTCACCGAGCGATTCGAATCTGGACATATGTTCTGCGTTGCAGTAGTAATAGCACAGGCGGAGCGAGAGGACAACGACGGGAACTAGGAGAACGACGGCAACGACGGCAACGACGGCAACGACGGCAACGGCGGGAACGATGACAGACTAACGAGACGCCGGTTTGCCACGGGCTGTGACCAGATACGTCGCACAGCTGGCGAGCCAGCGGCCGCCTGCGTAGTGTTCACCTGTGACCGATGCGACGCCGCTGTCGGCGTGCGCCTTTGCCGCCGCCAGCAGCGCGCCGCGGCGGGGATCCGCGCGGCGGGAATGTTCGCGGCCAGTGGATCGGAAGCTGGCGCCGCGGCTGACATCCGGCAATCAGCCGCGCGGATCATCCGCTTCCCCGTCGGGAACCTCGTTCGCAACTTGCCGATACACGCGCACCTCCGGCGGCTGCGCGATGAGTCCAGCCATTTGTGCCGGCAGATTGACGATGTAGGGCGCGGCCGCGTGGATCGCGAGCGCCGCGTCGCTCGCAAACGTTTCCAGGAACGTGAAGTCCGCCGGATCCGACGTGTTCTGGAACAGCTCGTACTTCAGACAACCGGCTTCGGCACGCGACAGCGGGATCAGCCGCTCCAGGATGTCGCGAACGTCCGACACCTTCCCGGGCTTCGCGAAATGGCGGGCGACGACGTGGACGGTGGATGATGGCTCGATAGTCATGAGCCATCATCCTAACTGGTACGACGGGTACGACGGGTACGAC
>DASUGC010000134.1:0-6701 GCA_036274235.1 Vicinamibacterales bacterium
GCACCCGCTCAACTTCCGCTTCGAGCGCGGCGTCCGGTGTATCGCGCTGGCTCTGCAGCGCGAGAAGATGCTGGCCCTTGACGCGGTCGAAGTCGGCGGGATCGAAACTGGGGTGCATCGCCGCGTCGGCGAAGATGGCCCACGCTTCGTCGAAGTGCTCGCGCGTGCAGCCCAGGGTGAACGCGGAGTAATCGTGGTTGACGCCAGAGCCGATGACCGTGCCCGTTCGCGACAATTCGCGGCGGAATTTCTCACGCGGGTAGTTCGCGCTCGCCTCGGTCGCGACCGAGAGCATCAGGGATTCGATGCCGGCGTCGGTGGCCGTGACGTTTCGCGATCCGCCACGGATATATAGGCCCGCGGCGATCGTCTGGGTGCCGGGCCGTTCCTTGACCAGGACTTTGAGGCCGTTGACGTCCAGTTCGGTGACCCGGGCGCCGGCGGACGCCTGAGCCGGAGCGGGCGCATTCACCTGACGGGCGGACACGGCCGGCCACGCACCGAGGACCAGGGCGCTGCCCACGAAGACGGCGAGAACGCTGCGGCGCAGACCGGTCATTTCACGGCTCCGATGAGGTCATCCACGGTGAGTCCCGATGACCGCTTGGCGCCCTCGGACATCATGGCGACGCTGACGTGCGGTTTGCCAATGACGTAGCGGTTGAGGTACGTCGCGATGTCCGCGCGTGTTGTGGTTTTCAGATGGCCGAGGTAGCCGCGGAAGTACTCCAGGCCCGTTGACGACCACCAGAACGCGATGTTGTGGACGTACTCGCTGGGCTTCTCGCGTGAGTACAAATCGTCCGCCTCGAGGAGGGCCTTGGAACTCGCCAACTCCTCGTCAGTGAAGTAGTTGGCATCGGCGAAATGCGAAATCTGCTCCCACAGGGCCTTGACGGCCGCTTTGGCCTTGTCCGGCGTCGTCTGAATGAGCGCCGCGATGGGGCCCACGTTGCGCTGCGTGTAGTAGTTGAAATCGACGGCCGTGGCCAGGCCGCTGTCCACGAGCGCGCGCTGGAACTTGGAGTTCGGCTGCCCGAGCACGAACGAAAACACGTCCGCCGAATACGTCGCCTGGTCGTCCTTGCCGACCGACGGGCCCTGCCAGCCGACCTCGATGATGACGGGCTGGATTTCGGCCGTCAGGATCACGCCGCTGCTCGACGGCAGCGGCGGGTGATCGACGATCGGGAACTCCACGAAGGGATCGACCTTGCGCCGCGGCCAGTCGCCGAACAGCGATTCCATGGTCTTGAACGCGGCCGCCGGCGTGACGTCGCCCGCGATGACCACCGCGGAATTGTTCGGGACGTAGTACCGGTTCTGGATCAGCCGCATCATGTCGCTCGTCGCGCCGCGGACGGTGGCACGCGTCCCGATCGGCTGCTTGCGCGTCGGATACTTGAAGAACAGACGGTCGTCTCGCGCCTTTTCGAGCTCTGAAAACGGGTTGGAATCCCGCCGATCCATTTCTCCAATCACGACTTCGCGTTCGCGGGCGAGGAACTGCTCCTTGAAGCTCGGCCAGCGCGTCGAGTCCGCCAGCATGCGGGCCGCGACCTCGAAATTCGGCGTGGTGGTCGTGAAGTAGTACTCCACGACTTCTTCGCGCGTCGAGCCGTTGTAGACAATGCCCGGCGGTTGCTCGTCCGGATCGACGCCCGGCCGCTTTGGGGCGTCGTTCGGAGAAAAGAACAGGTGCTCGTAGAGATGCGACAGGCCGTTGAGCTCGGGCGGTTCCGTGAACGAGCCGTTGCGCACCGCGACGTCAATGGTCACCAGCGGAACGGAATGATCCTCCAGGACGATGATTTCGAGACCGTTCTTGAGGATTTGGCTGACGAGCGGGCCTTGTTTGGTCGGTTGTCCGGCGGCGGCCTGGGCCTGCGTCTGTGGGCGAGCCGATTGCGCGGACGGATCGGCCGGCCCGACGAACAGACAGGCCGCGACGCTGACGAACAGCGCGCAGCGGTGAAGTGTGTTCACGGATGTCAGGTTATCACGCTCGGCGCGCCGGTCCCGCGGCCCGCCAGTGCCATGCAGACGCCCGTCTGGTGCATGTTGACGCGGCTTTGTGACGATCCGGTTCCACAGCCGTATCACCGTCATGAAACCCGTCCGGTTAGCCGTCTCTTTGTGCCTGGCCGTCGCGGCGGTCGCCTGCGGTGATGCGTCAAGCGATTCGGCCGCCGGCGCCGGCAACGCGTCCGCTCCGGCGGCGTCACCCGGGGCGGTTTCCACCTCCGCGTCCCGGGTTGTTCCACACGAGAAACTGGTCGAGCTGCTGCCCAACATTCCAGGCTTCAAGCGCGAATCCGACGTCCAGGCCACGACGGACACCAGTGAGAACGTGTCCCGCGTCCAACTCGACTACATCGAAGAATCCGGCACCGCCGGCCTGTCCGTCGAACTGATGGACGTCGCCGGCAATGCGGTGATGCTGGAGCCGATCAAGGCGTTGCTGAAGCTGCAGGGCACGAGGCAGTCCGCCGGCGGCACCGAAGAAAAAGTCACGGTTGTCGGCGGCTATCCAGCCGTGCAGGAATGGACGGCCGAAGCCAACAACGGTTCGATGAGCGTGCTGCTGGCCGGCCGTTTCCTGGTGAAGGTCACCGGATCGAGCGTGGCCGGCGTTGGCGTGATCGCCAAGGCGCTGGAGGCGATCGATCTGAAGAAGATCGAGGCCCTGAAGTAAATCGCCCGGCCGATTCACGACCCCCAGCTTTTGCAGCCCGGAGGAGTGCCATGAAGAGACTGTCCCTGCTCACCATTCTGTTGCTCGTCGCCGCCACGCTGTTGCGCGCGGACGTCAAGACCACTGAAAAAGTGGTCACGAAATTCGGAGTCGTACCCGTCGTAAACTGACAATGCCAGCGTCTGCCAATCGGAGGATGTGGTGATCCGAATATCCGTTCTCGCGCTCGCCCTTGTTCTCGTCGTGGCCGCTTCAGCGCACGCCCAAAGCCGGCCAACTCCATCGTCTTCGTCAGTCACAGCACCGGCGGCGACTTTGTCACCGGGGGTCGGCGGCATGTTCAGTCAGGCCTCACTCGAACACGCGGTGTCGAAAAGCGTCGGCACGCTGCCCAACACGCCGCGCGCAAGCAAGTCGTTCTGGAAGGGGCCATGGCCCTGGGTGATTGGTGCGGCCGCCGCCGTCCTCATCGTCGTGGCCGCCAGCGGATCGAACGGCACAGGGATTTACTGATTCCTGACCTGAATCAGACGTCATCGATCGTGCGGACGCCGCGAACTGGCGCAGGCGCGTCGGTTCGCGCTGTACCGTCGCGTCCTTAATCCTGCTAGTTGTCCTCCGGTCGTTTCTTTCGGTCTTTGCCTCGCCGGCACGCCGCCTGATGGCGCAGGGGGTACAATGACTGATTGTGAAAAACGTATCTCCGACGGATGCTGCCGCACTCGAAGCCCTGGAGACCCGGGAGTGGATTGAGTCGCTCGACTATGTCCTGTCCCAGTCCGATCGGAGCCGCACGCTGCGGCTCCTGGAGGCGCTCCGGGCGCGGGCCCGCCAGTCAGGCATTCGCGAACCGTTTTCGTCGAACACGCCGTATATCAACACCATTCCGCCGGCCGACGAAGTTCCGGTGCCCGGCAACCGGGACATCGAACGGCGGATCAAGAGCCTGGTGCGATGGAATGCGCTGGCCATGGTCGTGCGCGCCAATCGCGAGTCGGATGGCATCGGCGGCCACATCTCCACCTACGCGTCGTCGGCGACGCTGTACGAAACCGGGTTCAATCATTTCTTCCGCGGCAAGGATGCCGGCCAGGACGCGGACCTCATCTATTTCCAGGGACACGCCTCGCCAGGCATTTACGCGCGCGCGTTTCTGGAAGGCCGCCTGAACGAGACGCACCTGCGCAACTTCCGCCACGAGCTGCGCAAAGACGGGGGGCTCTCGTCGTATCCGCATCCGTGGCTGATGCCGGACTTCTGGGAATTCCCGACGGTGTCCATGGGCCTGGGCCCGCTGATGGCGATCTACCAGGCTCGCTATGCCAAGTACCTGGAGAACCGCGGGCTGAAGCCGGTCTCCGACCAGAAGATCTGGGCATTTCTCGGAGACGGCGAAACCGATGAGCCGGAAGCGCTCGGCTCGATTTCGCTGGCGGCGCGGGAAAAGCTGGACAACCTGATCTTTGTCGTCAACTGCAACCTCCAGCGGCTCGATGGTCCCGTGCGTGGCAACGGCCAGATTGTCCAGGAGCTCGAGGCCATGTTCCGCGGCGTCGGCTGGAACGTCATCAAAGTCCTGTGGGGATCGGACTGGGATGAGCTGCTGGCGCGCGACACCGAGGGCCTGCTGGTGCGCCGCATGAGCGAGGTCGTGGACGGCGAGTACCAGCGCTTCGTCGTCGAGGGCGGCGCGTACCTGCGCAAGGAGTTCTGGGGCGTGGATCCACGCCTGGCCGACATGGTCCGGCACCTGTCGGACGATCAACTCAAGCATCTGCGCGTCGGCGGTCACGATCCGGTCAAGGTGTACAACGCGTACCGCGCGGCCGTCATGACCAAGGGCATGCCCACGGTCATCCTGGCCCGCACGATCAAAGGCTACGGTCTGGGTGAGGCGGGTGAGGGCAAGAACATCACCCATCAGCAGAAGAAGATGAACGAAGCGGATCTGCGGACGTTCCGGGATCGTTTCAACGTACCCATCCCGGACGATCGCATCGCGGATGCGCCGTTCTATCGGCCGGACGAGAAGAGCGACGAGATCGTGTACATAAAGGAGCGCCGGGCGTCGCTCGGCGGCTTCGTGCCGCGGCGCGTGGTCAAGGCGCCGGCACTTCGCCCGAAGATGACGGACATCTACGAGGAGTTCTTCAAGGGCACCGAAGGCCGCAAAGCCTCGACGACGATGGTATTCGTGAAGATGCTGGCCAAGCTGTTGCGCGACAAGGAAATCGGCGACCTGATCGTGCCGATCGTCCCGGACGAAGCGCGCACCTTCGGGATGGAGTCACTGTTCCGCGCGGTCGGCATTTATTCCAGCATCGGCCAGGTCTATGAGCCGGTGGACATGGACACGCTGCTGTACTACAAGGAGGCGAAGGACGGCCAGATCCTGGAAGAGGGCATTACCGAAGCCGGATCGATTTCGTCGTTCATCGCGGCCGGAACGGCCTACGCGACGCAGGGCGTGAACACGATCCCGTTTTTCATTTTCTATTCGATGTTCGGCTTCCAGCGCGTGGGCGACTTCATCTGGGCGGCGGCGGACGCGCGGTGTCGCGGCTTCCTGCTCGGGGGCACGTCCGGCCGGACGACGCTGGCCGGAGAAGGCTTGCAGCACCAGGACGGCAACAGCCACACGCTCGCGCTGTCGGTGCCGACGTGCCGCGCGTACGATCCGGCGTATGCCTATGAGCTGGCGGTCATCATCCGCGATGGCATCAAGCGGATGTACGGCGACGGCGAGCCGGGCTTTTACTACATCACGGTGATGAACGAGCAGTACGACATGCCGGCGATGCCCAAAGGCGCCGAGGACGGCATTATCAAAGGGTTGTACAAGTTCCGGGCGGCCGACGAGACCGAGGCCGCCAAGGCCTCGGCGAAGCCGAAGGCAAAAGAAGGCCTTGGCTCGCCGAAGCCGAAGGCAAAGGCCGCGGCTCAGCTCATCGGCAGCGGCGCCATCATGAACGAAGTCGTCAAGGCGCAGGGGCTGCTGAGCAAGTACGGCGTGGCGGCGGACGTCTGGAGCGCGACGAGCTACAACGAGCTGTACCGGGACGCCCACCGCACCGAGCGCTGGAACCTGCTGCATCCGACGGAGCCGCAGCGCGTGCCGTACATCGCGCAGTGCCTCGCCGAGGCGCCGGGCATCGTCGTCGCGGCGTCCGACTACCTGAAGAGCCAGCCGGACATGATCTCGCGATGGATCGGTCGACCCGTCGTGACGCTCGGCACGGATGGATTCGGCCGCAGCGAAGATCGCGCCTCACTGCGCGATTTCTTCGAAGTGGACGCGCGCTACATCGTCGCGGCAACGCTGTCAGCGTTGCACCGGCAGGGTGACATCGACGCCAGGACGGTCACGCAGGCGTTCAAGGATTTGGACATCCATCCGGACAAGGCGGATCCGGCCACGACTTAGTTTTCAGATGACCGGTTACAGGCAGCAGGCTGGAGCCCACGGAGGGTGGACTGAGATCGCGCGCCAACCTGTAACCTGCCACCTGTTACCTGTTACCTGTTACTTGTTATCTGCGACCTGTTACTGATGACCATATGTCTGAAGTGAAACTTCCCGAACTGGGCGAGAACATCGAAAAGGGAGATGTCGTCCGCGTCCTGGTCAAGGTGGGCGATGTGATCGCCGCCGACCAGCCGATTGCCGAGCTGGAAACCGACAAGGCCACGATTGAAGTGCCAAGCCCCGAAGCCGGCGCGGTCGCGGAAATCCGCATCAAGCCGGGCGACAAGGTGAAAGTCGGCCAGGTGCTGTTGGTGCTCACGGAATCGCGCCAGGTGAAGACGCGCGCGTCGGATGCCGGTGACGTCAAGGCGAGCGCGCCTGCGCCCGCGTCGCCTCCGGCCGCGCAACCAGCGCCGCAGGCCGCTCCGGCGCAGGCCGCGCCTCCACCCGCCGCGCCGGCCGCCGCGGCGTCGCCCGCCGCAGCGGCCGCCGCGCCGCCGGCACGACCGGCCGCGGCAGTCGTGGATATTGCCACCGGCC
>DASUGC010000135.1:0-14074 GCA_036274235.1 Vicinamibacterales bacterium
AGGGCCGCGTGTCCGCGATGCCGGATGCGGCTGGCGCCGACGCACGATTTGCAGCGCACCACGCGGTTCGAGTATCTCCGGTGTCCGGCGAAGCACGGACGGCTGACGAGCTTCTTCAATTTCCTGCGGGAGAAGGATTTCATCAAGCCGCTGACGCCGCAGCAGATCGAAGAGCTTCGCCGCAACGTGCAGACGGTCAACTGCGCGAACTGCGGCGCGCCCGTCGATCTCGCCGCCGGCAGTGCGTGCGCGCACTGCGGCTTGCCGCTGTCGATGCTCGACATGCGTCAGGCGCAGAAGTTGATCGATACGTTGAAGAATGCCGGAGCGGAGAAGCCCGTCGATCCATCCTGGCCGCTGCGCGCCGAGATGGCCAGACGCGAGACGGAAGCGTCGTTCAGCTCGTTCGAGCATTCGTCGCAGTGGATGGACGGCGCGGCGTCGGGCAGTCTGGTCACGGCGGGAATTGCGGCGCTCGCGGCCTGGCTTGGGGGCCGTCGGTAGGGAGGAAAGAACAGAACCGAAGAACTTGGAACCGCGGCACCTCGAACAGGCACCCTTGGAACCAGAACCCTGGCACCCCGATACCCCGGAACCCTAGCTCTGCTTCGGCTTAATCTTTCGGTACAGCGTCGCTTCCCCTATCCCCAGCTGTTTCGCCGCCCGGGCGCGATTGCCGCCGGACGCGCGCAGCACGGCGGCGATGTGATCGCGTTCGACCTCGGCCAGCGTCCGCAGATCGTCCGTGCCCGGGCTCGGCACGGGCGCGGCACTGATCTCCGGAGGTAAATCGTCAGCGCCAATGCGATCCGACGGCGCGAGCGCGACGGCTCGTTCGAGCGCGTTCTCCAGTTCGCGCACGTTGCCCGGCCACGGATAGTGCAGCAGCAGGTTCGCGGCTTCCGGCGCGAGGGTGGCCGGTTTTCTGCCGAATCGCCTGGCCGCGGCCGCGAGCAGTTGCCGCGCCAGCGGCAGGATATCGTCGCGTCGATCGCGCAGAGGCGGGACCACGACTTCGACGACGCGGAGGCGGTAATAAAGATCCTGGCGGAACCGGGCGGCGTGGACGTCCGCGAGCAGATCGCGATTGGTGGCCGCCAGCACGCGCACATTGATCGAGCGAGCGCGGTTTTCGCCGACTCGCCTCACCTCGCGCTCCTGCAGCACGCGCAAGAGCTTGACCTGCATCGGCGGCGGCACGTCGCCGATTTCGTCGAGCAGGAGCGTGCCGCCGTTTGCGGCCTCGAACAGACCGGCGCGATCCTGCGTGGCGCCGGTAAACGAGCCGCGCACGTGCCCGAACAGCTCGGACTCCAGGAGCGTCTCCGGAACGGCGGCGCAGTTGATCGCGAGAAACGGACCGGCGGTCCGCGCCGACTCGTCGTGGATGAATCGTGCCAGACGTTCCTTGCCCGAGCCGCTTTCGCCGGTAATCAGGACCGTCGAATCGACCTTCGCGACGCGGCGCGCCAGGTCGAGTGTCCGGAGCATCGCGGCACTTGAACTGACGAGTCCCGCCGGCGCCGCAGCTTCGATGTGCCGGGATGCGCGTCGGGCATGCAGCCGCCGTTCTTCTTTCTTGAGCGTATCGGTCAAGCGGGACAATTCAGAATCGAGACAGGCCTTGTCGTAGAAGGGCAGGTACTTCGCGATCTCGGGGCCCCACTCCTCTCTGGAGCGGACGGCGACGTGGCAGACCGCATCGCCCCTGCCGCGACACCGATCTTCGACGGCGATGATTTCCTTGCCATACACGCATGACATGTACCCGCTCGCAAAGCCGGTCAGCGTCCAGCACACGGGCTCCTCGGCCTGACCGAGGTGCAGAAGATGTTGCTCGGCTTCGTACGAGTCGTGCCAGATGCCCTCTGCGCCGGGCGCGCTGGCGCTCAGTGACGCGTGGGTGACTTCCGCGCGCACGAGACCCTGAAGCGTGTGGAGCCGGGCGCCGGCCACTCGCCATTCATCTTCGGTGTCCCAGGGGAATCCCTTCCGAAGCATCTCGGCGACGCGCCAGCCGTGCGCGAAACCAAAGCGCGTGAGGACCGCACGCGCCGCGGTGAGTCCGAGTGTCTCGATCAGTTCCCGCCGAAGCAATCCGAGCGCGACAGCATCGAGGAGGAGCACCCGTTCGCCGGCGAACGTGATGAGTCCACCCTCTGGATGCACATGCAGGAGTTCGTGAAGATCCAGATCCGCAGCGCGCATAGGGTTCCATTATGATGGTGTCAAAGTGATAGTCAATGCTATCACTTTGATAGTTTTGGAGGCTATGCAATGTCCACGTTGACGGCTAACTTGTTGAAAACACAGGCCAGCCATCCCTGGCACTGTCATTGCGATATCTCCCTGCGTCCGCCCATTGGCGGAAGCATCAGGAGGAGATCACATGGCAACCACACGTTGGGAAATCGACAGCAGCCACTCGAGCGTGCACTTTTCGGTGAGACATCTCGTGATCGCCAAGGTGCGTGGCACGTTTGAACGCTGGTCGGGCACGGTGCAGGTGCCGGGCGACGACTTCTCCAAAGCCACGGTGTCCGTGACCATCGACGCGTCGAGCATTGACACGGGCGTCGAGCAGCGCGACGCGCATCTGAAATCGCCGGACTTCTTTGACGTCGCGCAGTTCCCGGAACTGCGATTCGTCGGCCGGCGCGTGCAGCCGCGCGGTGGCCCGGATCTCGACATCATCGGCGACCTGACCATCAAGGGGATCACGCGTGAAGTGGTACTGCACGCGGAGCAGAACGGTCAGGCGAAGGACCCCTGGGGCAACCTGCGCGCGGCATTCACGGTCCGGGCGTCGATCGATCGCAGGGACTTCGGGCTGACGTGGAACCAGGTGCTCGAGACCGGTGGCGTGATGGTCGGCGATCGGATCGAGATCGAAGCCGAAGTGCAGGCGGTCAAGCAGGTGGAGGCGCAGGTCGCGTAGGAAGTTTCGGACGGGTTCCGCTTCCAGCACTACCAAACTATCAAGGTGTCGCAGTTTGCTGCACCATGACAGCCGTCATATGAGCGGCCCGCTGCCGGAGAGACAATGGCTGACAGGTAAGGCAGCCATGCCGCGTCCGATCCCACTTCGTCCTCGCCATCCCGACCGAGCCTGCTGGGGCTGCGACAAGTACTGTTCAGCGGACGATCTGGCCTGCGGCAACGGCACGATTCGTACACCTCATCCGATCGAACTATTCGGAGACGATTGGCTGGAATGGAGTGAGCAGCGGTCCCGTCCGGCCGACGCCGCAGTCACTGCAACCAGCACGGATACTTCTTCCGGTCTTCCTCCGCCACCAGTCGCCTGACCTCGCGTGCCGCTGCAGGCTACGGCCTGGACATGCGGCGAATGCGATCGGCCGCTTCGGGGTATCGCTGCTGCAGCTCCGGTCCCCGAGCCAGCTCGAAATCGCCGAACTCGAATCCAGGCGCGACGGTGCACCCCATGAGGCAGTGGGAGGCGCCAGCGCCCAGCACCGTGCCAAACCAGGTGCCTGCCGGCACGATGACCTGCGGCCGTTCGCCGGCGGCGAGATTCATGCCGAGCACCGCGACATCCCAGGTGCCGTCAGGAGAAAGCCGGAGGATCTCGAGCGGGCCGCCATCGTAGAGGTGAAACACCTCGTCGGACAGAAGCCGATGCAGGAAGGTCGCGGGCTCGTCCGCAGTCACCAGAAAATAGATCGCCGTGGAAGCCGCGCGCCTGCCGCCGTGGCGCCGGGAATCGACCTCCGCCGGCGCCCGATAGGTTTCCCGATAGAACCCACGCTCTGGATGCGGGATCAGACCGAGCTGGGAAATCAAGTCACTCATGCCGGTGATTCTTGATCAACAGCCGCGCCGAAAGTGTCCGCTGCGCGCGTAGCGCGGTGGTATCGCATAATCACCAGTTGTGATTGCGTTTGCCAACGTCAACAAGCAGTACGGCAAGCAGGTGCTGTTTGTCGATGCGTCCTTTCAGTTGAACCCCGGCGAAAAGGTCGGCCTTGTGGGGCCGAACGGCTCGGGCAAGACCACCGTCTTTCGCATGATCGCCGGCGAGGAATCGCCGGACGGCGGCGAGATCTCGATCCCGAAGCGAATGACCATCGGCTACTTCCGGCAGGACATCGAAGAAATGTCCGGCCGGTCGGTTCTCGACGAGACCATCGCTGGCAGCGGTCGCGTCGGCGAGCTCCACCATGAGTTGGACAGGCTGCAGCACGCGCTGGCCGATCCCGCTCAGGCCGGCGAGATGGACGCGATCCTGGCGACGTTCGGTGGGGTCCAGGAAGAGTACGAGCATCTGGGCGGCTACGCGCTCGAAAGCCAGGCGCGCGAAGTGCTGCACGGGCTGGGCTTCGACGATGCCTGGATCGACGGAGATGCCGGCGCGCTCTCCGGCGGCTGGAAGATGCGCGTGGCGATGGCGCGCGCGCTGCTCGGCCGGCCGGACGTCCTGCTCATGGACGAGCCCACGAATCACCTGGACATCGAATCGATTCTCTGGCTCGAGAATTTTCTGAAGTCGCTGCCTGGCGCGTTGCTCATGACCTCGCACGATCGCGATTTCATGAACAAGATCGTGTCGAAGATCGCCGAGATTGACGACGGCGAGATCACGATGTATTCGGGCAATTACGATTTCTACGAGCGCGAGCGGGCGGCGCGGGAAGCCAATCTCGAGGCAGCCTACGCGCGCCAGCAGGCGAAGCTCGCCAAGGAGCAGCGGTTTATCGAACGCTTCGCCGCGCACGCCGCCAAAGCCGCGCAGGTCCAGAGCCGCGTCAAGGCGCTCGAGAAGATCGAACGAATCGAGCTTCCCAAAAAGCGCAAGGTCGTGAAGTTCGATTTCCGGCCGCCCCCAAGGTCCGGCGACGTCGTGGCCGTCATCGAAGGCGTCAATAAACGCTACGGCTCACGGGTCGTGTATGACGGCTTCAATCTGACGATTCAGCGCGGCGAACGCTGGGCCGTGATGGGGAAGAACGGCGCGGGGAAGACCACGCTGCTCAAGATGATTGCGGGAGTGCTGGCGCCTGACGCGGGGCAGGTAAAGCTGGGCGCCAGCCTGAAGATGGGGTACTTCGCGCAGCAGGCCCTCCAGATTCTGGATCCGGAGCTGACCATTGAAGAGCAGATGCTTCGCGACTTCCCCAATGAATCGATCGGGCTGCTGCGCAACCTGCTGGGCGCGTTCCAGTTCTCGGGCGAGGAGACGGACAAGAAGATCAAGATGCTGTCAGGAGGCGAGCGCACGCGGCTCGTCATCGCGCGGATGTTGCTGTATCCACCGAATTTCCTGGTGCTCGACGAGCCGACCAACCATCTGGATCTCGATACCAAGCAGATGCTGATCGAAGCCTTGCGCGACTTTGAAGGCACGATGATCTTCGTGTCGCATGACCGGACGTTTCTGCGCGGTCTCAGTAACCGCGTCCTCGAGCTGGGCGGCGAGTCCGGCGCGGACGCGAAGGCGGTTGCCTACCCTGGATCGTACGTGGACTATGTGGCGCGGTCAGGACATGAGGCGCCTGGGGTGCACGGGTAGCGCACAAGGCGAGCGAGGTTTGTCGGTCCAAAGGTCCACGGTCCAAAGGTCCAAAGGTTCGGTCCGCAAGGTCCAAGGGTCCGGTCCAAGGGTCCGGTCCAAGGGTCCGGTCCAAGGGTCCGGTCCTACACCGCGGTTTTTCGTTCCGTGAAAATCCGCAACAGCCCGTTGATCGCCAAGTGCAGCAGTAAGTACACGCCTAACGCCACCACATACGACAGCATGAAGCGGTAGCGGCCGACCGATTCGTCGTGCAGGATGCCGCGGAACGGGGCCACGAACGGGGAAGCGAGCGCCTCGATGAATCGCGTGAAGCCGGCCGACTGGCTGGCACCGATAGCGCTCAGCACGATCGCCACGGCGATGATGCCGTAGACAAGATAGAAGGCGTAGTCGATGAACTGCGAACCGCGCGCCACGGAACGGCCGCGCGCCAGTTCGTGCTCGGTGTCGCGGACTTCGGTAATCGCCCGTTCCTTGAGGTGATCCGCGGCATCGGCTTCCGCGGCGCGATCGGCAGGGGTCCCGTGCGCGTCCCGCGCAATGTCCGCGTGCACCTGCCGGCGGACGTCGTCTTTCACAGATTCGTGCTCGCGGATCCGCTGCTCTTCGTCGCGCACAAGATTCTGCTGGGCGGCCATGACCAACCTCCGCGCCATTGTGGTGCAAGGGGGATGCCGGGTCGCACGGCCCCAGTTCGGGCGCCGACTGGCCACGTGTGGGCACGCCGCTGGAACTCCTGTGCCGGACAGGTGGCGTCTGAGCGTGGCATGACATGTGCGCCAACCTGGATGAGTGGCACATCTCTTCCATCGCCGATCGGGCCGGCATCGTGCGCAGGACGTGAGCGTCTACGCAGATCACGGCCCGGGTTGGTGGACGTCGAATCATTATCTGGTCCGCGGGCTGCACGCGCTCGTCAAGCCGCGCCTGAAATGGTTTCGGTCGATCGGCGGCGCCTGGGCCGGCACCCGCGTTCTCGATCTCGGTTGCGGCGGCGGTTTCATGTCAGAGGCTCTGGCGACACAGGGCGCTGACGTGATCGGCGTTGATCCTGCCGTGCCGGCCATCGAAGCGGCGCGCGCGCATGCCGCCAGACAAGCCCTGCCGATCCGCTACGGTGTCGGACGCGCGGAGGCGATCCCGCTGCCCGATCGTTCGGTCGATCGCGTCGTGTGCGTGGATGTGCTCGAGCACGTCGATGACCTGACACGATGCTGCGCTGAAATCGCGCGCGTGCTCAAACCCGGCGGCCTGTTGCTCTTCGATACGCTCAACCGCACCCGCCTGTCGCGCTGGATCATGATTGGCCTGTTCGAGCGGGTGCTGCGCGTGGCGCCCCACGGCACGCACGATCCCGCCAAGCTCATCCGGCCTGACGAGATCCGCGGCGCATTGGAGTCGGTGGGACTGTCCTGCTCGCGCTTTGTTGGACTTGGCCCGCTGGGATTGAACTGGCGCGGCGAGCCTGTGTTCTCCCGATGGCCCGGCCTCGCGGTTGGTTACATGGGCGCCGCGATCATGCGCTAGCGAAGGATCCACGGCCGGCGCGGAGAAATCCGCGGAACCATACACATCGACACCAGATCATTGACCGCTGGCGCACATCCGCGCCGGTACGGAGCTTGCGCCCTGCCTTGGCCGGAGACTGTCATGACGACCGCCTCGTCGCCTCGAGACCACTCGCTCAGGAACTATTTTGCACTTGTGTTTCTGGTGTCCTGGGGCGGCATCCTCGCCGTCGGGGGTGGCCTCGCCGCGATTCCCGGCCCGGCGGCTCCAACCAATCCGATCTTTCCGCTGGTCTACGCCGCCATGCTGGCGGGACCCGTCGCCGCCGCGCTGGTGATGACCGGCATCATCGAGGGGAGCGCCGGATTCCGCGCGATCGCGCGGCGTCTTTTGTGGCGTCCCATCGATGCCGGGTTCCTGGCGGTCGCCATCCTGACCGCGCCCGTGGCGATTGCCGTCTCGCTGGTCGTGCTCTCGCTGGTCTCGGACGGCTATCGCCCTGGTTTGCAGACAGGCGCGGGCCCTGGCGTCGTGTTTGGGCTGCTGGTCGGGGCGGGAGCCGGCGTCCTTGAAGAGCTCGGCTGGACCGGTTTTGCCACGCCCCGTCTGCGCGCGAGGTGGGGCATTCTGCGAACCGGACTCACGCTCGGCTGCATATGGGCGCTGTGGCATGTGCTCGCGGTCTTGTGGGGCATCGGCGCGCTGAACGGATCCGTTCCGCTCGGATTGTTTGTCGCCATCGACTTGTTGGCGATTCTCCCCGTGTATCGCGTACTGATCGTCTGGCTGCACGATCGGAGCGGGAGCCTGTCGCTCGCGATGCTGATGCACGCCAGCCTGACAGCGAGCCTGATCGTTCTCGGGCCTGCGGTCACAGGCTGGCGGCTCTTGGCCTACGACGCCGTTGTGGCAGCGGTATTGTGGATCTTCGCCGGTGTCTTACTGATGCGCCGACCCGGTTTGTGAGATCCAGCCTATTTACCGGCTTTCACCAGTCTTCGTGCTTCCGCCACCCCGGCCTCGACGATCGGATCCACGCCCGCCGCGAACATGCCCGCTCGCTCCACCAGCACGTCCGGCTGCGTGGGCTTCAATTCCAACAGGTCCGTGTATTTGTCCAGTTTCATCGTCGGAAACATGAGCACCGAGTCGTGGCCCACGTCGGCGAAAGACGCCGGGATCACCGCGCCGGCGGTGGCCTCGCCGACGATGCGGATGCCGTGCTTCTTGAATTCGTAGGCCAGGATGTCCTTGGCGCTGCGGGACTGGCGATCGGCAAGCGCCACGACGGGCCGGCTTGTTTTCCGGCCGACGTCGGCGACGGCATCGACGATCGCCTTGACCTCATTACCGCTGCCCCCGCGCCCGCGAAGATCGACGATCAGTGCATCGACGTTCTTGAGGCGCCCGGCGAGCGCGTGTTTGATGAGGTCCGGCACCCCCGCCATGTGCACGTACCAGAAGTGCACGTAGCCAATCGAGACGCCGCCGGACCGAATGATCCGGACGCTGGCTTCCGCGGCGTCGAATGCCGTGTAGTCCTCGGCCGCGATCGTCACGTTGACGAACTCGCCGGGCCGCCGTTCCACGCGAAGCGCGATGCGGTCGGCGTCCGACGCGATCACGCGCCGGACCGATGGATCCCGTTCATCGGCGATGTAGGCGTCGTCTGATCGCCAGTCCAGCCGCGGCGATTCCTCCACCGGCGTGCCGTCAATGGTGACGAGCCGATCGCCGGCGAGCAGGCCCGCGCGCGCCGCCGGGCCGCCTTCCAGAACCATGGCCGCGTACGCCGATGCGCCGGTGCCGATGACCTGAAATCCGAAAGATGGATACGCGACCTGCAGCAGGTCCGCCATCATCGTCCGGTGCGTGCCGGCGGACAGCAGGCCCAGATGCGACGCGGGAATGTGGCTCAGGAAATCCTGGACCACCTGGCGCTGTTCGAGGAGCGACGCCGCGGCGGCGGCCTTCGGACGATACTGTTCGACGAGCGAGGGCAGTTCCTTCGCGCGGAACTCCTTGTCCACGTAGTTGGCCGCCAGCACCTTCGCGACGTTCTCGAACAGGGTGCCGCTGGTTTCGCGAATCTGCGGCCGCGCGAGGGCCTCGAGTTGCGCCTCCGGTGATGCCGTGCGCGGCACTGCCTGCGCGCGCGCGACGGCCGGCGCCGCCAGCACCAGCGACAGAACGAGGACGGCGCCGTTCACGGTCTTGTTCATCGGAGCTTCAGCTTCACCGCGTTCCACTTCAGCACCAGCGCGGCGTATTCGTTCAGACGATCCGTGCACGGCTTAAGTTGCGCGGCTGTTGGCGCCATTTCCGATCCTTGAAGGCCCATCACGGCCTGGACCATGGCGGCGCCAATCGTGTTGAAGTTGGCGGTCGGCGCCGCCGGGGCCGCGCCCGCGGCTCCGCCTCGCCCGCCGCCGCCACCGCCGCGTCCGCCGCCGCGTCCGCCGCCGGCACCGCGTCCAGCCGACGGTTCGCCGCCGCCTGCGGTTGCCGGCGGCGCCAGCGCATCCAGTTCTTTGATCAACGCATCATTGGCGGCCGATTGCGGCTTCGCGCGCAGCCGGCCGGCGGCGGCGTGGATCTCCGCCGCGATCGAGGCTGCCGCCGCGGCGTTGTTTTCGGCCTGCGTCGTGAGCGCGAAAATCTGCTGAATCGCCGGCGTCACTTTCACGCGCGGATCGAGCTTCACAACAATCGGCTGCGTGAGCGTCCTGCCGTCGGCCGTCAGGCGGACCGTGTACGTGCCTGGCGCGACCCAGGGCGACGCGACGGCGGGGTACGTGCGGTGCGGCACCGCGTTTCCGCCGCCTCCGCGGCCGCCGCCTCCACCCACAAGCGGGTCGTAGTGCATGTCCCACCAGAACCGGTGATGTCCCGCATCTTTCGAGAGCAGCTGTTGCGGCGCGGGCCAGTACAAAGGAACACCGCAGTCAGGCGCGCCTGGATTCGCCTGACAAACCTTGTTGTAGGCGACCGGATCGCGCGCGGGATCGGGATCGCGCACCGGGTCATTACTGCTGTACGAGCGGATGACGCGATTCTGCGAATTCAGAATCTCCAGCCGGACTTCGCCGGTTGCGGCCGCGGGCAGGTAGTAGTCAATCAAAGCCCCTGGCGGCGGATTCTCGCCGGCGGGCAGTTCCGGCGGCCACGGCGTCGGGTCGTTCATCGCGAAGCGCACGCGAATGCCCGTCACGGGTTTGTAGAGGAAGGGACCCCTGGCCGCCTGCAGTGCGGCCTGCTGGCGCAGCGGCGTCACGTCGTCGAGGATCCAGAAGCCGCGGCCATGCGTGCCGGCCACCAGATCCGCGCAGAGGCACGAATCGTCGTCCTTGATCTTGATGTCGCGCACGGAGATCGCCGGCATGTTCTGGCGCAGCGACGACCAGTGGTCGCCGTCGTCGAACGACACCCAGACCTGCGTGTCGGTCGCGGCGTACAGCAGGCCCTTCACGCGCGGGTCCTCGCGGATCGAATTCGAGACGGCGCCGGGCGCGATGCCGGTATTGATCTCCGTCCACGTCTTCCCGCCGTCGTGCGTGCGGAAGAAATGGGGATTCATGTCGTCCAGGCGCAACGTATTCGCGGCCGCGTAAGCGGTGAGCGCGTCGAAGTGGCCCGCGTCCATATTAAAAATGCGCGTCCATGGTTTGATCGCCGCCGGCGTGACGTCCCTCCACGTTGCGCCGCCGTCGATCGTCACTTGAATATTGCCGTCGTCGGTGCCGGCCCAGAGGATGTTGACGCTGCGCGGTGAGGCCGCGAGCGACGTGATCGATCCTTGCGGCGACGGTGTGACGCCGGCAGCATACTTGCCGACGCTGGCAGGAACGGCCCACGTTTGCCGCGTCAAATCTCCGCTGATGCGCGTCCAGCTATGTCCGTGATTGGTCGTCTTGAACACCGCATTCGAGGCATAGAACAGCACGGTGGGATCGGCGGGCGACCAGAGAATCGGCATCGTGCGGACGTTGCGTCCGAAGGCGCCGCGCACGTCGGCCGGGGGGCCGACACTCTGGGTCTGGCCCGTTCGCCGGTTGTACAGCGACACGCCTGTGCGCTGGCTGCCAAAGACGAGATCGGGATCCTTCGGATCCGGCGCCGCGATGCCGTACTCCTGGATATTGACCGGATGCCAATCGTGGAACGTGATCTGGCCATCGTTCGAACGGCTGTCGACGCACGCCGATCCGGAGTCCTGCTGTCCTCCACAGAGCCGGTAAGGGAACGCGTTATCGGCCGTCACGTGATACATCGCGCCCGTGGGCTGCGTGTACCAGTTGCTCCACGACTCGCCGCGATTGGCCGACACGACGCCGCCCTGATCGGCCACGGCGAGGATGATGTTGGGATTGTCCGGATTGATCCACGCCTTCTGATAGTCATCACCGCCGGGCGCGCCGCGCACCGCGGACCACGTCGCACCGCCGTCTTCCGTCCGCCAGAACACCGTGGAGCAGCTGTAGACGACGTTTTCGTTTTTTGGATCGATGGTGAGCGTCGGAAGATCGCCGCCGCCGATGCGGCCGGTCGGCCGCTGATCCTGCGGGATGCGTGTGGACTGCTTTTCCGCGATGCGCGGATCGTCTGTCGCGAGGAACCAATGTTCGCCGCCGTCGTTGGTTTTGTAGAACGCGACCTGCGGATTGCCGCCACCGCCTCCGCGTCCGCCGCCACCCGCTCCAGCGCCCGCGGCGCCTGCACCTCCACCGGCGCCTCCGGCCGGCGGATTGATCGGGCAGCCGCCGATGCACGCAATCGCCGCGTACAACACCTTGGGATTGCTCATCGCGATCGCGAGGTTCGCCTGCAGCACGTTCGGCAGCCCATTCGAGAGCTGCCGCCACGTGGACCCGCCATCGGTCGATTTGAAAATGCCGCCATCGTTCTGCGCGGCCGTGCCGCCGAACCCGCCGCCTTCGATGTAGCTCTGCTGTTGCTGCCAGAGCGCGGCGTACACCGTGTTCGGCTCGCTCGGATCGATCCGCACGTCGTCGGCGCTGACGTATTCATTCCTGTAGAGGACTTTTTCAAACGTGCGGCCGCCGTCGGTCGAACGGAAGATCCCGCGTTCGGCATTCGGCCCGTACGGATGTCCGAGCGCCGCCACGAACAGGCGGTTCGGGTTGCGCGGGTCCACTTCGATATTGGCGATCATCGCGGTGTCGCGAAGCGCGGGCAGGTGCGTCCACGTTTTTCCAGCATCGGTGGATTTGTAGACGCCGTCGCCCACGGCGAGATCGGGCCGGATGATGCCCGCGCCCGAGCCGACGTAGATCACATTTGGATCGGACGCCGCAACGGCAATCGCGCCGATCGATCCCGTTGGCTGGCTGTCGAACAGCGGCGTCCAGGTGGAGCCGTAGTCGGTCGATCGCCAGACGCCGCCGTTATCGAAGCCGATGTAAAAGACATTGGGCTGGCTGCGGACACCCGACAGCGCACGGGCTCGGCCCGCGCGCGTGGGGCCGATGGATCGCCAGCGCATCTCGGAAAATGTGTTCGGAGCCTGACCTTGCGCCGAAGTCCACACTGCCCGGACGGAAATCAGAAGGCCGGTTGCGATCGCCGCCGAAATGAGTGTTTTGGTCACGGGATGCCTCATCAACGTATGCCGGACAGCCGGGCCCGGCAGGTACGAGGCAGAGTGTAGCGGAAGTCCGCCGGTGGCTATCGCACGAGCTTCTTCAATTCGGCATCCAGATTCAGCACGAGACGAATCGATGTCGGGACGCCCCCCGGCTTGAGGCTCTGCACGCGTAACAGGCGCCCGTCCTTACCCATGGAGTATCCCGTGACGCCGTTCGGGCTGGCCTCGAATTTCTCGGTACTGATCGTGCGAGGCTTGCCGACCACCAGGGACGGAGATGTCGAGATGTCCGCAACCATGAGGTTGCCGTTGGCCAGGAAAAACAACTGGCGCCCGTCTCGCGACCACAGCGGCTCCAGGGCGCCACCGGTCGAGATCGGCACGCGCGGGCCCGGGCCTGGAAACGGCTGCACATACACTTCGCCGGACGACTCGAGCGCAATCCACTTGCCGTCCGGTGAGAACTGCATATTGGCTGTGAGCTGCTGCTGCGGGAGCTGCACGATCGGCCGCGAACCATCCAACTGAAGCGTCCAATTGCCTCTGGCCTGGACGCCGACCTCCGAGAACGCCACAAACAGCGCGCCGCTCGCGTCCTTGCGGACTGACGAAGGGGTGTGCAGGAATCCCGGTTTCGTCGTCAGCCGTTCTTCCTCGCCACCGTCAACCGGCTTCCAGTACAGGTTCCGCACACCGTTGCGCGTGGCGCGATAGATGATGTGCGTGCCGTCTGGCGTCCACACCGGCGCCTGGCTGCTGCCACCAGTGGTGACGAATGGCGTCAGCGTGTACCGTTCGAGATCCAGAAGCCACAGTTCGACTGACCCCGCCGCAAGCTGAACCACAGCCGTACGGCCATCAGGTGAAATCGAAAGTTGCTCGTACAACTTGTGCGGCACCGGCAGCTCGGTTGCCACACCCTTGTCGTCCTGCCACATGAGACGGCGCTCGAGCCGCGCTGGTGCCGCCGGCAGATACGCGAATGCCCCGGTCTGGGACACGGCGAGTTCCGCGCCCTCGCTCTCTGCACCGAGCACGCGCACGGGAACTGTGACCGGCGCCGCCTTGTCCACGGTGAGGGCGGCCGCATTCATGGGGACGACGAACAGATCGTCGTCCCGCGTGTACAGCAGGTAGCCGGGCGAAAGGTAGCGGCCGCTGGTCGCTCCCCTGATCACGACGGTGTGGTCGCCGGACGGCAGCGGCTGAACGGCCATTCCTTTCTCGTCCGGCCCAGGACCGGTCCACACACTGAAGAGCAGTCCCTTCCCTCCGGGAATCACCTGCGGCCACCGATGACTGATCTCCCCCTGCTCCGGTTTGAGTTTCGTGACGGCGGTAATTTCGCCACCCGCCGCGGGCACGCGAAAAATCGGCGACACGTTTGTTGTCGGGAAATAGATGTAGCCGTCCTCTCCCCACGCCCC
>DASUGC010000136.1:0-15546 GCA_036274235.1 Vicinamibacterales bacterium
GTCACGGCCGGGACTGAATGCCGGGATTCCGGCCGCGGCCGCAAAGGAACTGCAGGTCTGCTACCAGTACGTGGGACGGACGGGCGTCGATCAGGCGACGCAGGGCCAAATCCTTCAGGCCATCGGCCTGATCCGGTACGAGAAAGACGAGCAGACGAGGGACGCGGAAGCCTTTCTGGTCCGCAACGGGGGCTCGCCACAGAAGGCCGTGATGCTCGGCGCCGCCACCGGCCTCGAGGCCTTGTACCGTCAACATCGGCAGTACCAGGCCAGCGACGAGGCCCGCGTGTTTCTCCGCCGGCTGGCGACGGCCGGCGTCAATGCCGGACAGCCTGCGCCTCTTGACATGGACGCGCGCGTTCGCCGCATGGCGCTCACGGCGCTGCAAGCGGCCCGCGATCAGGATTACGCGACGCTCAGAGCAGCCATGGGCGACGGCGACTGGCAGATGCGCCGCCTGGTCGTCCTGAGCCTGAACATGGCCGATCCGCAAATGGCCGCGATCGCGGACGAACTGGCCGCGGATACCGCCTTTCAGGTTCGCTACGAGTTGTTGACGCCACTGTCGCGTGTTGCCGCAAGCACGCATCTCTGCGCGCCCATCGCTGAGCGCCTGAAGGATCCGGCGCCACTCGTCGTCATGCGTGCGATGGACGTGCTGCCGGCGTCTTGCACGGATCTGGCTGATGTCCTGGCCAGGCTCGCGGAAATGGCCCAGCATCTCGCCAGGAATGACGATGACGGGAACTGGCAGATCAACTCGCGCGCGCTGACGGCGCTGGCGCGCCTCAATCCGCAAATCGCAAAGCCGTTGATGGCTGGTGCCGTCGCCAGTCCCATCTGGCAGGTTCGCGCGGCAGCCGCGGCGGCCACGGTTGGCCTCGCCGACGAAGCCAACGCCCTCACGCTCGCGCGTGACCCGGTGCCCAACGTGCAGAACGCGGCGCTCGATGCGCTGTCTCGCATGAAGAGCCCGGCCGTTGTCACCGAAGCCATCGAGGTGCTCAAGACGGGCGCGGATTATCAGCTTCTGCGAACCGCGGCCATCGTGTTGAAAGGACTTCCGGCGCAGAAGATGGAAGAGGCGACGGCGGCGCTGATCTTCGCGCTCCGCAGGCTCACCGATCAGGAAAGCGACACGACCAGAGATCCGCGGCTGGCGATTCTCGAACGACTCGGCGAAACGCTCAATCCTCTCGGTGTCTATGACCTTGCCGCGTTCATCACGGATTTCGATGACGAGGTCAACGCGGCGGCGCGCAAGGCCTTTGCGAAGCTCAGGAATCCGCCACCGCAAGGTCCCGTCAAACGCCGTTACCCGTATCAGCCGCCGGTGGATCAGCTCATGTCGCTGCCGTCGGAAGCCTCCATCCAGCTCGAGTCCGGCGTCGTCACGCTGTCGCTGCTCAAGGACGTCGCGCCGGTGACGATCGCCAGGTTCGCCGAACTGGCCCGGCGCGGGCACTACAACGGGCTGACGTTCCATCGCGTGGTGCCGAACTTCGTCGTGCAGGGCGGGAGCCCGGGCGCGAATGAGTACATGGGCGCGTCGCGCTACATGCGGGACGAGGTCGGTCCGCAGGGCATCCACGTTCGCGGCGCGGTCGGCATTTCCACGCGCGGCGGCGATACCGGCGACGGGCAGATTTTCATCGACCTGATCGATTTGCCGCGGCTCGATCGAGACTATACGGTCTTCGCCTACGTCACATCAGGCATGGAACTTGTCGATCGGATCCTCGAGGGCGCGAAGATCGTGAGCGTTTCGGTGAAGTGATCCCCGTCCGCGCACTCGCCGGTATCGTGACTCTCGTGGCCGCCGCGAGCGTGGCCGGCGAGTCGCGCGGAGCGTCTACTCAGAACGTCGCCGCCAAAGCCGATCCGTCGCCGATGTTCACCTGCGGCACGGATCAGATCATGATGGAGGCGATCCCGTTCACTGCCCCGAACGTCATCCTGGCTGGTGACGGCCGCTTCTACATCCCATGCTTCATGCCCGAAGGCATCCACGAAATGAAGGGCATGGATGGCATGTACCAGCATCGAGAGAGGCGCGAGCTCTTCTTGATTGAGAACGCGCTCCTTGCGACCGATCCCGAACTCCGTTGGCGAGCGGCGCAGGCCTGGGCGCGCAATCCACTTCTGAGATCGGAGGTGGGGCTGCCCAAGATAGGCTCCGGAAGCGGGGTCGGCGACCTGCCTGTTGGACTGGGCGGGTTGAGCTCGTCCACCGCGGCGGCCTGCCGGGTTGAGGTCCAGGTGTTTTCTACTGCGGACGGGGTCAAGCGCTGGCAACCGGGCATGTTGTTCCACTTACTGAGGGATCCGCCCAGAACGATTCCCAGCAAGATCATCGGATTGCCTTCGTCGAAGATCGGGAACGACCCGAGAGTGCAACGGGAAGGCGCCTATGCCGTTGGCCTGCGGGCGTCGCGGGTCGGACTCGAAGCCGACATCCTCACCGCCGTGAGTCGTGAGCTGCAGGCCTGTTTCAGAATCTTCAACGGCCAGCAGGCTTGGGATATTGCCGGCCTGATTCTGGAGGACATCGGCCTGGCGCGGTACGAGCGCGACGCTCAGGTCACCGAGGCTGAGTCGTTTCTGGTGAATGAGGCTCACGGTCCGCACCTGCCGATCCTGATTGGCGCAACCAGAGGTTTTGAAGCGCTCTACCGGCAGCACGGCCAGTACCCGATCCGCGAACAGGCCCTCATGCTGCTTCGCCAGTTGGCGCGGTACGGCTCGCAAATGGAATCGAAAGACGCGCTCGTTTCGGATGCGACCGTCCGCCGTCTGGCGCTGATGGCACTTCAAGCCGCGCGCGACCAGGATACGGCGACGCTGCGAGCCGCTTCCATCGACAGCGACTGGCAGGTCCGTCGTCTCGTCGCCGGCAGTTTGAATCTGCTGGATGCGGAACAAGCGCGACTCGGCGAGATTCTTGCGAAAGACGATGCGTTTCAGGTCCGATACGAAATGCTGGGGTCCATCTCGCGGCTGGTCAGAGAGACGCGCCAGTGCGCGCCGGTTGCGAAGTACCTGACAGACGTGTCCCCGGCGGTGGTCATGCGCGCGATGGACTCGCTGGTGGACTCGTGCACCGACCTTGACGAGCCGATCGCGACGTTGATCGACCTCACGGACCTGCTGTCGAAGCCTGACGCCGTGTACGACTGGCACATCGTGTCGCGCGCACTCGCGGCGCTGGCGCGCCTGAGGCCGGAGGCCGCCGCAAAGCCCCTCGCCGCCGCGCGCAGGCACGACGTCTGGCAAATGCGGGCGACGGCTGCGGCCGCCGCGGTCGACGTCAAGGACGACGCCCTGGCCCTCGCCCTTGCCAAAGACGCTGTGCCGAATGTGCAGACCGCCGCGCTCGATGCGCTGTTCCGGCTGCGGAGCGCCGAGGTGGTCCCCGCCGCCATCAAGGTGCTGGCCGGCAGCGAGGACTATCAGGCCGTGCGCATGGCCGCGATGGCCCTGAAAGGCCTGAAGGCCGAATCGAAGGAAGAGGCTTCGGACGCCTTGATCTCGGCCTTGCGGAGGCTCACCGCGCACGAGTCGGACACATCGCGAGAATCCCGGATTGCGATCATCGATCGGCTTGCGGAAACACTCGATCCGGGTAGAAGCCATGTCCTCGTGCCGTTCGCGATTGATTTCGACGATGAAGTGAATGGAGCGGTGGCCAAGACGCTGGCGGCCCTTGGTGCGCGTCCGCCAGGCACGTCCTCTCTCAAGCGACGCTATCCCTATCAACCGCAGCCCGGGGTGCTCGAGGCGCTTCCGACAACCGCCGCGATCATTCTTGAAGAAGGCACCGTCACGCTGAGGCTGCTCACCGACGTGGCGCCGGTCACGGTGGCGCGGTTTGCCGAGCTCGTCAACCGCCGCTACTACGACGGTCTGACGTTCCACCGCGTGGTTCCGAATTTCTTCGCGCAGGCCGGCAGCCCCGGCGCGAACGATTACTCAGGGGTTTCGCGCTTCATGCGCGACGAAGTTGGTCCTCAAGGCGTGCACGTGCGCGGCGCGGTCGGGATGCTGACGCGCGGGGGCGACACCGGCAACGGACAGTTCTTTATCGACTTGATCGATCTCCCGATCTTCGACCACGAGTACACGGTGTTTGCCTACGTCACGGGCGGCATGCCGCTGGTCGACAAACTGCTCGAAGGCGCCGTGATCAAAGGCGTCTCAATCAGGTGAGCGCGGCCCTGCGTCACGCCGGCGTGCTCTGCGCGGTTGCCGTCACCGCGGGTTGGGCGCAGTCCCGCGCCTTGGAAATGCCACCCGCCCCCACGTTCGTCTGCGGATCGGATCAAGTGCTGCCGTCGCCGATTCCGATGTCCGCGGAAGCCGTGATCCTCGCTGGCGATGGACGGTTGTACTCGCCGTGCCCGGCCAACGCGCATGCGCCAGAACACCGGGAGGTTCGCGAAGCGACCGTGATTGCGCAAGCGGAAGCATCGCCCGATCCGGAGTTGCAGTGGCGCGCGGCGCAAGCGGAAGCGCGCCTGGCGAAGAATCTCGGAACGCTCACGGATCCGATGACCAACGTCGCGATCCAGACCGCGTGCAACGCCGAGATCCAGGTCTTCGACGCGACGAGCCAGCCGACGCGCTGGCAGCCCGGCCGCCTGTTCTTCATGCTGCTCGACCGCAATCCGCGCGTGAAAGCGGAAGGCGCGTACGGCATCGGGGTGCAGTTGATGCGGCCCGGCCTGGATCCCCGGATCGCGGCGGCGGCCGCTCGCGAAATCCGCGTCTGCCTCAGCTCGCCTGTCGTTCTTGGCCAGCCACCGCCGGGCCCTGGCGTGCCAATCGCGGCGCCGCCGCCGGCGATCGGCGCCGTGCGCGCGCTACTGTTCGAGGCCCTTGGCCTGGTGCGCTTTGTCGCGGACGCCGACTTTCAGGCCGCCGCGGATGCGCTCGCCAGCGAAACCACACGCATCGACAATCCTCCGGAGCTTCTGGGCGCTGCCAAAGGCCTGGAGGCGTTGCTGCGGCAGCATCCGCAGTTCAAGCCCGGCGCCGGCGTCATCGGCCGGCTGCGGCAGTTGACGACGTACGGCGCGCGCATGACGGAAGCGCCGAGCTTTGCGATGGATGCGCGAATCCACCGCCTGGCGATGATGGCCCTCCAGGCGGCGCACGATGCGGACGCATACACACTCGGTATCGCCTCATTCGACGGAGACTGGCAGGTCCGCCGGCTCGTTGCCAGCGGATTGAATCTGGCCGAGCCGCAATCGGCCGCGACCGGCGATCGGCTCGCCGCGGATCCTGACTTTCACGTGCGCTACGACCTGCTGTCCGCCGTCGGTCGATTCGCGCAGCAGAGCCACGAGTGCGCGCCGATTCTCGCCCGTTTTGAGGATCCATCGCCGCTCGTCGTCATGCGCGCCATGGAGGTGTTGTCTCCCGCTTGCGCTGACCTCAAGGACGCCACCACCAGGCTCGGGTCGATGGCCGACAAGATCGACCAGCCGGCCGCGCTCGACTGGCACCTCGCATCCCGCGCGCTAACGGCGTACGTCCGGCTGACGGGCCGCCCTCCGGGCGACGTGCTGCCGAAGCACGTACAAAGCCAGACGTGGCAGGTTCGGGCCGCGGCCGCCTCGCTCAGTGTCCCCTTGTCCAATCCGTTCCCGGCGATTGCGCTTGTAACGGACAAAGAGCCGAATGTGCAGACCGCGGCACTCGAGTCCCTGTTTCGGATCAGCAATCCCTCGGTCGTCCCCAACGCCATCGAGATTTTGAACACCGGGAAGGACTATCAGCTTCTTCGCATGTCCGCCCTGGTGCTCAAGGGCGTGAGCGATGAGCAGAAGCCTGCCGCGTCGGCGGCTCTGCTGAACGCGCTGCGGCGACTCACGACCGAGCGGAAAGACACGTCGCGCGATCCCCGCGTGGCCATCCTCGATCGCCTCGCCGAAACGCTGACCGACTCAGGTAGCGGCGATCTGCTTCCGTATGTGTTTGATTTCGACGATGCGGTGTGCGAGGCGGCGAGGAAGGCATACGTCGGTCTCACGCGGCAACAGCCGCCTCCGCAGCCGCTGACCCGCCGCTATCCCTTGCAAGGCCGGAGTCTCTTTCCGGTCCGGCAGGCGCAGCTTCAGCTCGAATCCGGCACGGTCACGCTTGAATTGCGCCCCGACGTCGCGCCCGTCACCGTCGCGCGATTCGTGGCCCTTGCGCAGCGCGGGTACTACAACAACCTGACCTTTCATCGCGTGGTCCCGAACTTCGTGATTCAAGGCGGCAGCCCCGGCGCCAATGAGTACGTCGGGGATTCGCGGTACATGCGGGACGAGGTCGGGCCACAAGGCGTGCATCTTCGCGGAGCCGTCGGCATCTCCACGCGGGGCGGCGATACGGGGGATGCGCAGATCTTCATCGATCTGGTCGACCTCCCGCGGCTGGATCGCGACTACACGGTGTTCGCTTATGTCACATCCGGAATGGACCTGATCGACAAGGTGCTCGAGGGGGAGAGGATCGTTTCGATTCGCATCAGATAGCCATCTTTCTATTAGTTGGCGTGGGGCCCCACCCCCACGCCTGCGCGCGGCTCTTCGCCGCGCGCCGGACGCTCGGCGCCCTCGCTACGCTCGGGGCTTCGCGGCGTCATGCCGGCCCCGTGAAAGAATGGGCAGCAATGCGCCGCGCATTACTTATCGCGACGTTCGTCCTTGCCGTCGCGTGCGGCCATCGCGATCCGCAGGCCTGGCTCGGCGCTCCCCGGAATGTCGCGGCCGGCCTGGATTATTTCCAGACGACCGATGCAACCCTCGTCAATAACGAGGGGCCAATCGCCATTTATCTCCTGCGCCTGGATCTCAATCACGTCATGATCGAAAGCGCGCTGAGCAATGACGAAGTGATGCAGGCCGAGCGGGTCGATGCCATCGCGCAACGGCATCAGGCCCTGGCCGCGATCAATGCGGGTTTCTTCAACGTCAAGAACGGCGAGCCTGTCAGCCTCCTCAAGGTCGCCGGCGAGCTCGTCAGCGACAACTCGCTGCCGCGCGCGGTCGTCGCCATCCAGACGAAACCGGGAGAACGCCAGCAATTCCACTTCGATCAGGCCGCCGCCAAAGTTCAGCTCCGTTTTCGGCCGCAGGCTGCGATGGAGCCCCGGGTCTCGAGGCCCGGGGACGACACCGGCACGGTGTCCGTACCCATCGACGGCGTGGATACCACGCGGGAGCGCGGCAAGCTCATGCTCTACACGCCGATGTATCACGGCGATACCGACACCGCCGCCAACGGCATCGAGTGGATCGCGAGCGGTGTTCCCCTGACCGTCCGTGAAGTGCGGCGCGATGCCGGCAAGTCGCCGATTCCCCGCGACGGCGTCGTCCTGTCTTACGGCGGGCTCGATCCGCCGGCGCCGCTCAGCGGTCTGGCGGCCGGCACGGTGATCAGCACTGCCGTCACCTGGAAGATCCTCGGCGGCACGCCTTCGACGGTATTTGACGACGCGAGGGACATCATTAATGGCGCGGGCCTCCTGCGCCGCGACGGCGTCACGATGACCAACTGGCAGACGGCCGAAGAACTGAAACCGTCAACATTCCTGGACATTCGACACCCGCGCAGCCTGCTGGGCGTCGATGGCCGCGGGTTTCTCTGGCTGGCCGCCATCGACGGCCGGCAGGCCGATCACAGCATCGGCATGACCTTCACGGAACTGGTCGGCCTCTGCACGCGGCTCGATCTGCGTGACGCGATCAACCTTGACGGGGGTGGATCGACCACCCTGGTCGTCAAGGGCGCCATTGTGAACAAACCCTCCGACGCGGCCGGGCCTCGTCCGGTCAGCGATGCGATTCTGGTGAAGTCGCGATAAGCTGCGCCGGGAGCGACGGGAACGGCGCAGCTTATCCACCGAAGCTGCGAGCGAAGCGAGCGATGAGCGAAGGTGGATGCGACTGGACTTGAAATGAAACACCTCTACGACCATCTCTGCCGCTATGACGCCGACGCGTGGAGTCAGGCGCTCGATATGCTTTCGGCGAACATCGCCGAGGTCGATCGCGACGCCACGCGCATCTGGTTTGCGTTTTATCCGCTGAAGCTGGCCCACGCATTTGCCGGCGCCGACACGCCCGACGACCGCGTCGCGATCGCGCGAAAGCTCGGGCTCATGGGCCGCTGGGGCCTCGAGGATCGGATCGACTCCTCGCACCGGTTCCTGTACGGCCATCGCTATTGGCCCCAGGTCAAGGCCGCCATAGAAGCGACCACGGCCATGCCGACTCCGCTGGGGGCGCTCGTGACGCACGTGGCGGAGCAGGCCAGCGCGGCCTCGCGCGCGCCTCGCGATCTCGTCCTGGGCCTGTCTGCCGTCGGCCTGATGACGTTGCGGCAGGTCGGCGTTGACGCGTTTGCCGCGGCGCCCGGGCGCGTGACGACGGACGGGGCTGATGGGGCGACACCGGCCTCGATCCTGAAAGTTCGGAACAGGGAAGAGTCGCAGGGCGTGTTCGGATTCCTGCGCGGGATCCGCAAGCAGTGGACGGTGACCTTCAACGAGCACGATCCGTCCGCGCGGTTCACCGCGATTCAGGATCAGGATCTCGCGACAGCGGCGCAAACGGACAAGCGCGAGTACCGCAGCAAGGATCCGCGCTGTATTCCCCATGAGGGGCCCATTCCGGTGGAGTGCCGCGCCGCCTCGTGCGGCACGTGCTGGGTCGGCGTGCTCGGTGGCGCCGGCAGGCTCACGCCGGTTGAACCGCATGAAGCCGCCCGGATGAAAGTGTTCGGTTATGCGGAGAGCGTCGTCGGCACGCGGCCGCTGATTCGGCTGGCGTGTCAGGCGAAGGTCGAAGGCGCCGTGTCGATCGTGATTCCGCCGTGGAACGGGATCATTGGCCGCCTTTCTTGAGGGCGGCAAGCTCGGCATCGATTCGCGCGCGGATCTGCTCGATCTTCTTCTGATCCCGTGTCTCGCTGATTTCCTTGAGGCCTTTTGAGATGTACTTCTGCCCGAAGTAGTTCACCAGGGCCATCGTGAGCACTTCCGGCGCCGTGATGCCGCCTGAGCCGTACATCTCGCGCGGCGTGACCATGCTCAGAAATTCGTTGTGGCTCATCGGATTGCCGCCGCCCGTCGGTCCGTTCATGAGGTCGTAGCCTTTGGCAATCTCGGCGAACGTCGGCCACTTGCCGATGACTTCCACATAGATCATCATCCGGCCGTCTTCGAGCTTGATCGCGGATTCATGCGTGAGGCCCTTCCGGATGCGGGCCAGATGATCGGCGGACAGGGCGGTCGGCGGGGCCTGCTCCGGAGGTGGCGCCTGCGTCGCCTGGCTCGGGGAGGTGGCGGCCGGCGGCGGCGTTTGCGGCGTCTGAGCCGACGCAGGGCCGGCGCACACCAGCGCCGCGATCAGAGTCGCGACACCGGCCGGCCTCGCGGCAGTCCTCATAAGTACCTCAGACGTCAGCCGCTCCCATCTGGACTCAGGAGCAAGTCGGGTACCACGACGGCCGGAGCTCTCTGTCAGGCCCCGGCGGCCTCGGCGGCCAGGGCCGCGTCCAATTCTCCCCACGTATCGCCATCAAGCGTGGTCAAGGTGTTGAGGTAGAGGTCCACGTCCTCGGCCGGGAAGGACGAGCGCACCTGTTTGATGGCGGCCACAAGCCGATCCTTCGGCGGTGCGGCCACGGACTCGTCCTGAATCAGGCCGTTCTCATGCTTGATGCCCAGCGCGTCGAGAAAGGCGGCCATCAAATCGCGGCGGACGGTGAAGTGGTACGAGATCAGCGCGCGGGTGGCCACGGCGTCGGAGACGTCGGAAACCTGAGCCAGCAGTCTTGTCCTCCGCTCGACCGGCAGCGCCTGCATGCTCTTGGGACGAAACTTCATCCTGCGCGCGAGCGTGACGATGGCATCGGCGTGCTGGACGTCGATGTCGTTTGAATCCTCACGCCAGAACGCGTCGGCGGCTGCCAGACGCTGCTCGGCGGTCATGCGTTTCCACAGCTGGGACGGACGAACCATTACTTGATCATAACCAAGTCAGAAGTCAGAAGTCAGAAGTCAGAGGTGAGGAACGGACTGACGCCAGCCATCTACTTCTCTTTCTCACTTTCCCCTTACTTCCCACTTCAAATTTCACTTTTGACTTCTGACTTCTGACTTCGGGCTTGTTTGTATACTGCCAAGTTCGTGTCCAGAGATCGCCTCGTCACCTCTCGTTTTCTGATCATGTGCGCGTACACCTTCACGGTGTTCGTATCGCTGTTCCAGTTGTTGCCCACGGCGCCGTATCACGTGATCGATCTCGGCGGCGGCACGGTGGCGGCGGGGCTGTTTCTGGGGTTTCTGACATTTGCGTCGGCGCTGTCGGCGCCGTTCACCGGAGCGATCGGTGACCGGATCGGCCAGCGTCACGTCCTGATGGCCGTGAGCGTGGTGCTCGCGATCTTCACGGCGAGTTACTCGGTCATTCGCGATTATCGGCTGTTGCTCGGCGTGGTGATCGTGCACGGATTGTTCTGGTCGGCCCTGCTGTCGGCCTCGGGCGCGTACATGACATCCACCATCCCGGCATCGCGGCGGGCCGAAGGACTCGGGTACTGGGGCATGGCGTCGATCTTCGCGATTGGCGCGGCGCCGGCGATGGGCTTCTGGGTGTATCGCTTTGGCTGGGCCGCGCTCTGCTGGGAACTGACGACGCTGAATGTGCTGATGGCGGTGATTGCGTGGCGCTTGCCGGACGACCTCCACGGCGCGCATGGGCACGAGCCACAGGCCGGGCCCGTCGCGCACCAGGCGATCCATCGCATCGAATGGCGCGTCCTGCTGCTGTCCGTCGCCCTGGCGATGACGTCGTTCGGCTACGGCGGGCTTACGAGCTTTTCGGCCCTCTACGCCGACTATCTCCGGATTTCTCCCCGCAGCCTGTTTCTGACCATCATGGCCGTTTCGATGCTGGCCGCGCGAATCCTGCTCAGCCGGTCGATCGATCGGATAGGGCACCGGCGCGTGCTCATGAACTGTCTCGTGGTGCCGGGTATCGGCCTGGCGCTGCTGGCGGTCACGAACGGCCCGGTGCTGTTCGGTACGGCCGCGGCGATCTTCGGGGCGGGATTCGGGCTGATGAACCCGTCGTTCACGGCCTATGTCATGACGCACGTGTCATTCGCGCGGCGCGGCGCCGCGTTCGGCGCCATGATTGCGGCCTTCGACACCGGCATCGGGGCGGGCTCGTCGGTGATGGGGTGGGTGGTGGATCACGTCGGCTTCCGGCAGGCCTTTGGCGCGACGGCGGTTCTGGCGGCGGTGGCGCTGCCGCTGTTTCTGTTTCTGGAGCGGCGGCTGGGTTTTGCACAGAGGGGGACGGGCCTGTTTTCCACAGGCGATCCAAAAAACTGAAGAATGTTTGTGGAAAACAGGCCCGTCCCCCTCTGTGCAAAACTAACCGGCATGTCCAAGCTCGTCCTCTCACTGTTCACCGTCTGCGTCATTGCCGTGACCGTCAGCGCCACTCAGGCGCCGCAGATTCCGCCGGCCGATCTCGTTCTCCGCGGCGGGCGCATCGTCACACTCGATGCCCAGACACCGGAGGTCACCGCACTGGCGGCGCGGAACGGCGCCATCGTCGCGCTCGGGACGGACGCCGCGATCGCCCCGTACGTGGGGCCGGCGACCCAGGTGATCGAGCTCAAAGGCCAGCTCGCGGTGCCCGGTCTCATCGAAGGGCATGGGCATTTCACCGGCGTCGGCGAGAACCGGATCAATCTCGATTTCATGAACACGAAGAGCTGGGACGAGATCGTCCACATGGTGGCGGACGCGGTGGAGAAGGCCAAGCCAGGGGAGTGGATCGTCGGCCGCGGCTGGCACCAGGACAAGTGGACGAGCCGGCCGGATCCGAATGTGGAAGGCTTTCCGCTTCACGCCGCGCTGGACAAGGTGTCGCCGAACAACCCCGTCGTGCTCACGCACGCCAGCGGACACGCGTCGTTCGTCAACGCGAAGGCCATGGAACTGTCGGGCGTCACCAAAGCCACGCCGAATCCCACTGGCGGCGAAATCCTCAAGGACAAGAATGGCGATCCCACCGGCTTGATGCGGGAGACGGCGCAGGGGCTCGTGCGGCGGCCGGCCGCCACCGAGGCCGATATCCGCCGGCAGCTCGCGCTCGCGGACGACGAGGCGATTTCGAAGGGCATTACGACGTTCCACGACGCCGGCTCGTCCTTCCGCACGCTCGATGTCGTCAGGAAGATGATCGACGAGGGGCAGATGCACGTGCGCCTCTGGATGATGATTCGCGAAAGCAATGCCGCGCTGCAGCAGAACGTGGACAAGTACCGCGTGGTCGGGTACGGCAACAATCAGCTCACCGTCCGCGCGATCAAGGTGACCGCCGACGGCGCGCTTGGATCGCGCGGCGCGTGGATGCTCGAGCCGTACGCGGACAAGCCGGATTCCGTGGGGACGGTGCCTGAGCCCGTCGTCAGCCGGAACGGGCAGCCGCCCCCGCTGGCCACGACCGCGCAGATCGCCATCGATCACCACATGCAGCTCTGCGTCCACGCGATCGGCGACCGCGCGAATCGCGAGGTGCTGAACATCTACGAGGCGGCGTTCAAGAGCAGGAATGTGAACGGCAAGGATCTGCGGTTCCGTATCGAGCATGCGCAGCATCTGAGCGCCGCCGACATCCCGCGCTTCGGCCAGCTCGGCGTGATCGCCGCCATGCAGGCCAATCACTGCACGTCGGACGGCACCTGGGTGCCCGATCGCATCGGCGACAAGCGCGCGGAAGAAGGCGCCTACGTGTGGCAGAAGCTGATGCAATCCGGCGCCATCGTCTCCAACGGCACCGACGCGCCGGTCGAAAATGTGGATCCGATCGCGAACTACTACTCCGCGGTGACGCGCAAGCTGTCGAATGGCAAGGTGTTCTACCCCGATCAGCGCATGTCGCGCCTGGAGGCGCTCAAGTCCTACACGATCATGAACGCGATCGCGGGATTCGAAGAGGACATCAAGGGAACGCTCTCACTCGGCAAGCTCGCCGACATCACCGTCCTGACGAAGGACATCACGACGGTGCCGGAGGAAGAGATCAAGACCGCGAAGGTCGCCTACACGATTATTGGCGGCAAGATCGTTTATAAGGCGCAGTAGGTCCAGAGGTCCTTGGCAAAATACAAAGGCCACGAGCGCTGCGCGCCTCGTGGCCTTTGTGGCGTTCCAGCCGGTTCCCCCCCGAGTACCGCTGGACCCGCCTACGCTTTCGCTCGCTTCGCTCGCAGCTCCGGCGGGGCAGGCCCGCGCGGAACGGTTTCGCTCGCAGCTCCGGCTGGGCAGGCCCGCGCGGGACGATTTCGCTCGCAGCTCCGGCGGGAGATGCCCGCATGCTGCACTGTTCGGCGCGGCAAGCCCGCGAGGATCTACGCCGTCACCATGTCCCGCGGTCTGTCCCTCCGCTGATTGCCCCCGCCGGACGAGTGCTGCGAGTGTCTGCGAGCGTGGTCGGATACCTTACGACACGCCTCGCGGAATCGTTGCTCGAGTGGCCGCGCGTCCGGGCCGGCGATGGGGCTGAGCCGATCCCATGACTGCTGCGCCTCCTTCACCGCTTCGAGCGCGCCGCGCCACTTGCCCTCGTCTGCCGAGCGTCCGCCCATGGCGTTGCTGGCCAGCGCGGAACGCAGTTTGGCGGCGAGCGCTTCGGTCGGTGACAGGCCGTCCGGCGTCTCGCGGACCTCGCTGAGGAAGGTTTCGACCTTCGCCACCAGCTTTTCCATGCGCTGCCGAGCCACGGCCGGGTCGAGGTCCGTGCCGGCAAACGCGGCCGCGTGGCGCTGTACCACGTTGGTGAGCGCCGCCTGCCACCGGTCGGCGAGCACTTTCGCGTCATTCGATGGAATCGGCACGGCGCGATTCCACGTGGTCCGGAGCTGCTGCACGCGCTGGGCGAGATCGTCCGAGCTCTCGCCGGCGGCCATCGCCTCCAGATCCACGACCATGGCTTCACGCTCGGCCAGTTTGGTGGCCAGCGCGATCTGATGCCGGTTGTGGAAGCGCTCGAAGAATTTGTCGCCCGCGGCGCGGAAGCGATTCCACATCTCTTCCGACTTGTTCCGGCGGATCGGGCCGATGGTCTTCCACTCGTGCTGCAGCCGCTTCATCTCGTTGGCGGTCGCGTCCCAGTCGGTCGATTCGGCCAGCGCTTCGGCGCGGGCGCACAGGGCTTCCTTCTTGGCCTGATTCTCGGACCAGACCTGCTTGCGCGAGGCCAGATCTTCGCGCCGCCGCGTGAAGAACGCGCCTGACGCCACGCGGAATCGCTGCACCAGGTCACGCCCCGCGTCGCGCGGCACCGGGCCGGACTCCTGCCAGGCCTTCTGGAGTTCCTGGAACCGGGCGGTCGTCCTGGCCCAATCGGAGGAATTCGCCAGCGATTCGGCTTCGGCGACCAGCGCCTGCTTGGCCGCGAGGTTCGCGCTGCGCTCTTCGCGCATTTTCTGGAAGTGGGGCTCGCAGCGCGCGCGGATGAAATCCGTGGCCGCGCGGAAACGATCCCACAGACGCTGCGCCACGTTACGCGGCGCTTCGGCGACCTCGGACCAGCTCGCATGCAGTTCTTTCAACGCGCGGGCGGTGGCAGCCAGATCCGACTCTTTCTGCTGTTCCGCCTCGGCCTTGAGGGAGCCGACGATGGCCTCGGCCATGGCGATGAGCTGTTCCTGCCGCTGCGCGTTGGCGAATCGGCGCCAGTCGTCCATCTCTCGCAGCTCGCGTACGCGCGGCGCCACCTGCTCCTGCAGCGAGCGGAGCGCGGCCATCGCCTCCTGCACGTCCTTGACGTTGTCGAGGCGGCCGGCGAGGTCCAGGCCCGCGCCGATGTCTTTCATCAGGCGGTCGCCTTCTTTGAGCGTGATCGTATCGGCTTCCGACGCGCGCCGGGCGCGATCGGACAGCCGCTGGAGCTGCGTCAGCGCGTTCTGCGTCGCGCGCGCGAGCGCGTCCTTGCGTTCCTGTTCGCGCGCGGCTTCGCGGGCCGAGAGGGCTTCGCCGACGGCTGTCAGGCGCGCGTCGAGATCGGCGGCCGGGCGCAACGCGGTGGACAACGTGTGTGCGTGGCTGCGCGCCTCGCGGCTGAGCGACGGCCACCGGGCCAGAGCCGCGCCCGCGTCGCCGGAAACGGCTGACGACAGCAGGCCTTCGGCTTCGGACACGAGCGCCTCGTAGCTCGCTCGCGTCTCGGCCAGCAGGGCGCCCAGCTCGTGCCGCTTGCGGCACGCAGCCACTGCACGGGCGAATCGCTCCGCTAGTGTGGAGGCCTCCGGGCCGTCCCCGACCAGCGGTGTCAGCGATCGCCACTCTTCTTCGATCGGAACCAGTTGCGCCAGCACGTCGTCGCCATCGAGCGTTTCCACGCGGACGCACAGCGCTTCGCGTGTGGCGACGGCCTCGGCGCGCTCGCGGGCGCGCTCGGCGGCCTCGGCGGCTTCGCGTTCGCGCGCCTCGATGGCGGCTTCGGCGCGAGTGCGCGCGGTCGCGAACCGATC
>DASUGC010000137.1:0-16835 GCA_036274235.1 Vicinamibacterales bacterium
CAACCGGGGTTGTCCGTAGCTGACAACTGCGGTTGTCATTTTCATGAAAAACGACTCCCGAGGTCTTATGCATCATCCCGAAACCGACGTCATTCATCGGGCGGACGGCGCGCAGGCCGACGCCACGCCGCTCACCACGCCGGTCTATGCGACCACGACGTTTCTATTTGCCAACGCGGCCGAGCTGGAGGCCTACCAGCAGGGCCGGGGGAGTCGGTACATCTACTCGCGCTACGCCAATCCGTCGGTCCAGGCCGTCGAGGAAAAACTGGCGCTACTCGAAGGCGGCGAGCGAGCCATGGTCACATCGTCGGGAATGGCTGCGACTGCGACGGCGCTGTTCGGATTGCTCAAGAGCGGCGATGAAGTCGTCTGCAGCGCCGCCATCTATGGCGGCACCTTGCAGTTGATCGCAAGCTTTCTGGACTGTTTCGGCGTGCGCGCACGATTCGCGTCGCTCGATGAACTCGCCAGGCCAGACGCGCTGTTTGGTCCAGCCACGAGGCTGCTGTGGTTCGAGTCGCCGATCAACCCGACGTTGCGTTGCGTCGACATCAGGAAAGTCTCGGCGGCGTGTCGCGCGCACAATGTCACGTGCGCAATCGACAACACATTCGCGAGCCCGGTGAATCAACAGCCGCTTGCCCTGGGCGTGGACCTGGTGATGCACTCCGCGACGAAGTACTTGAACGGGCACAGCGATGTGACCGCCGGGGCGCTGATTGGATCGGCGGCCATCATCGAGCGGCTGGGACCCGCGCGGAAGTTGTTCGGCGGCGTGCTCGAGCCGGCGTCGGCCTATGCGCTGGCCCGCGGGATGAAGACGATCCATGTGCGCGTCGCCAGACAGAATGAATCGGCTTTGCGGATCGCGACGTGGCTGTCGGCGCATTCACGCGTGACGCGGGTCTTCTATCCCGGCTTGCCATCGCATCCCGACCATGACATTGCCCGCAGGCAGATGTCCGGCTTCGGCGGGATGGTCTGCTTCGACGTCGGCAGCTACGAGCGCGCCTGCCGCCTGTTCGACCGGGTGCAGATCGTCAAACGCGCGGCCAGCCTGGGGGGCGTTGAGAGCCTGTGCAGTTTGCCGGTGCTGACGTCCCAGTACGGGTTGACGGACGAACAACTGGCGGCCGCCGGTGTCACCCGCGGGATGATCAGGCTGTCGGTCGGGCTCGAGCATGTGGACGATCTGATCGCAGATTTGGATCAGGCGCTGAGACCCGGGGCCTGAAGGTCCAGGGCCCCATTGAGCGATGGAGCGCCGGGTCGTTAGTTAGGCCCGGCGAAGGTCACGCGTGATCCTTCAGGAACTGCTCCGCCAGATCCCCAATCCGCGCCGCGATCCCGACGCCGGAGAGGTCCCCGAACTTCGCGCGAAACTTTTCAATCGGGACGACCGCCTTGGCCATCGATCGGTGACCGCCGGCGCTGCCGATATCCGAGAAATTCGATTTGACGAACTCACCCGCGTTGCGCGAGTAACCCAGGTTGCGCACGCTGATGATCAGTTGCCCGCCGACGATGCCCGAAACGATCGTCCACTTGACGTCCTCAACCTGGAGCAGGAAGTCCGCGGTGTAGGGGATGAAGTCCTCCCGCGTGGTTTCCCCGACGAACGCGGAGAACACCTGATCGCGAATCCGGCTCGCGGCGAGCGCGCGCATGACGTGATCGAGCCGCTCGAGCGTGATTTCCGCGCCTTCCATTTTGCGGATGAGCGCCGGGTCGGCGAGCGGATAGAGAAACGAAAACGCCTCCAGGTCCACGCGATTCGTCTGGCGCGCGAAGAAGAGCGTGTCGGACTTGATGGCATACAGCATGGCCGTGGCGGTGCGTTCGGAGATGTTCACGTCCACGGCGCGAAGGTGTTCGGTGAGGATGGTGCAGGTGGAGCCGTAGTCGGCGCGGATGTCCTTGAAAACCGCCGTATAGCCGGGTTGTTCCGGGTGATGGTCCACGACCAGGTCCACCTTCGGCAGCAACCCCGCGAAGTAATGCGGCTGTACATCGACAGTCGCGATTCGATCGAAGCCGGCAAACTCGTCCGGCTTGAGAGTTTCCACCTGGATGTCGAGCATGTCCGCCATGCGCAGGTTTTCGGGACGGGTGACCCCCTGCAACGCGCCAATGATGGCCGTCGTCCGGGTGCGGCGCAGGACGTTGCGGAGCGCGAGGCCCGCCGCCAGCGCGTCGGGGTCGGGCTCATTGTGAAGCAGGATCAGGACCCGGTCGGCGTCGGCGAAATAACGCTGGTATTGCTGAACACGGGCCCGCGTCAGCGATCGGCCCAGCTCGGTCTGCAGCGTGGGGGCCAGCAGGTCCGCGAGATCGAGGTGTGAAATCTCCGGCACGACGGCGCGCAACTCGTCGTGTCCGCGGCCTTTGTCCAGGCCGTTGACATGCAGCACGTACAACAGGCTGCCGCCCGCGTCGCGAATCGCCGTGACCACCTTCTTCAACCCGCGCCGGCCGGTGTCTTCGACGATGACGCACGTGTTGGGGCTGAGATCGGCGCGAACGTAGGAATCGACGCGCTTGGGATCCGCGACCGTGGCGGGGATGCCGTCCTCGACGAGCCGGCGTGCCAGCGGCCGGCTCTCCAGAAGGAACTCCACGTCGAAGGTTCCGGCCAGCACGCGGTGCAGAGTCCGGATGATCAACTCGTCTTCTGAGACGACCAGCGCACGCACAACAGCGGATTATATCGGTCCTTCGACTCCGCTTCTTTTCGCTCCGTCCGAGCGTCGCTCAGGACAGGTCCTTCGACGCCGGGACTTCGATCAGGCTGAACGGGGCGATAATGCCTGCATGCGGAAATCCGCGGCTTGCTGTGCGATGGCCGCTGCGCTGGCGCTGGCGGCAGGCGACTGGCCTGCCCGCGCGCAGCAGTCGTTCAAGTCCGGCGTCGATCTGGTGCGCGTGCCCGTCGTCGTGACCGGCAAGGACGGCCTGCTGACGCGCGGGTTGACCGCGAAGGACTTTGAGGTGCGCGAAGACGGCGTGAAGCAGACGATCACCGCCTTCGCCGAAGGCGCGCCCGGCGGCGATCTGGAGCTCCACCTCGGCCTGTTGCTCGATGTCAGCGGCAGCATGGAACTGGATCTGCGGGACGCCGCGAATGCCGCCGTCCAGTTTGTGACCGGTCTGGACGAAGCCGCGGATGCGACCCTCGTCGAGTTTGCCTCCACCATTCAGCTCGGACGCTTCTCCCGGGACAGCTATCCCCGGCTCTTCGAGCGCATCCGGCAGCACAAGCCTGACGGAGACACCGCGCTGTTCGACGCGATCGGCGTATACCTGGAGACCGCGCGCACGCGCCCGGGGCAGCACGTGCTCCTGCTGTACACCGACGGCGGCGATAACAGCAGCAAGCTGTCGTACGCCCAGCTCGTCGATGCGCTGCGGTTCAGCAACGTGCTGGTCTATGCGATTGGCTATCTGGACAATCAAAGCAGCACCCAGCGCGTCGTGCAGCAATCACGGCTCACGATGCTGACGCGCGAAACGGGCGGAGATGCCTTCTTTCCGGGCGGCAAACGGGATCTCCAGACCGCCTATGCCCGGATCCTCGATGAATTGGGCTCGCGCTACACGATCGGGTACGAGCCGGCGCCGCCCCGGTCGGACGGCAAGTTCCACAAGATCCAGGTGCACTTAACTGCGCCGGCAGCCAAAGACGCGAAAATCCGGGCCCGCTCAGGGTATCTGGCGCCTGTGGGGCGGTAGGACCTCTGAGGTCGTTTCGCCCCAAAAGGGAAACCCGAGTTTCTCTGTCAGCCGGGGTTTCCTTTTCGAGGCCAAACGACTCCCGAGGTCCTGACAGCGAGGTCCTGATAGCATCGGAGGTTGGGATTGACCTGCTGATGCCTGCCGGGATCGATCAACTGCGGCTCGACAGTCCGTTCGAACTTCGCGGCGATCAGCCGCGCGCCATCGAGCAGCTCACCGATGGCCTTCGCCGCGGCGATCGGGCGCAGGTGCTGCTCGGCGTGACCGGGTCGGGCAAAACGTTCACCATGGCGCAGGTCCTGGCCAGCGTGAACCGGCCGGCGCTGGTGATGGTGCACAACAAGACCCTGGCCGCGCAGCTCTACCAGGAATTCAAACGGTTTTTTCCCACCAACGCGGTCGAGTTCTTCGTCAGCTACTACGACTACTACCAGCCGGAAGCCTACATGCCGGCGACCGATTCCTATATTGAAAAGGAAGCCATCATCAACGAGGAGCTGGACCGCCTGCGCCTGTCGGCCACGCGGTCGCTCTTCGAGCGGCGCGACGTCATCATCGTCGCCAGTGTCTCCTGCATCTACGGCCTCGGCTCGCCCGAGCAGTACTACGGCCTGCTGGTCCCGCTCGCGCGCGGCCTCACGATCGCCCGCGACGAGCTGCTGCGAAAGTTCGTCGAGATTCAGTACGAGCGGAACGATCACGACTTCGCGCGCGGCACGTTCAGAGTGCGGGGCGACACCGTCGAGGTGTATCCGTCGTACGACGACGTGGGATTGCGGATCAGCATGTTCGGAGACGAGATTGACGATCTCGTGTCGTTCGATCCGCTGACGGGCCGCGATGTCCGGCGCCACGAGACGATCGCGGTGTACCCCAAGTCCCACTTTGCGGCGCCGCGGGCCCGGACGAAACAGGCGCTGGAAAGCATCAAGGCCGAGCTCGATGAGCGCCTGAAAGAGCTGGAGCGCGCCGGCCGCGTGCTCGAAGCGCAGCGGCTGCACCAGCGGACGATGTTCGATCTCGAGATGATTCGCGAGATCGGCTACTGCCACGGCATCGAGAACTATTCGCGGCACCTGTCCGGCCGCAATGCCGGCGATCCGCCCCCGACGCTTCTGGACTACCTGCCGGAGGACGCCCTGCTCATCGTTGACGAGAGCCACCAGAGCGTGCCGCAGATTCGCGGCATGTACGCGGGCGACCGCTCGCGGAAAGAAGTCCTGGTGGAGCATGGGTTCCGGCTGCCTTCGGCGCTGGACAACAGGCCGCTGAACTTCAAGGAGTGGGAAGAACGCGTTCGGCAGGTCGTATTCGTCAGCGCCACGCCTGGACCGTACGAGCTCCGGCAGGCCGGCGGGGTGATCGTGGAGCAGATCATCCGCCCTACCGGACTCGTGGATCCGGCCATCGAGGTGCGGCCGGTGAAGGGGCAGATTGACGATCTGCTGGCCGAAATCCGTGAGGTGGCGGCTCGCGGCGAGCGCGTGCTTGTGACGACCCTGACCAAGCGGATGGCCGAAGACCTGACGCAGTACTACCAGGAGCTGGGGGTCCGCGTGCGCTACCTGCATTCGGACATCGACACGCTCGAACGCACGCAGATCCTGCGCGACCTCCGGCTGGGCGCGTTCGACGTGCTCGTCGGGATCAATCTTCTCCGTGAAGGGCTGGACCTTCCGGAAGTGTCGCTTGTGGCGATTCTCGATGCGGACAAAGAAGGATTCCTGCGGTCGTCCGGGGCGCTGATTCAGACGATGGGCCGCGCCGCGCGGAACGTGCGCGGGCGGGCGATTCTGTATGCCGATCAGATGACCGATTCGATGCGCGCCGCCATGGCGGAAACCGAGCGCCGCAAGAAAGTTCAGGAAGCGTACAACGCCGAGCACAACATCACGCCGGAGTCCATCGTCCGCGATATCGAGGGCGTGCTCTCGAGCGTGTACGAACGGGACTACGTGACCGTGCCGGTCGTGGCCGACGAGCGCGACCAGTTCAAGAGCGAGGCCGATCTCGCCGCGCACCTGAGCGCGCTCGACGCGGAGATGCGCGCCGCGGCGGCGGACATGAACTTCGAGCGGGCGGCGACCCTTCGCGACCGCATCAAGCGGCTGCGCAACCCGGCGGGGCCGCTGGGGCAGAGGGGCGCCTGACATGGCCGGCGAGGCCTTCGAGCCCATCAAACGGGCGATCCGGGAATTTCAGGAATACCTGCGGTTGCTCGGCCGTATTGGCGGCGGACTTGTCACGCGCCCGATCTACGCGCGAGACGCGATCGAGCAGCTCGATGCGATTGGCATCGGGTCGCTGCCCGTGACGATCCTGACGGGCCTGTTCACGGGCATGGTGCTGGCCCTTCAGTCCGGTCTGACCCTGGATCGCTTCGGCGTTCGTCAGCAAGTGGGTGGACTGGTCAGCGCGTCCATGGTCAAGGAACTGGGCCCGGTCTTGACGGCGCTGATCGTCGCGGGCCGGGTCGGGTCCGGCATCGCCGCGGAACTGGGCTCGATGATGGTGACCGATCAGATCTCGGCGCTTCGCGCCTTGGGAACCGACCCGGTCCGCAAGCTGGTCATCCCCCGCGTGCTGGCCGGCACGGTCATGTTGCCGGTCCTGACAACGGTCGCCGTCGCGGTGGGCATTGTGGGCGGCGCCATCATTTCGAGCCTGCAACTGGGGGTGGCCTCCAGTGTCTACTGGAACAGCGTCGTCTCCGGTCTCTCGATCGAGGACATCTGGATGGGCCTGATCAAGCCCGTGGTGCTCGGTTTCGTGATCGCATCGGTCGGCTGTCACGTCGGGTTGCGCACGAAAGGCGGCACCCAGGGCGTCGGGCGCGCGACGACCACGTCCGTGGTGGTGGGTTCAATCGCCGTGCTCGGGATGGACTTTCTCCTGACCAAGTTCCTCATCACGGTGATGTACTGATGGCGAACGAAACGCTCGCCACGCCGGCCGGCCCGCCCGCGATTAACGGCGAAACGCCGGCGATTGTCTTTGATGGGGTGTCGCTGGCGTTTGATGACAAGGTCATTCTCGACCGCATCAGTTTCCACGTCCTGCCCGGGCGCATGAAGATTTGCCTGGGCGCCAGCGGCGCGGGCAAGTCCACCATTCTGCGGCTGATTCTCGGGCTGTTGCGTCCCGACGAGGGCGCCATCTGGGTGCATGGCCGGCGCGTGGACCAGCTGTCGGAGGCCGATTTGATGCCGGTGCGTGCCGAGCTGGGCATGGTATTTCAGGAGGGCGCGCTCTTCGATTCGCTGACGGTGCGCGAGAACGTCGGGTATCGGCTGTTTGAGCAGACGCGTCAGCCGATTGACCAGATCGACGAACGCGTGAACGAAGTGCTGGGGTTTGTCGGACTCGAGGAGTACGGCGAGCGGATGCCGTCCGAGCTGTCGGGCGGCCAGCGGCGCCGGGTCGCCATCGCGCGCGCCCTGACCGCGCGACCACAAACGCTGCTCTATGACGAGCCGACGACGGGCCTCGATCCCATTACGGCGCTGACGGTCGATTCGGAAGTGATCAAGTTGCGGGATCTCGAGCACGTGAGTTCGATTCTCGTCACTCACCAGTTGCGTGACGCGTTCTACATCGCGACGCACCGCGCGGTCCGGTCCGGCAACCAGGTGAACTTCGAACCGGTCCCGGCCGCCGAGGCGCACGAAACGGAATTCATCATGTTAAAGGACGGCGGAATTGCATTCGAAGGCACCGCCGGGGAGCTGCGCGCGTCGCAGGATCAGTACCTGCGCGCGTTTCTGTCGTAGGGGGACCCAATGCCTCGCACTCGTTCGATCGCCTGGTCGGAACTCAAGCTCGGCATCGTGGGCCTTATTGCCGCGGCGCTGATTGTCGTGATCGTGGTCGCGATTGGCGGCGAGGGCGGGTTCTTCTGGGAGCGCTATCCGTTGAAAGCGCGGTTCCTGGATGCCCAGGGCCTCAGAAGCGGTGCGATCGTGCGGTTGTCCGGGAAGGAAGTGGGCCGCGTCAAGGCCGTCGAGTTTGCGGACGGTTTCATCGACGTCAGTTTCGAAGTCTCCAAGTCGTTGCGTCCGTTCATCACGGATACGACGGTCGGAAAGATTGGATCGAGCGGGCTCCTCGGCGAGTCGTTGCTCGATCTCAAGTCCACTCGAGGCGGGACGCCGGTTGCGGACTGGGGGTATGTCCGGACAGGCGAAGCCGGGACGCTGGCCGACTTCACGACCACCGCGGCCGACAGTCTCAAGGAAGCCGGCGATCTGCTGGCCGACATCCGCGCCGGCAAAGGCACGGTGGGCAAGCTCGTCACGGACGACGCGGTGTATAAGCAGTTGCAGCAGTTTGTGGGGTCGGCGGCCGATCTGGCGGATCGGCTCAAGGCTGGAGAGGGCACGGTGGGCCGCCTGGTCAACGATCCCGCAGTCTGGAACTCACTCAAGGCGTCGCTGGAGAATCTGCAGGCCGTCACGGCTCAACTCAAGACCACGAACGGCGCGATCGGCCGGTTCCTGAATGACGAAGCCACCGGGAAGTCCCTCTCGAATACGCTGGCGAATCTCGATCAGACCACCGGCCGGCTCAACCGCGGAGACGGCACGATCGGCAAACTGCTGACGGAGCGCGAACTCTACGATCGCGTCAATTCCATGGCCAGCCGGCTGGACCAGGTGGCGGCCGGGCTCAACACCACGGAAGGCACCGCCGGCCGGCTGCTCCATGACCAGCAGCTTTATGAGAGTATGAACACGGCCGTTACCGAGCTGCGCAATCTGCTTTCGGACATCCGCAAGGATCCGAAGAAGTACCTGAACGTCAAGGTCAGCATTTTCTAACTGGAAAGAGGCCACCATGTCGAACAACGGATCGTCGGGCGGATCGTTACTGCTGGCTTTTGCGATGGGCGCGCTGGCGGGCGCGGCGGTCGCCTTGTTGTATGCTCCTGCCGCCGGGACGGACACGCGCCGGAAGCTGGCGCAGAAGGCCCGAGAAGGCCGGGAGACGCTGGAGCATGCCGTCGAACGCGGCCGTGAGGCGTTCGAGCAGGCCCGCAAGGAGATGGCGTGAACGACTGGCAGGTGATCTTCCTCGGCGTGATGGCCGGCGCGCTCGTGCTCATGGCGCTGGCGCAGGCCGCCGTGGCCATCGCGCTGGCGCGCTCCGTCAAGCATGTCGTGAACGCCATCGATGACCTGAAACGGGAGGTCAACCCGCTGATCCACAAGGCGAACCGGATCGCCGAGGACGCCGGCCGGGTGAGTGCCCTGGCGGTCGTCCAGGCGGAGCGGATCGACGTCTTGATCCAACAGACGACGGCGCGGGTGGATGAGACGTTCGGGGTGCTGCAGACGGCCGTCGTGGAGCCGATCCGCCAGGGGACGGCGATCCTGTCGGCGATTCGGGCCGGCGTGGCGGCCATTCGCGCCTGGCAGGGACGCGCCGCGGCGCCGCAGGATGACGAAGATCCTTTGTTCGTGGGATAGAGAGAAGGGACGCAGATGAAAGACTCCGTTCGCGTCAGGATGACGATGGCGCTGCTGGCGGCGGCCGTGGCCGGCGCCTCGGTGGCGTTCGCACAAGTGCCGGCCTCGTCGTCGGCGCCGAAGGCCAAAGAGCTTGCCGCGCTGATGAAAGCCAAGAAACTCGAGGCCTTCGCATTGCGCCTCTCGGCCGAGGAAAACCGGTTTGTGGCCGTGATGGTGTCGCCGGTGCAGACACTGGCCGTGAGCGCGCTCTATTCACGGCCGACGGATATTGAATACTGGATCTACCAGAAGGACTACGCGCACGCGTACGGCGACCTGGTGTCCGGCATGCTCGCCTCGGAGCGGTTCTTCGTCGAAGACATCCTGGGCGATGGATTGATCGCGGTGCCGGCAAAAGCAGGCGTACCCGATACGGTTTCCATCGGCGGAGCGAAGCAAGTGCTCGAAGGGCCCGCGGATCCCAAGAAACGCAACGACAAGCGGCCCGCCGCGGACGTGTATTCGAAGACGTTCACGGACGCGGACGCGAAGTACGCCGCCCTGCTCGACCGGGTCATCGCGGAGCTCAAGAAGGGCGGAGTGGCGTCGATCGCATCCGTGCGATAAGCTGACGGGACGGCACGGTTGGGCGCTTGGCTCAGTTGGTAGAGCATCGCCTTCACACGGCGGGGGTCAGTGGTTCGAGTCCACTAGCGCCCACCAACCTTCGCTAATCGCTCGCTCCGCTCGCAGCTTCGGTTGGCAGGCTCAACCTTCGCTAAAAGCTTCGGCTGATTATTTCCGTCGCTCTGGCAGCCGGCGCTCAGGCGGTCCGTCGTACTGGTGATTCGACGGGTCGATCTGCCGCATCGGTGACTCGCGCCGCTGCTCCTCGAGCACATGGGCCGCCAGGCCAGGCACGCGGGAAATGATTAGTAGCGCGTCCGCGACTTCCGTCGGCAGTCCGAGGTCCCCGCACACGGCCGCGATCGCGCCATCGATATTGACCGGCAGCGATCGATCCTTCAGGGCCTCATGATCCCTGAGGGCCATCTCCAACGCCCGGAGGCATTGCGTGTAGCGGTGATCGGCCTCGAGCTCGTGCGCGATCTGCAGCAGGCGCGTGGCGCGCGGATCGATCGTATGGAAGCGATGTCCGAACCCCGGCGGGGGAATGTCCTCCGCTTCGATGAGCCGTCCGACGAGCGTTTGCGCGGCCGCGGCCATGGACGTCCCGCCGCGCGAAATCTCCAGCCCCTGATCGAGCAGGTCGCGGCACGCGAGCGCGTCTCCGCCGTGATAGCGCCCGAATCCGAGCACGCCGGCCGCCACCGCGCCTCGAATGGACGCGCCGGTTGTCGCCGTGTTGAGCGCGGCCAGCGTGGACGGCGGCGTGGCGCCGTGATCGATGAACGACACGAGCATCGCGTCCACCAGCTTGCCGACCGACGGCGACGGCAGATCGCCCGTAAGCAGGAGATAGATCGCCTCGCCGAAACCGACGCGGCCCATCAGATCGTCGAGCCGGTAGCCGCGCACCAGAATCTTGTTAGGCGCGATCGACGTCAGGTTGGTCGTCCAGGGGCCCTGAGCGAATTTCCCGGGACGTTTAGGTGGTGCCATAGAGGCGATCTCCAAAGTCACCGAGGCCGGGCAGGATGAATTTCTGGGCGTTGAGCTCCCGATCAATCGCCGGCGTGTAGATCGGCAAGGCCGGATATTTCGCTTCCACCGCGGCGATGCCCTCAGGGGCCGCCACGACACAGAGCAACCGGATGTCGCGCGCGCCGGCTTCCTGGACGAGCCCGATCGCCGCCAGCGCGCTGCCGCCGGTCGCCAGCATGGGATCCACGATCAGCACCGTCGCATTCGAGAGGCTGGAGGGCAGCCGCTCGTAGTACTGGGAGGCCAGCGCCGTCGTTTCGTTGCGCTGCAGCCCGATGTGTCCCACGCGTGCGTACGGCAGCAATTCCAGGACCGCGTCAACCATGCCCAGACCGGCTCGAAGGACCGGTACGACGACGACATCCGCCTCGATCACTTCACCGCCGGTCGTTTCCAGCGGCGTTTCAACCTTGGCGAGATTGATCGGGAGCTTGCGCGTGGCCTCCATAGCCACGACCAGGCTGAGGCGGCGGGTCAATTCCCGAAACTCATGTGCCGACGTGTCCTTGTTGCGCAGACGGACGAGGGCATCCTGCGCAATCGGGTGCTGCACGGAATGGACGGGCACGCCAGAACTATACACGACGCGCTATAGAATCTTGGCCAATGCGGGGCATGCGCATCGGGGGCCTGATCGTCATCATCGCCGTGGCGGCCGTCGCGGCCATCGTGTCGGTCAGTCGCGGCCACGGGGCGGGAAGCCGCATCAGCCTGCTCGTCACGGGGGGCGCGGTCGTCACCATGGATGCCGCAGGCAGCGTCGTGGCCGACGGGGCGGTCGCGATCGACGGCAGCGCCATTGTCGCCGTGGGATCCGCGCGTGAGTTGCGCGAGCGCTTCGCGCCGGCCCGCACCATCGATGTGGGCGGGCAGATCATCATGCCGGGGCTCGTCAACACGCACACGCACGCGCCGATGGTGCTCTATCGCGGCCTGGCCGACGACCTGGCGCTGATGGACTGGCTGACGAAATACATCTTTCCCGCGGAGAAGGCCACGGTGTCGCCGGAGTTCGTCCGGATCGGCACGCGTCTGGCGGCCCTGGAAATGATCGAGTCGGGCACGACGACCTTCGCGGACATGTACTACTTCGAGGACGACATCGCGGAAGAAACAAAGGCCGCCGGTTTGCGTGGCGTCCTCGGCCAGTCGGTGATCCAGTTTCCGGTGGCTGATGCGCCGACGCCGGATGCCGCGCTCGTGCGCGCGGAAGCCTTCCTCGAGAAATGGAAAGGCGATCCGCTGATCACGGCCGCCGTCGCACCGCACGCGCCGTACACGGTTCCGGGCCCCGTTTTGCAGGCTGCTCGCGCGCTGGCGAACAGGTATGGCGCGCCGCTGCTGATTCATCTGGCGGAGACCAAAGACGAGATCAAGACGGTCGCCGAAGCGCATCACATGAGCCCGGCGCGATACCTGGACGGCCTGGGCATCTGGAACGGCCGATCGCTTGCGGCGCACGCCGTGTGGCTTGACGATGCCGACATGCAGGTGCTGCACGACAGGGGCGTCGGCCTCGCGCACAATCCCGAGAGCAACATGAAGCTGGCGAGCGGCGTGGCCGCGGTGCCGCAGTGGATCGCGAAGGATCTCAAGGCGGGTCTGGGGACGGACGGCGCGGCCAGCAATAATGATCTGGACATGTTCGAGGCGATGCGCGCGGCGGCGCTGCTGCACAAAGTGACGTCGATGGAGCCACGCGCGCTGCCGGCACGACAGGCGCTGGAACTGGCAACGCGGCGCGGAGCCGAGGCGCTCGGCCTGAGCGACCGCATCGGGAGTCTGGAGCCGGGCAAGCAGGCCGATCTGATCACGGTGGCCATGGATGGCGCCCGGCAGACGCCGATGTTCGATCCCATCTCGCACCTCGTGTATGTCTCGCGGGGCGACGACGTCCGGACCACGATTGTGGCGGGGCGGGTGCTCATGGAGAGCGGGCGGGTGACCAGTCTGCGGGCGGCTGAGGTGCTGCGCGACGCGCGCGCCATGGCCGAGCGCGTCCGGGCCGCCGTGTCGCAGGCGGCCGCCGCCGGAGCCGCGAATGGCAAATGACGTCCTGATTGCCGAGGCGCAGATCCAGGCGCGGATCGGCGAGCTGGCCGCGGAGATTCGGCACGACCACGGCCCGGGCACGCCGATTCATTTCGTGGCGGTCCTCAAGGGCGCGTTCGTATTTCTGGCCGACTTGATGCGCGCGATGAAAGGCGACGTTACCTGTGATTTCATCGCGCTTTCGAGCTACGGCGCCGGCACGAAGTCGTCGGGTGAAGTGCGATTGATGAAGGATCTGGACCGCGGGCTCGAGGGCCGGGACGTCGTCATCATCGAAGACATCGTGGACACCGGGCTGACGCTGTCATACCTGCAGGAGATTCTGCGCGCGCGCGAGCCGCACATGCTGCGGACGGCATGCCTGCTGAGCAAGCCCTCGCGCCGGAAGGTTGACGTGCCGGTGGACTACATCGGGTTCGAGATCCCGGATAAGTTCGTCGTCGGGTACGGACTTGACGTGGACGAGCGATATCGGCACTTGCGCGACATCCGCATCGTCGAGGGTGGATCGTCGTGACGATACCCCGGTACGGCCTGATCAGCGAGACGGAGGCCCGGCAGATCGAGGCGGGCGCGACGGTGGAGCTGGAACGCGGCGGCCATGTCACGCCGCTCGCCTGGGACACGCTGCGGGCGAAGCGCGTGACGGTGGTGCCGGCGGGCAGCGTCGATCCGTCGCTGCCGGCGGATCTGGCGCCGGCCGCCGAGATCACACGCATCGCCGTCGGGGCGGACCACTCTGGGTGGAAGCTCAAATCCGCGCTCATCGATCGGCTGCGCAAACGCGGCCTTGCGGTGCGGGACTGCGGCACGAACAGCGACGAGGCGGTCGATTACCCGGACACGGCCCTGGCGGTCGCGCGTGCGGTGGTGCGAGGCGAGGCCGACGCCGGCATTGTGATCGACGGCAGCGGGCTGGGCTCCGCGATCGCCGCCAACAAAGTGCGCGGCATTCGCGCGGCGATGTGTACGACGCCCACGCTCGCGCGCTACGCGCGCGAACACAATGGCGCGAACGTCCTCGCGATCGGCGCCAGCCTGATCGATCCCGCCGCGGCCGCGGAGATCGTCGATGCCTGGCTGGCCACGCCGATGCGCGAGGCGCGGTATATCCGGCGACTGCTCAAAATCCGGCGTATCGAGGAGTCCAGCTAGTGGCAGCGAGCACGGTCGATCTCGCGCGGCTCATCGCCATCGTGGCCGAAGAGGTGATGGCCGAGTCCCGCCGGTCGTCACACGCCTGCGCCTGCCACGCCGTCCGCGAGGATTGCTGTCCTGCTCGCCTGCAGTCCGTCATCGACGCGGGGGCCACGCGGCTCGGCTATCACGCGCCGTCAGCGGCCGTTGGCAACGTCGCCAGTCTCATCGATCACACCTTGCTCAAGCCGGACGCGACGCGGAAGGACATGGAAACCTTGTGCCAGGAGGCGGTCGCACACGGTTTCGCGACCGTGTGCGTGAATCCGGCGTGGGTGGCCCTGTGCGCGGCGCTGCTGCGAGGCTCGCCGGTCGGCGTCTGTTCCGTGGTCGGATTTCCGCTGGGCGCGACGCTCAGTGACGTCAAGCGCTTCGAAACGCAGCGCGTGATTTTCGACGGCGCGCGGGAAGTGGACATGGTCATCAACATCGGCGCGCTGAAGTCCGGAGATCTTCGAACGGTGGAGCGGGACATCGAGGCAGTGACCGGCGCGTGCCGCTCCGCCGGCGCCTTGAGCAAAGTCATCATCGAGGCGGCGTATCTGTCCGAGGATGAAAAGGTGAGTGCGTGCTCGCTGGCGAAGGCCGCCGGTGCGGACTATGTGAAGACGTCAACGGGCTTCGGTCCCGGTGGCGCCACAGTGGCTGACGTCGCGCTGATGCGGCGGGTGGTGGGCGACGACATGGGCGTCAAAGCAGCTGGTGGTGTCAGAGATCTGGAGAGCCTGAAAGCGATGATCGCCGCCGGCGCCTCCCGCGTGGGCGCGAGCGCCGGTGTGAAGATTCTGGCGGGCGAAAAGGCGTCGGTGAAGTATTAAAAGAAAGGCCCCGAAGCCGAAACCCCGGAGCCCATTCGTACCCGTCGCACCTGTCGTAGCCGTCGTACCCGCCTAGCTATTGATGTGGAAGCCGCTCTCTTCCATCTCGTGCACGGCGTCGGCGTTCTTGTTTTCCTCGACGATGCGGCCGTCAAACAGATGGATGGAGCGCTCGGCGTGCCGCGCATAGCGCGGATCGTGCGTGACCATGCAGATGGTCGCGCCTTCGCGGTGCAGTTCCTGCAGCAGCGTCATCACGGACTCGCCGTTCTTGGAGTCCAGGTTACCGGTCGGCTCGTCCGCGAGCAGGATGGACGGTGATCCGCACACCGCGCGGGCGACGGCCACGCGCTGTTGCTGACCGCCGGAGAGCTGGCTGGGCAGGTGCTTGGCGCGGTGCGACATTTCGACCTTCTCGAGCGCGGCCATTACGCGTTCCTTGCGCTCGTTCTTGTTCATGCCGCGGTAGGTCAGCGGCAGCTCGACGTTCTCATACACCGTGAGATCGCCGATGAGGTTGAAGCTCTGGAAAATGAATCCGATTTCCCGGTTGCGGACGCGGGCGCGCTCGGCCAGCGGCAGATCCGCGACCGATCGGCCGTTGAGCACGTAGTTGCCCTGGCTCGGCGTGTCGAGCAGGCCGAGAATCGAGAGGAGCGTCGACTTGCCACAGCCTGACGGCCCGGCAATCGAGATGTACTGGCCGCGCGGAATCTCGAGCTGGATCCCCGCCAGCGCGTGCGTCTCGACTTCATCCGTGTAGAACACTTTGGTCACGCCTGTCAGCGTGATTACGGGCTGCCCCATTTCGGTCATGACGCTCTCCTTGAGTTGGCTCAGTTCAGTCGAACTCGGCTATGGCTGTCGTAGGCCGACATGTCGGCCAGAATGACGCGGTCTCCCTCGTTGAGGCCGCCCAGCACTTCCACATATTGCACGGTCCGCCGGCCAAGCTTGACCGTCGTCCGGACGGCTTCACTGGGTCCCTGCATCTTGAACAATGTGATCGACGCATTCTCCTGGCCGAAGGTTGGGCTTTCGACGTAGAGCACGTTCAGCATGCGCTGAAGTTCGACGACGCCGTCCACGCTTTGGTCGGGTCGCGCGCCGGGCGGCAGTTTCTCGTCAATGGTGACGTCAACCCCCACGGTGCCGCCCGTGGACGCGGGATCGATGCGGGTGACGTGGCCGGTGACAATCCCATTGCGCGTGTCGATCCTGGCGGATTGGCCGATGGCCAGGTCGCGCGTCTGCGTTTCCGAGATCCGAATCTCCGCCTTGAGACGGGTGGGATCGGACACGCGGGCGAGGTTGGTCCCGGGGCCCACCTGCTGGCCTCGCTCGACACTGACGGCCTGGAGCAGGCCGGACATATCGGATCGCACGTGCAGGCCATCGAGCTGACGGGCGAGCTGGTCAAATCGGGCCTTGGCCTGGCTGACTGAGGCCTGCTGCGGCGCCAGCTGATCGTTTTCGGTTTCGATCGCGCTGTCGCGCTGTTTCTTCGCGAGGTCCAGCGCGTTCTTCGCGGAATTTACGTTGGCTTCCTTCTGCTTGACGACCTGGGGCGCGACGATCCCCTGGCTCGCCAGGGTCCTGTTGGCTTCCAGGTCCGTCGTCGCCAGATCGAACGCGACCTGGGCGTTGTTGACGGCGTTGTCGAGCTGCGTTCTGTTGATCTTCAGATTCGCGCGCGCGTTGCTGAGCTGCGCCTGCGCCGCCTTGTACGCCAGCTCCGCATCGTCCACCTGCTGCTTGAGATCGGGGTTGCTGAGCTCCAGGATGACGGTGCCGGGCTTCACCTCCGCGCCTGGTCTGAGCACGATCTTTTCCACCCGGCCGTTGGCGGTCGTCGTGATCTGCCGGACATCCTCCGGCACGAGCTGGCCGGCGCCGCGGACGTCGCGGACGATGTCGCCAC
>DASUGC010000138.1:0-15685 GCA_036274235.1 Vicinamibacterales bacterium
GTCAAGCCGCTCACGTTCATGAACCTGAGCGGCCAGGCCGTGGCGGCGCTGTGCCGCTACTATAAGGTGGCGCTGGCGGACGTGTTGATCGTCTGCGACGACGTGAACCTGCCCCTGGGGCGGTTGCGGCTGCGGGCGACCGGCAGTGAGGGTGGCCACAATGGATTGCGATCCGTGGCCATCGAGTTCGGATCGACTGATTACGCGCGGCTCCGGATTGGGGTCGGGCGAGGGGATTCGCGGCGAGACCTGGCCGACCATGTGTTGGCGCGGTTCGAGCCCGATGAGCTGCCCGGGATTGAAGCGGCGGTTGCCCGGGCCGCCGATGCCGTCGAGACCTGGGTCAGCGACGGATTGGCGAAAGCGATGAATACGTTCAACCGCAGCGACGACAACGATTGACGCTCCTTGTCAGGGCAGCGACCGAACAGGTCGCGCAAACAAAGCCTGACCTGATGTCCATAAGGAGGCACATGAGCACCGTCCGTCAGTACGAGCTGGTCTACATCGTCCCGCCGGAAACGACCGAAGAGGCCCTGAACGATCTGCACGCGCAGATCGCGGCGGTGACCGATCGGTTTGGCGCGACGTTCGAGAAAACCGAAAACTGGGGCCGGCGCAAGCTGGCTTATGAGATCGCAGGCCACCGCGAGGGCGTGTACGTCCTCGAGGTGATTAACGGCCCGGCGGCGATGACCGCCGAGCTCGATCGCCGCCTGCGCGTATTCGACATCGTCATCCGCCACATGATCGTGCGGGTGGACGAGCAATTGCAGATCGCCGAGCGGGCGCGCGCGAACCGCAAGGAATCGATGGCGAGCCGGCGCGTGCGTCGCGGGCTCCCGCCCGAGCCGACCGAACAGGAACGCAACCGCCGGCTCGAGGATTCGGACGATCTGGATGGACCGGACATGGGCTTTCGTGGAGGGGACCGATGAGCGAATTTGCGGGACGTTCCCGCGGCGGCCGCGGCGGCGACAAGGACAAGGACGACAAGAAGGGCGGCGCGCGCCGCACGTTCTTCCGCCGGCGCCGGCTGTGCAAGTTCTGCGTCGAGAAGATTGACTACATCGGCTACCGCGATGTGAAGCTGCTCGCGCCATTCATTCCGGAGCGGGGCAAGATTCAGCCGCGCCGGATCTCGGGCGTCTGCGCGACGCATCAGCGCGCGCTGCAGGTGGCGATCAAGCGGGCGCGGCAGATCGCGCTCGTGCCGTACGTGACGGATTAATGTCGCCGCCGGCCTTCAGGCCGGCGACCGACGAAAGGGAATCATGTCCATCGAAGTCATCCTCAAGGAGCACGTCGAACACCTCGGCCGGCGCGGCGAGGTGGTGAAGGTCGCGAGCGGGTACGCGCGGAACTATCTGTTCCCGCGGAAGCTCGCGCTGGCCGTCACCGACGAGAACAAGCGCCAGATCGAGCGCGAGCGCGCGAAAGCGGAGGCTCGTGAGGCCGAGGAAATCAAGGCGGCGCGGGCGCTGGCCTCCACCATCGAGGGGCTGGAGCTGTCGATCGGCCGGCGCGTGGGCGAGCAGAATGCGCTGTATGGGTCGGTGACCACCGCCGACATCGCCGAGGCGCTGGCCGCCATGAACGTCGACGTGGATCGCCGCAAGATCCAGCTGGCCGATCCGCTCAAGACGCTCGGCGAACATACCGTGCCGGTAAAGATCCACCGCGAAGTCACGGCGCAGCTCAAGGTCGTCATCGTCGCGGCGTAAACAGGACCTCTGAGGTCGTTTCGATCGAAAACGGAAACTGCAGTTTCCGAAGTGCTACCCGGGAAACTGCAGTTTCCGTTTTCGATCGAAACGACCTCAGAGGTCCTATAATCACCGCCATGTCCGACCGCACGCTTCCGCACAATCTCGAGGCGGAAAAGTGTGTGCTCGGCGCGATCCTCATCGACAACCCGTCGTTCAATCAGGCCGCGGAGGTCATTGACGCCGCCGATTTCTTCCGTGACGCGCACCGGCGCATCTTCGAGAAGATGGTCGGCCTGTCCGAGCGCAGCCAGCCGATCGATCCGGTCACGCTCAAGGACGAGCTGACGCGCACGGGCGAGCTCGAGGACGTCGGCGGCCCGGCCTATGTCGCCTCGCTCACCGACGGCGTCCCCCGCTCCGCCAACGTCGAGTACTACGCGCGCATCGTCAAGGAAAAGTCCACGCTGCGGCGGCTGATTCAATCGGCTACTGAAGTGCTTGGCCGCGCCTACGACGCTGAGGAGGACGCCGATGACCTGCTCGACGAGGCCGAGCGATCGATCTTTCAGATCGCCGAACACCGGCTGCGATCCGGATTCGTGCCCCTGAGCCAGCTCGTCAACACGGGCTACGAGCTGATCGAAAAGCTGCAGGAGCACAAGGGGCTCGTCACCGGCGTGCCGAGCGGCTTCGTGGACCTGGACGAAATGACCTCCGGCTTCCAGAAGTCCGACCTGGTCATCGTCGCGGCGCGGCCGTCCATGGGCAAGACCAGCCTTGTCCTGAATATGGCGCTGCATTGCGCCACCGAGGCCGCCAAGACCGTCGGCATCTTCAGCCTGGAGATGTCCAAAGAGCAGCTGTTCATGCGCATGCTCACATCCGAGGCGCGCGTGGACGCGCATCGATTCCGTGGCGGCTTTCTCGGGGAGCAGGATTACGACCGCCTGGTCGCGGCCTTTGCCCGCCTGCACGACGCCAAGGTCTACATCGACGACACGCCGTCGGCCGGCATCCTCGAGATGCGCGCCAAGGCGCGCCGCCTGAAGATGGAGCACGGGCTGGACATGATCATCATCGACTACCTCCAGCTGATGCAGGGCCGGGGGCGCTTCGAGAACAGACAGCAGGAACTCGCGTCGATTTCCCGCTCGCTCAAGATCCTCGCGAAAGAACTGCAGGTGCCGATCCTGGCGCTCAGCCAGTTGAGCCGGGCGCCCGAAAGCCGGAGCGATCACCGGCCGCAGTTGTCCGACCTGCGGGAGTCCGGCGCGCTCGAGCAGGACGCCGACGTGGTGTTGTTCATCTTCCGCGAGGACATGTACGCCGTCGAGGGCGAACGCGCCCCGGAGTCCGAGGGCACGGCGGAACTGATCATCGGCAAGCAGCGGAACGGTCCGATCGGGACCGTCAAGCTTGCATTCCTCAAGCAGTACACGCGCTTCGAAAATCTGGCGTCCGGGTTCCAGGGCTGAGAAAGGGACGATGCGCCGGCCGACCGTGGCGACCGTGAGCCTGTCCGCGATAGCGGCCAATCTCGAGGCCATCGCCGGCCTGCTGGCATCCGGACGATCCGCCGATCAGCCTCCGCCCGGCATCATCGCCGTCGTCAAAGCCAACGCGTACGGCCACGGCGCGCCGGCGGTCGGCCTGGCGCTCGAAGGTGCCGGCGCGTCCATGCTGGCGTGCGCGGACATCGAGGAGGGCGTCACGCTTCGGGAGGCCGGTGTCAGGATTCCGATTCTGATCTTTGGCGCGCTGTCCGTCAGCGACCTCGAGGGCGTGTTTTCGCACCGCCTCACGCCGACGGTTTCGACGCCGGGCGCCGCGCGCGCGCTCGGCGACGCGGCCGCACGGCACCGCACGGTCCTGGCGTGCCACTTGAAAATCGACACCGGCATGAATCGCCTGGGCTTCCGTCATGACAATCTTCGGCGCACGCTGCCGGCCGTGCTCGACAGCGCGCATCTGAGCTTCGACGCCGTGTACACGCATTTCGCGACGGCCGACGTGCCCGAGTCGGATTTCATGGACGAGCAGCGGTCCCGATTCGATCGCGCCATCGCGGCGCTGGGGGCGCTCGGCCTCCGCGGCGTGAAGCGCCACCTGGCCAACTCCGCGGCCCTGTTACGAGACACGCGCACCTGGGGTGACTGGGTGAGACCCGGACTGTTGCTGTACGGCATCGTGCCGCCGCCGCTCGCGGCCAGCGGCCTCGACCTTTGTCCTGCCCTGTCACTCACGTCCCGTATCGTGGGCGTGAAGGGCGTGCGAGCCGGAGAAGGCATCGGCTACGGCCTCCGTTGGACCGCCGACACCCCCGCGACGCTGGCGATTGTCCCCGCCGGCTACGCCGATGGCCTCGATACCCGTGCGTCAGGCCGCGCCAGTGTGTTGATCCGCGGCCGCCGCGCGCCCATCGTCGGCGCCGTGAACATGGACATGATCATGGTCGACGTCACCGGCCGCGACGTGTCACCGGGGGATGAAGTCGTACTCATCGGGCGCCAGGGCGAGGAGGAAATCACGGCGCGGGAAATTGCTTCTGCAATCGGATCGATCAGTTGGGAAGTTCTCTGCAGGCTTGGATCCAGGGTTGAGCGACTCTATAAGTGACAGGTGACAGGCTGCAGGTTACAGGTTGCAGGCTGGTTCACGGGTTCAGGGTTCGGTCGCGGTTGGGTAGCTCGGGGAACATAGGGGTAGTTGTTACCCGTTTTACTTTTTCCGACGCTCCCGCAGTGAGTCCACCGCAGCCGTAAGTATCGCGATAAGTTGGTCGGCTTCATCGATCCAGTCGTCGAAGCGGACGAGCGGGGCCAGCGAGGTGGCCTGAATGAGACGCAGCCAGTATTTGGTTTCTCGGGCTTCCCGGAGGGCAATCGAAGCCGCAGGGCCATGTCTTTCCGGCTGGATCCGCCACGTCCTTCTTCGATGTTCGCACCGATTCCCGTTCCCGAGCGCAGCAGTTGTCGCGCGATGGAGAAGGGAAGCCAGGACCGCCGTGCCCACTTCCAGGGGCCTTCAATTTGCAATAGACGAGCTTGAACCAGCCTGCAACCTGTAACCTGCAACCTCTAACCTGTCACTTGCAACCTGATGCCTGTGTCCAAGTCCAAGTCCATTTTCTCGTGCACTGACTGCGGCTCCCAATCCCCCAAGTGGCTGGGAAGGTGTCCCGACTGCGGCGCCTGGAACTCGTTTGTGGAGGAACGGGCGGCGTCCGGCGCGGACGGCCGCGCGGCAGCGGTTGCGCTTGGTGGTGGCCGGGCGCACCTCTATGACGACGTGGAGGCTGATGCGGCGGTGCGGGTGTCATCGGGCATCAGTGAGTTCGATCGCGTGCTGGGCGGCGGGATCGTGCCGGGATCGCTGGTTCTGCTTGGCGGGGAGCCCGGGATCGGCAAGTCCACGCTGTTGCTGCAGGCAGCGGCGAATTTTGCCGGCCGCGTCGGTCCGGTCCTGTACTGCTCGGGCGAGGAGTCCGAACATCAAATCAAGCTGCGCGGCGATCGGCTGGGCGCCGGGCAGGCGCCGCTCTTCCTGCTGGCGGAAACATGCGTGGAGCGGCTGATCGATGAAGTCGAACGGATCAGGCCGTCGCTTCTGATCGTGGATTCCATCCAGACCGTCTTCTCGCTCAAGCTCCAGTCGGCGCCAGGAAGCGTGTCTCAGGTGCGGCAGGCCGCGACCGATCTGCTCTTCGCCGCCAAGAGCCGTAATCTGCCGGCGATCCTCGTCGGCCATGTGACGAAAGACGGGAGTCTGGCCGGACCAAAAGTCCTCGAGCACGTCGTGGACACGGTGCTGTACTTCGAAGGCCACCAGCAGCAGGCGCACCGCATCGTCCGGGCCGTGAAAAATCGGTTTGGGGCTGTCAGCGAGCTGGGCGTCTTCGAAATGACCGCAACCGGCCTGCGGCCGGTTCCCAATCCGTCGGCCCTGTTTCTGGCCGAACGGCCGGCCAACGTGCCCGGATCGTCGGTGTTCTGCGCGATCGAAGGGTCCCGGCCCCTGCTCGTCGAAGTGCAGGCGCTTGTGAGCGCGTCAACCTTCGGCAATCCGCGACGGATGGCCAGCGGCCTGGATCCCAATCGGCTGTCCCTGTTGCTCGCCGTCCTCGACAAGCGCGCCGGTCTGAATCTGGCGACCGACGATGTGTTCATCAACGTGGCGGGCGGGATGACGATTGAAGAACCGGCCGCCGATCTCGCCGTGCTGGCGGCCGTGGCATCCAGCCTGCGCAACCGGCCCATCGCCAGCGACATTGTCGTCTTCGGCGAAGTGGGCCTGGCGGGAGAAGTTCGATCGATCGCGCAAGCGTCGTTGCGCGCGCGCGAGGCGGCGCAACTGGGATTCCGGCGCTGCCTGATGCCCGATCGGTGCCTGGCGCCGGCCGATGCGCCTTCCGGTCTCGAGGTGGTCGGCGTACGTACCGTCGGCGAAGCGATCGACGCCCTGTTGTAGTATTCGTGAACGATGGTGGGTTTCGTCCTCGCCCGAAGCGTGTTTGTCGGCACGGTCGTGTACACCTCCTGGGCGATTAGTCCCATCGCCGAGCATCCAATCGCGAGCGCATCTCTCGGCGTGGTCATCGCGTTGACGGTGGTGGCGGTGGAAGCGCGCCTCCGCGAAACCGCCGTGACGAGTCTGCTGGGTGGACTCCTGGGGTTTGGCGTCGGACTGTGGCTGGCTAATACGATCGTCGGCGCGCTGAGCTGGTCAAATACCAGCAACACGCAGGTCCAGTTTCTCCACGGCCTGATCGTCGTTGTCCTGCCGTTCCTGGGGATGATGCTCGGCGCGCGCCGCGGCGAATGGCTCGAGCCGGCGCGGTTCGTTTCGCTGTTCAAGGACGCGCGGCCTCAGAAGCGCTACAAGATTCTGGACACCAGCGTCATCATCGATGGCCGCGTCGCGGAAGTGGTCGAAACGGGATTTCTGGACGGCACCCTGGTCGTGCCGCAGTTCGTCCTCAAAGAGCTGCAAGCCGTCGCGGATTCCTCGGATCAGCTCAAGCGTAATCGCGGGCGGCGCGGGCTGGACATCCTGCAGCGCATCCAGAAAATGGCCGGCGTCGAAGTCGTGATTTCCGACATGGATTTTCCGCAGGTGCGCGAAGTCGACCTGAAGCTGATCGAGCTGGCCCGCTCGCTCATCGGGCAGATCGTCACGAACGATTTCAATCTGAACAAGGTGGCGCAGCTCAGGGGCGTCGCCGTGCTCAACATCAACGAACTGTCCAACGTGCTCAAGCCCGTCGTCCTGCCCGGCGAAGTGATGTCCGTGTTCATCATCAAAGAAGGCAAGGAGCCGGCGCAGGGCGTCGCGTATCTCGACGACGGCACGATGGTGGTGGTGGACAACGCGCGGCAGCGAATCGGCAAGACAATCAACATCGCCGTGACGAGCGTGCTGCAGACCACCGCCGGCAGGATGATTTTCGGCAAGGGCATCGAACCTGGCGTCACCGGCGCGGCAGACTCTCCCGTCCGGCCCGTTGAACGCGACGACCAGGTCCGCCGGCGGTCGGCCGCCCAGGCGTGAGCGTTCCTCCGTTTCGATGGTGGTGGACGGCGCTGGTCCTCGTCCCCGCGATCGCGTTCTACACGATTGTCATGGGCACGGCATCACTCGTCGGCGGCCTGTTTGACGGCCGCGGCCGCTGGGCTCACGGCTGCGCGCAGATCTGGGCGCGCCTCATCCTGGTGACCAGCGGCGTGCGCATCGATCGGCGCGGCCGGCCCTTGCCGCCTCCCGATGAGAGCTGCATCTTCGTCGCCAACCACTCCAGCTTTTACGATGTGCCGATCCTGTTCACCGCGCTGCCGCGCCCGTTGAGACTGATGGCCAAGGCGGCGCTGGGTTATGTCCCCTTCATCGGCTGGCACCTCATCCGCAGCGGACATCTCCTCGTCAATCGGCAGAATCCCGGGGCCGCCATCTTCAAGCGCATGCAGCGCATGGCTCGATCGGGCGCTTCGCTCATGGTGTTCCCCGAGGCCTCACGCACGATCGATGGAACGGTCAAGCGATTCAAGGGCGGCATTTTCCTGCTCGCGATCGAGCATGGCCTGCCCATCGTGCCCGTGAGCGTGGCGGGCAGCCGCATCGTGATGCCCAAGCGCCGGTTCATGGTGCGGCCCGCGACCGTCGTTGTCACCGTCCACGAGGCGATCGCCACGCGCGATCTGTCGCGCGATGACGCTCGCGCGCTGGCGCAGCGCGTGCAGGGAATCGTCGCAAGCGCCGTTCCTGGAGGGAGCCCGGATGCTGACGGTGGACCCTGAGATCGCCGGCGTCGTGCGCCCGGCCTCGTTCACCGCGGAGCCTGTTCGCGTCGTTGAGCATGATGAGGCGCTGGAAGCCGAACGCCGCGCCGCGACGGCACGCATGCGGACGCTGCCTGAGCCAGCCGATGTGATCGCCGCCGTCCGCACGATGTACAAGCGAGTCGGCATCGATCCCACGAAGACTCGGCCGTCATCGGAAGCCTTGTTGCGGCGCGTCCGGAAGGGCGACGAGCTGCCCGTCATCAACAGCCTGGTGGACATCATCAACTGGTGTTCCCTCGAGACGCAGCTGCCATTTGGCCTCTACGACCTCGATCGGATCCACGGCCAGGTCGTGCTGCGGCTCGGCGGCCCGGGCGAGGAGTACGAAGGCATCCGCAAGGCCGCGGTGCACGTCGCGGGCCGGCTGACGCTGGCGGATGAGCAGGGGCCATTCGGCAACCCGACGTCCGATTCCGCCAGGACGATGGTCACGACGGCCACCGTACGCGCGCTGATTGTGATCTTTGTGCCCGCGCCGCTGCCCGAAGCCGCGGGCGAGCACGCGATGGTTCTGACGCGAGATCGAATCACGAGCCGGCGCTGATCAACGAACCAGCGCGGGCGCTTGCCCAGGGCGCCACATCCACACGCTTCGTGTGCCGCGCGAGTCAGCTTCCCACGGGTCAAGCGTCGCTGCATTCCACCCGTACGGGTCGATGACGACGTACCCGCCTGAAGGCGACTTGCGAAACACCCCGAAGTGCAAGTGCGGACTCCCACTGCAGCCCGTATTGCCGGAGAGACCAATCGGATCGCCATCATGAATCGGCTGACCGTCGGACACGTCGATGCGGGACAGATGTCCGTACACGGACACGTAGTCGTGACCCCTGGCGTCCAGGTGGCGGAGTTCAACGACAAGAGCCTGTACGGTCTGGCCTATTGGTGGGCAGTACAATGGCGGCTCCAGACCTGCGAATAAGACTGATCCGTCAGCGACAGCCCGTAATACCGTGCCTTCCGGCATCATGAAGTCGTAACCAGGGTGGCCGTTGGTCTCTTGACGGATGGCGGCTCCGCACATCGTGACGATTTTGCCGCTTGGGTCTGCGTCAAACAGCGGTTTGTCATGGTCGAAGACATTGCCGCTCGAGAAGGTTCCGTCGAAAGGCGAGCGGAAAACAGGATCAGCGTCGGTGGCCGTCGCGGCCGAGGGCTGGCAACTCCAACCGATTGCGCTCGGCGCCAGCGGATTGGCACATCCCGCGGCTGGGCCCAGCAAGCAGGCCAACAAGACGCAACCGGCCAGGGAGCCTTTCGGCATCGTGGCTTTTGACGCATGGGGGGCTCACCTAGCCGGAAAAGGTAGAATCGCCTGATGTCGATTGGCGCGATCATCGTCGCAGCCGGCCGCGGCGACCGGATGGGCGCGCCGGCTCCCAAACAATTCGTGGATCTCGGCGGCCGATCGATATTGCAGCGCAGCGTCGCCGTCTTTGACGCGCACGCCGCCATTGAGCAACTCGTCGTGGTGCTCCCGGCAGACGCCGTCGCGTCGGGCGCTGCGCTTGTCGGGCCGACGTCGCGTGCGTGCGCTTTTGTCGCCGGTGGCGCGCGGCGGCAGGATTCAGTCGCGGCGGGCGTCGCGGCCTTGCGGCCCGACATCGACGTCGTCCTGGTGCACGATGCCGCGCGGCCGTTCGCGGACGCGGCGTTGATTGACCGCGTAGTCGAAGGCGCGATTCGCGTCGGTGCGGCGGTACCGGCCGTCGCCGTCAGTGACACCGTCAAGCGTATCGATCAGCAAACCGGCCTGGTGGCCGGGACGGTGGAGCGGGAGGCGCTGCGCCTGGCGCAGACACCGCAGGGATTTCGCCGCCAGGTGCTCGAGGCCGCAATTGCGCTGGGCTCGACCGGCATCTCCGCGACCGACGAGGCGATGCTCGCCGAGCGCGCGGGTCATCCGATCGCCCTCGTCGAGGGAGATCCGCAGAACGTGAAAATCACGACGCCACACGATCTGGCTGTGGCGCGGGCGCGCTATCAGGCGCCGTCGCGCGTCGGTACCGGCTACGATCTGCATCGGCTGGTCGCCGGGCGTCCGCTCGTGCTGGCCGGCGTGGCGGTGCCATTCGACCGGGGCCCGGATGGGCACTCCGACGGCGACGTCGTCTGTCATGCCCTGATCGACGCCATGTGCGGCGCCGCGGCGCTGGGCGATATCGGCCGGCACTTCCCGAACAACGATCCGATGTGGAAGGACGCGGCCGGGCTCGATCTGCTCGCCCGCGCGGTTGTCCTGGTCCGTGAGGCCGGATGGGCGGTGGCCAGCGCGGATGTCACCGTCATTCTGGAGCGTCCGAAGCTTGCGCCGCACGTGGACGAGATCCGGAGTCGCATGGCCGGCGTGCTGGGACTGCCCCTGACCGCCGTCAGCGTCAAAGGCAAGACCAACGAGGGGGTCGATGCCGTGGGCCGCGGCGAGGCCATCGCCGCGCACGCCGTCGCCGTCGTCGTGCCGGGTCCTCGAGAGGCGCGATGAGCATTCGCGTCCGATTTGCGCCCAGCCCGACCGGGCATCTGCACGTCGGGAACGCGCGGACCGCGCTGTTCAATTGGCTGCTCGCCCGTGGAAAGGGCGGTACGTACGTGCTCAGGATCGAGGACACGGACACCGAGCGATCGACGCGCGAATCCGAATCGAGCATTCTCGAGGATCTCCGCTGGCTGGGGCTGGACTGGGACGAGGGGCCGGATGCGGGCGGTGCTTTTGGGCCCTATCGTCAGTCCGAGCGCTCCGGCCTGTACCGGCAGGTCACGGAACAACTGCTCGCCGGCGGGCGCGCCTACCGCTGTTTCTGCACGCCCGATCAACTGGAAGCGGAGCGACAGGCCGCGCTGGCCGCCGGACAGCCGCCGAAGTACAGCGGCCGGTGCCGTGCCGTGTCGCCCGCTGACGCGGCCGTCCGGATGGCCGGCGGCGAATCCGCGGCGATTCGGTTCCGAGTGCCCGAATCGCGGAACGTCACGTTTCAGGATGTGGTCCGCGGCGAGGTGACGTTCAGCACCGACGTGATCGGCGATCCGGTGATTGTGCGTTCGGATGGGCGCCCCGCCTATAACTTTGCGGTCGTCATTGATGACGTGCGGATGGAGATTACGCATGTGATTCGCGGCGAGGACCACATCTCCAACACGCCGCGCCAGGTCCTGATTTACGAGGCCATCGGCGCCGTGCCGCCGGTGTTTGCGCACCTGTCGCTGGTACTCGGCCCGGATCACGCGCCGCTGTCCAAGCGACACGGCGCGACCAGCGTGGCCGAGTTTCGCGACCGCGGCTATCTGCCCGAAGCGCTGGTCAACTATCTGGCGCTGCTCGGCTGGTCTCCAGGCGAGAACGAGGAACTCATGGCCGTCGCGCAGATGGCGCCTCGATTCGATTTGTCGGCGGTCAGTCACAGCGCGGCCGTCTTCGATACCGCCAAGCTGGCGTGGATGAACCGCCATTACATGAAGGAGGCCGTGCCGGCACGAATCGCGCGCGAAGCCTTGCCGTATTTTCGACGCGCTGGTTACGTCGTCGCGGGAGGGGAGTCGGCGCTCGAGTACATCGAGTCCCTGTTGCCGATGGCGGTCGGATCCGTGGATCGGATCGAAGAGATCCCGGAGCGCGTCGCTCAAATCTTCGACTGGGAGGCCGAGCGTGCGGCCGCCCTGCTGCGCAGCGAAGGCGACGGCCGCCGCGTGATCGAGGCGTTTGCGGCCGCGGTCGCGGATCGCGGTCCGCTCGATCGTGACAGCTTCCGGCTGGCCGCCGCGCGGGTGAAAGAGGTGACCGGCCTGAAGGGCCGTGCGTTGTTTCATCCGATCCGGGTTGCGCTGACGGCGGCCGATTCCGGTCCCGAGCTGGATCTCGCGGTCCCGGCGATCGATCGCGGCGCGGCGATGGCTGCCGGGATCGGCTTGAAACGCATCGCGTCCTGCGCGCAACGCGCCTCGGATGTGTCGCGGCTCTTGCGAGGCTGATCATGCCGATGATCTACGGCGTCCATTCGGTGTCTGAATCGCTCAAGGCTCGCAGAGTGTCGCGGCTCATGCACGAGCGCGGAGCGGGTCCGCGCGTGGATGCGCTGGTGGCGCGCGCCGCGGAACTGCGCATTCCGATCGACACGCTTGATCGCCGGGCGCTCGACAAGTTGACGCGCGGCGGCGTCCATCAGGGCGTGGCCGCCGAGCTCGAGGCGCTGCCGGCCTATACGGTCGGCGAACTCGTGGCCGAGGCAGACGGCCCGGCCCTTATTGTCGTGCTCGATGGCGTTGAGGATCCGCAGAACGTGGGCGCGATCCTCCGTTCGGCTGACGCCGCCGGCGCGACGGGTGTCGTCCGCCAGGCCCGGCATGCCGCTCCGCTCGACGGCGCGACCGCCAAGGCGTCTGCCGGAGCGGTCCATCATGTGCGCATCGCGACGGTGGTCAACATCTCGCGGGCGCTCGATGAGCTCAAGGAACTGGGGATCTGGACGATCGGTTTTGATGCGGCGGCCGCGGATGTCTATGACAGCGTGGACTTTACGTTGCCAACCGCCCTGGTCGTCGGCGCCGAGGGGACCGGACTCCGCCGGCTGGTCCGGGACACGTGCGAACGGCTGGTGTCCATCCCCATGGCGGGCGAGGTGTCCAGTCTTAATGTCTCGGTCACGGCCGGGATCGGCCTCTTTGAGGCGTCCCGTCAGCGCCGGCTGGCTGGAAGGGCAAGAAAGTGAGGTGTTTGTCAATAGATACAAGGTCAGGAGCGGCCGTGCGAACTGGCACGGGGGTTGCCGGTACGGCGGAGAGCGTGCTACCATTCCCGTTTTGTCCGGCTGGCGTAGCTCAGTCAGGTAGAGCAGCTGATTTGTAATCAGCGGGTCGGGGGTTCAAATCCCTTCGCCAGCTCCAATTGAGCTACGTCCCACGGCAGAATTTGGCGAGGTAGCGAAGCGGTCAAACGCAACAGACTGTAAATCTGTCGCCCCAGCGGCTTCGAAGGTTCGAATCCTTCCCTCGCCATCATTCGACTCGGCCTGTCGGCCTCGCTCATGACAGGTCGGGTCGAATGTCCTGAGCGAGCGTAGCGAGTCGAAGGACGGCCCAGAGAAGCAAGAGGGCGACAGAATCGCGAGGGAGTGCAAAGTACTGAACGAGTTTGGGGGGACAGGGGCAGAGCCCCCAGGCAGGCGAACGAGCGGAGCGAGTGAGCCTCGCGAACGGAGTGAGACTTGGCTAAGTGTTTTTCGAGGAGCCGAGTCGAACGAGTGAGCGAACAGGGGGTCTGGGGGCGAAGCCCCCAGAGTGACTAATAGTGCGGGAGTAACTCAGTGGTAGAGTCACAGCCTTCCAAGCTGTTGGTCGCGGGTTCGATCCCCGTCTCCCGCTCTTTGATTTATGGGGATTTATGGGCGGGGCCCCCTGCACCCCGCCTGGCGCGTTTCGCGCGCGGGGGCCCCGCTGCGCTCTCCGCGCAACACTCTCCGAGGGTTTCGGTTGAGTGAGAGGTGAGGGGGCTGGCGGGGCGAAGCCGCTGAGACAGAGCGAGTGAGCGGGAGCGAACGAGCCACGCGAAACGAGCCGGAACGTGTCGGCGAGTAGCCATCCGACGCGTTTCGCGAGTGAGCGTGTCGGGGGGGCTGGCGGGGCGAAGCCCCCCAGACTAATAGCCGATGTAGCTCAGTTGGCAGAGCGCGTCCTTGGTAAGGACGAGGTCACCGGTTCAATTCCGGTCATCGGCTCCATTCGACTCGCGCTGAGCGAGGCTTCGCCGAGTCGAAGCGCTCGCTCATGGCAAGCCGAGTCGGATGCCCTGAGTCCCTCGGCACGCTCGGGACTCCCCGAGCGAAGTCGAGGGGAGCGAGCGACGCGAGTCGAAGGGCAGGTAAGAGACAGACCGCACGGGGGTGGGACCCCGCGCGGACAGCAAGTAGGCCCAACACAGACGGAGACATGTAGCAATGGCGAAGGAGAAGTTCGATCGGTCCAAACCGCACGTGAATGTGGGCACCATTGGCCACATCGATCACGGCAAGACCACGCTGACTGCGGCTCTCACGAAAGTGGCGGCCGACAAGGGCTGGGCCAAATTCGTTCCGTACGACGAGGTCGCGAAGGCGTCCGAATCGCAGGGGCGTCGTGACGAGACCAAGATCCTGACGATTGCGACGAGCCACGTCGAGTACGGCACGCCGAATCGGCACTACGCTCACGTGGACTGCCCGGGCCACGCCGACTACATCAAGAACATGATCACGGGCGCCGCGCAGATGGACGGCGCCATTCTGGTCGTGTCGGCCGTGGACGGTCCGATGCCGCAGACGCGCGAGCACGTGCTGCTCGCCAAGCAGGTCAACGTGCCGTACATCGTCGTCGCCCTGAACAAGGTCGATGCGGTCGATGACCCGGAACTGCTGGACCTGGTCGAGCTGGAGGTGCGCGATCTGCTCAAAAGCTACGGCTTCCCGGGCGACGATCTGCCGGTGGTGCGCGTCTCGGCGCTCAAGGCGCTGCAGGGCGATCCGGCCGGCGTGGACACCGTGCTCAAGCTGATGGACGCGCTGGATACGTACATCCCGCTGCCGCAGCGCGAGACGGACAAGCCGTTCATGATGCCGATTGAAGACGTGTTCTCGATCTCGGGCCGCGGCACGGTTGTGACCGGGCGCGTCGATCGCGGCAAGGTCAAGGTGGGCGAGGAAGTCGAGATCGTCGGCTTCAAGCCCACGGAGAAGAAGGTCGTGACGGGCGTCGAAATGTTCCGCAAGCTGCTGGACGAGGGCGTGGCCGGCGACAACATCGGCGTGCTGCTTCGCGGCGTGGAAAAGGAAGACGTCGAGCGCGGCCAGGTGCTGGCCAAGCCCGGCTCCATCACGCCGCACACGAAGTTCAAGGCCGAGGTGTACATCCTGTCGAAGGACGAGGGTGGGCGCCACACGCCGTTCTTCAACGGCTACCGTCCGCAGTTCTATATCCGGACCACGGACGTGACGGGCACGCTCCATCTGCCCGAGGGCGTCGAAATGGTAATGCCGGGCGACAACACCCCGATCAGCGGCGAGCTGCTGACGCCGGTGGCGATGGAAAAGGGCAGCCGCTTCGCGATTCGTGAAGGCGGCCGCACCGTCGGCGCCGGCACGATCACGGACATCCTCGAATAGGGTGAACGCCGATGCGCGAAATCATCACGTTGGCCTGTGGCGAGTGCAAGCGCCGGAACTACAGCACCACGAAGAACCGGCGCAAGACGTCCGAGCGGCTTGAGATGAACAAGTTCTGCCGCGCGTGCCGCAAGCACACGGCGCACAAGGAGAGCAAGTAAGGGCAGAGGTCAGAGGGCAGAGGTGAGGCACCATCTGACGCTGGCCTACTTTGTCCTTAGCCGTGGGCGTCTGGGCAGGTTCCAGATCTCGCGAGCGAGCGAAAGCAAGCGAGCCTCGCGAACGGAGTGAGACTCGGCTGAGTGCCTTTCAGAGGAGCCCAGTCGAATGAGTGAGCGAGCAGGGGGTCCGGGGGCGAAGCCCCCGGAATAAGAGGTTAGGCCAGTAGTTCAATTGGTAGAGCACCGGTCTCCAAAACCGGGAGTTGGGGGTTCGAGTCCCTCCTGGCCTGCCAGTTCAACGGGTGGTTGAGGGAAGGTTGACAGGGACGGGCAGATAGAGCGGTCGAGCGTGA
>DASUGC010000139.1:0-19724 GCA_036274235.1 Vicinamibacterales bacterium
AACGCCACTTTGACGCCGACGTTGATCACGCGCCCTCGGAGCGGCGCCCACACGTCCACCGTCCATCGCCCGTCGATGTCCGGCGCCATGCGCGCAATCGGATCCCAGTTCGTCTGCCTGACATCGGTGAGGTTTTCGGCGTTCGCGAACACATGCCAGCGGCCAAACGGATACTCCGCGAGCAGATTGACGAGCGTGTACGCCTCACTCTGCGTGCGGTACGGATTCCTGTCGAGCCGTTGCACGCCGGTATAGAGCGCCTGCAGGCCGAATCGCGCCCCACCTTTCGTCGTCATGCTCGCAGTCACGCCCCCGCTGTGCCGCGGCGTCAGCGCGACTTCGACGTCGCCGCGCTCGCGAGCGCGCAGGTACACGTACGTGCCGGTGACCGCGAAGCCTGCGTGGCGAACCGTCCCCAGCAGCTCAGCACCGTTCGCCACGAGGGGATCGGGCTCCGTGCGAAGCGTGAACGTCGTCCGATCCACCATCGCCGGATGATTGACCTGCGTGCGAAACACCGCGGCCGACACCACCGAGGACGAGGTCGTGTGCGTGACGTCGGCTGAGACACTGTCGGCGGACTCACGATCGATGGCGCCGTCAATCGTCAGATGCGCGTAGCCGGCGGCTTCCGTTTCCTCGGTCAGCTGCTTCGGCTTCGAATAACTGCGGCCCGCCGATACATGAGAGGCCCACGGGCCCTTGTGGATCAGGATCGATCCGCGAGGGCTCAGAACCGCCCCATCGTCCAGATGGAAATCCAGCCGGGCGCTGCCCGAGGCGGTGAGCCAGGGCGACAGCCGAAATTCGTCGTGCGCGTACATGCTCGGGCCCGTATAGACGTAGGCGGACGGCAGCGGCACGGTCGGCGTCCGGTTGGCGAACCACTCGGAGGCAATCCCCACCAGCCAGGTGTTCCGATCCAGCCGCCGGCTCAGATTGAATTCGATCGTCGCGGACTGGCGGCGCTCGTGCTCTACCCGGTCCGGGAAGACGCGCCGCCGCGACTGGACGAACAGCGTCGCCGCTCCGGACAGTGTGTACTTGCCCCACGGCATCTGCCCGAACAGCGCGCCGTCAGCTTCCTTGCTTTCCAGCTCCTGGTGCGCGAAATCGCTGCCGCCCTCTCGCTTTTCGAACATGACACCCGCCGTGCCCGATGCGGACTTCCCTCGCCGATTGTCGTAGAAGACCCGCGTGCGCGCCTGGCCGCGCCGCGCGCCGGGGAAATCAGACCAGCCGTCTCCATCGACGTCGCGCTCATCCTGGAAACTGCCAGCGAAGAAATTGGCGGTGCTCCAGTTCCGCGTGGGCGGCGTGGAAAACCACAGCCCGCCGTCCGTGCCGCCGGACGCGGACTGGCTGAACAGTATTTCTCGAGCCGGCGCGGCGGCCGGCCGGCGAGACAACATGTTGATCGCCCCGGACAGCGCGTTCATGCCGAATATCGACGACGCGCCGTCGGTCAGCACCTCTACCTGCGCCACATCCATCGGACTCAACTGCACAGGCGGCAGACCGCCCGACCGATCGAAATCGAGCGGCACCCCGTCCGAGAACAGTCGCGTGTAGTGACCGGGCAGACCGCGGATGCGGAACATCGTCAATCCCAGCTCTGGCGAAGTCATCCGGGCGCGGACGGTCTGCATGTTGTCGAGGACGGTGACGACGTTCGCCGGCGAGATTAGCGTAGTGTCCGCGACTGTCCTGGCGCCGGCCACCTCGATCGGCAAGGCCTGCTGCTCGAGTCGGGTGGCGATACGCGTGCTCCCCACCACGACTGGATCGTCCTGCCCGCCGGGCTTCATCGTCAGTTCGAGGCGAATGATCCGCGTGCCCGGTCCGGCGGCAATCTCGGCACTCCCTACGGCGATTCCATACCCATCTTTCGTCGCCACGACGCGGTACGAACCTGGCGGAAGTCCCAATACGGCGGCGCCGGTTGAGTCGGTGACGCCGGACTGTCCGCCCGCCATGACCGTTGCACCAGCGACGCCTCCTCCCGCGTCAACCACATGAACAGCCAGCGAGGCGGTGGGCGCCTGGGCTGCCGAACTGCGAACGGAAATGATTTGGAGGACCGAGACGATCAGACAGGAGACAGAGAACGATTGGTTTCGCATCGGCGCCGAAATGGTATCCCGAACGGGCTACTTACCGGCGATCAGCCCCCGCGCCTGCAGATCCTTGGCGACCGTCATGCCCACCGCCGTCATCAAGTCCGCCGCTGACTTGGGGTCCATGCGCCGGCTCATTGCGGAATAGACGAGCTCGCCGTCCGGCATGTCGTACAGCTCGGTCTCGACCCAGGCATTTCGATCCGGCTCGTCATAGTCCTGGTCGAAGACGACAGGCTTCCAATGTTCGTAGTAGGCCCAGATCGTGCGGTAGTGCTCCGGCGGCACGAGCATTCGGCCTGGAAGATACACACCCGGCTGCTTCGGATCGGTCACGCGACAGACGACGGCGGAATCGAAGTCGTCCGTGCTGGGTTGTGTGCCATCGGGGAAGCCGCCCTTTTTCTGTTGCTGGAGGATATCGCCCGCGACCAGATAACTCGGGGTGGCGTTGATACGCTCGGAGCGCGCGGTGATCTGTTCGACGATGGCGTTTTCCATCCGTTGGCGTTTTTCGGCGTCGCCAGTCATGCCGATGGCCAGGACGCGACGGAGGTGCGGAGTACCAGGGCCGGGCGTCGTCGCGGAGCGCGCGAACCGCGTCGGGCCACATCCGGCGATCGCCATCATGGCGACAATCATGATGCCGGACCCGATCCATCCGGGGGCCTGAGACGCACGGGTATCCATAACGGCCTCCTGCTCTCCCCAGCGTTGTCGGCAGTGCCAATCAGCTATTCAAAGGTCGTGCCTGCGGGCGTTCGAGCGGGGGTATACCGAAGTTGCGCGCAGGAAGAACGGCGGGATGCTGTTGGTCCAAAGGTCCACCGTCCAAGGGACCAAAGGTTCGGTCCAGGGGTTAATGGGTCCGGTCCGGGGTTCGCTAATGCACGACCGGCGACGATGTCTTCATCCGCTCGAAGTGAATCGTGCGCGTGACGAGCGAGTCGAGCTGGGCCTGGGGGACGTCGAAAGGGCCGGCGACGGCGGCGCCCATGGGAATCTCGATCGCGAGCACCACCTGACCGTCCATCGGCTCGACGATCCAGCTGAAGCCGAGCAGGCTGACCGCGCGATTGCGCGGCGCTTTGGGGTTCTGGGCGCGCTCGATCGCCCGGAGGGTTTCGACGAGCACGTCGCCGACGGCCGCTTCGTCCCACGTCGAGGGCGGGCCGTGCGGCACGGTGATGGCTTCCGTGACCGCCGCGTCGCTGCCCTTCAGGACCACCTCGACCTTGAACGTCGTCATGTCCGCATCATCTCACGACAGCAGGATTCGGCGCGGCGCCGAGGCTTCGTCCAGTTGCCGAGCCAGTGTTTCGGTATCGGTCGCCGGCGCCTGACAGGCGAATTGATGACAGACATAGGCCGTGGCGAGGCCGTCGCGAGGCGCCATCGACGCCAGCCACGGCGCGCGCGCGACAGCACCCGCGCCGCTGTCCCGGCGAAGGGTGACGGCCCACGGCAGATACCGCTCCTCGATCGTTCGTTCGAGCGACATGCGTCCGGCCGAACCGGGGTCGCCCACGACGACCACTTCCGATTTGTGCGCGTGCCACAGCGCGAGATTGGCGGCCATGAGCGGCATCACGCGCACGACGGCGGCCAGCCCCTGGCCGTAACGCTCGAGCGTGCGCCTGGCGCGATCGGCATAGTGCGCCTCGCCCGTGATCTGTCCCAGACGGATCAGATTCCTGACGGTGACCGACATCGCCGACGGCTCAGCGCCGTCGTAGTCTTCCTTCATTCGCAGCAGCACGGACGGGTCGTCGCCGGTGGTGCTGAACCAGCCGCCGTCGACCTCATCAAAGAACAGTGAGATTTGCGCTTCGGTCAACTCGACCGCCCAGTCGAGCCAACGCGATTCGCCCGTTGTCTGAAACAGCTCGAGCGCGCCCCATGCCAGGCACGCGTAGTCCTCGCAGTACGCGTCGAACGCGGCATCGCCGTCGCGAAACCGGCGCCACAGCCGCCCGTCGGCCGGCCGCCACAGACGGGCCTGCACGAACGCCGCGGCGCGAATGGCGGCGTGATGCCACTCAGACCGGCGCGGGCTGTCCACCATCTGCCGGGCCGCTCGAGCCATGGCCGCGATCATCAGGCCATTCCAGGCCGCGATCACTTTGTCATCGAGGTGCGGCCGCGGCCGTCTGGCGCGGGCCTCAAAGAGCGTCTTGCGCGCGCGCCGGAGGATCCGCATGACCGATTCCACATCGCGCCCGGTCCGGACCGCGACATCTTCGATCGTCTGCGCGACGTACAGGATGTTGAGGCCCCGGAATTCGCCTTGCGGATCCGACAGCGCGTTCCCGGCATCTTCAATCCCGAACCGCTTCCGCACCACCACGGCGTCTTCACCCATCAACGCATCGATGTCCGCCGCCGCCCAGACGTAGAACGCCCCCTCCTTCGCCAAGGCTTCGGAGGGCACGCCTGCGTGCGTCGCGCCTGTTGCAGCAATCGTCCCGGATTCTGAGTCGGCATCTTCTGCCGAGAAGAAGCCGCCGTGATCGCCGGTCAGGTCGCGAACGACGTAATCGAGCGTGTCTTCGGCCACGGCGCTGAAGAGCGGATCGCCGCTGGCTTGCGCGCCCTCGAGACAGGCCAGGACCAGTTGCGCCTGGTCGTACAGCATTTTTTCGAAGTGCGGCACGCGCCACTCGCCGTCCACGGAATAGCGATGGAACCCGCCGCCGATGTGATCGCGCATCCCGCCCATCGCCATGGCGCGCAGCGTATCCACCGCCATGGTCCGGGCGCCCTCGTCGCCGGTCAGGGCGTGCGCATTGAGCAGGAACAGCAGTTCTGACGGCCGTGGGAATTTTGGCGCGCCGCCAAAACCGCCGTGCCGCCGATCGAAGGACTGCGCGAACGCCGCGACGCCGGCCTGAATCGCCGAGAGGTCGGCGACCGGCGCGTGGGCGGGCCCCGGCCCCTCGCCGGCCGTCACCTCGCGCAGGCGCTCGACGATCGTGGCGGCCTGCGTCAGGACCTTTTGCCGTTCGTCGCGCCACGCCCGCGCGATCTCGGACACGACGTCGATGAATCCCGGCCGGCCCCAGCGGCTCGTCGGGGGGAAATACGTGCCGCCAAAGAACGGCTGCAATTCCGGCGTCAGCCACACACTCATCGGCCACCCGCCTTGTCCGGTGGTGGCCTGCACAAAGGTCATATACACGCGATCGACGTCCGGCCGCTCCTCGCGGTCCACCTTCACCGGCACGCACGATCGATTGAGCACCTCGGCAATCGCGGCGTCCTCGAACGACTCGTGGGCCATGACATGGCACCAGTGGCACGTCGAATAGCCGATCGACAGGAAGATCGGCTTCTGTTCGCGTTTCGCCTTTTCGAAGGCCTCGCCGCCCCATGGATACCAATCCACGGGGTTGTCGGCGTGCTGGAGGAGATAGGGGCTGCGCTCGGAGGACAGGCGGTTGGACACGCTCATTTCACTGTACAGGGCAAAGGGCAGAGGGCAAAGGGCAAAGGGAGGTCACTCTTTCTCCAATTCCGCCCTCGCCCTGGCGTAGCACGCCGTCACTTCCACGCCGTAGAGAAGAATGACCGCCGACAGGTAGACCCAGACGAGGAATGCCACCACCGCGGCGATCGATCCGTGGATGCTGAACCGTGACACGTCATCCATGTACCAGGAGAAGCCGGCCAGCGCGAACCGCCAGAGGACGCCTGCCAGCACGGCGCCGAACCAGACATCCCGAAAGCGGACCCGGGTGTTGGGAGCAAAACGGAACAGCAGCGCCATCGCCAGAATGACCACTGGCGTCACCCAGTAATGCGCGGCCATGCCCATGTAGGCGATCAGCCCGGGAAATCGATGCGAGAACCAGTCACCCGCGGTGAAGTGCACGACGCCCATGAGCAGGACGGAAATCGCAAACACGGCGCCGGCCGTCAGCATCATGAGGAACGCGAGCATCTGGTGCCGGAGATAGCTGCGCGGCTTCTCGGTGCCCCATGCGTGATCAACGGCCGCTGTAATCGCGCCGAACACGCCCATCGACGCCCAGATCGTCAGGATCGTCCCGACAATGGTCAGGGGTACCGGCGCCCGCTCCAGCTGAATCACCTGTGCGCTCAGAAAATCGAAGTTGCTGGGGAGCGCTCGCGCGATGAGATCAGTGGCCGCGCGCTCGCTGCCGGTCTGCACGATGGCGAACTGTCGGACCAGCGACAGGACAATCAGAGTGAACGGGGGGAACGACAACAAGGCGTAGTAGGCGATGGACGCGGAGTACGTGGGATTGTTGGAATTGTAGAACTCGACGACGCCTCCGCGGGTCGCGCGCCAGGCCAGCCGCAGGGTGCGTCCCACCGCTCACTCCGCCCGCAAGGCTCGATAGCCGACCGCGCCCCCGACTCTGACTTTGTCCAACAGCGTCAGTATAATCGCCCCATGTCGGAGTCCGTTCGGAGTACCCAGCCGCCGGCTCTACCCTCAGACTCGACGGCGCGTCTGACTTCGTCTGCGCCACTTCAACAGAAGAAGTCATCGGATGCCGTCGCGTGCGAGCGGTGCGGGACGGAGATGTTTCGCATGCACGCGGTCTGGCGTTGTCCGAACTGCGGCTTCAAGACCGACTGCTGCGGCTGGTAGCCGCCACTCGCCAATCCCATGGACGTTCTCACCAGCCGGCTCAAGACCGACACCCCGGAATTTGCCGCGAACCGCGAGCGCATGACGGCGCTGCTCGCCGAGCTGCGTCAACGCCAGAAGGTTGCCGCTGAGGGCGGCGGGGCCAAATACCTGGAACGGCATCGGCAGCAGGGAAAGCTCCCTGTCCGCGACCGCATCGGACAACTGATCGACGCCGACACGCCGTTTCTGGAGCTGTCGGCCCTGGCGGCGTGGGATCTCTATGACAACGAGGCGCCGGCGGCCGGTGTGGTCACGGGGATCGGTCGGGTCTCCGGACGCGAAGTGATGATCGTCGCCAACGACGCCACCGTGAAAGGCGGGACGTACTTCCCCATCACGGTCAAGAAGCACGTGCGCGCGCAGGAGATCGCGCTTCAGAATCGGCTGCCGTGCGTGTATCTGGTGGATTCGGGCGGCGCCTTTCTGCCCCTGCAGGCCGAGGTGTTTCCGGATCGCGACCATTTCGGGCGCATCTTCTTCAATCAGGCCCGCATGTCCGCGGAGCGGATCCCGCAGATCGCGGTCGTCATGGGCTCCTGTACCGCCGGTGGCGCCTATGTCCCTGCCATGTCCGACGAAACCATCATCGTCAAGGGCACCGGCACGATCTTTCTGGGCGGGCCGCCCCTGGTGAAGGCCGCCACCGGTGAAGACGTCACGGCCGAGGAACTCGGCGGCGCCGACGTGCACACAAGGCTTTCGGGAGTTGCCGACTACTTCGCGGAAGACGACGAACATGCGCTGCAACTGGCGCGCACGATTGTCAGCACGCTGCACTCATGGAAGCGCCTGCCCGGGGACATGACGCAGCCGGAGGCGCCCAAGTACGATCCTGAGGAACTGTACGGCCTGGTGAACGTCGATACACGCAAGCCGTACGACGTGCGCGAAGTGCTGGCGCGGCTGGTGGACGGATCGCGCTTCGACGAATTCAAGCAGCGCTATGGCAACACCCTCGTCACGGGATTCGCGAGGCTGCACGGCTTCCTTGCCGGGTTCGTCGCCAACAACGGCGTGCTGTTCTCTGAATCCGCGCTCAAGGCGACGCACTTCATCGAGCTCTGCAACCTGCGCGGCATTCCATTGATCTTTCTCCAGAACATCACCGGCTTCATGGTCGGCCGTCAGTACGAGCGCGGCGGCATCGCCAAGGACGGCGCCAAAATGGTGCACGCCGTCGCCAACTCCGTCGTGCCGAAGTTCACCGTCGTCACCGGCGGTTCATTCGGCGCCGGCAACTACGGCATGTGCGGCCGCGCGTACGAGCCCCGGCTTCTGTGGATGTGGCCCAACGCCAGGATTTCCGTCATGGGCGGCGAGCAGGCGGCCTCGGTGCTGGCGACCGTGAAGAAAGATCAGCTCGCCCGCGAGGGCAAGTCCTTGTCGAGCGGCGAGGAGTCCGCGATCAAGGCGCCCATTCTCGAGAAGTACGATCGCGAAGGCTCGCCGTACTACTCGACCGCGCGGCTCTGGGACGACGGCATTCTGGATCCGGCGCGGACGCGTGAGGCTCTGGCGCTGGGTTTATCGGCGGCGTACAACGCGCCAATCCCGGACGCCAGGTTCGGCATCTTCCGGATGTAACGTGTCGGCCATCCTGATCGAACGCGGCGCCGTCACGACCGTGACGCTCAACCGGCCCGACGTCCGCAATGCCTTCAACGAGGCCATGATCGAAGAACTGACGGCCTTTGCCGCGGGCGTGCCGGCGGATGGATCGATCCGCGCGGTCGTGCTGCGCGGATCCGGCCCGGTGTTCTCCGCTGGCGCGGACGTCCAGTGGATGTCGAAGATGCTGGGCTACTCGCGCGAAGAGAACCTGGCGGACGCGCGGCAGGCCGCTTCGATGTTCCTCGCGCTCGATCGCATGCCGGTGCCGCTGATTGGCCGCATTCACGGCGCCGCGCTCGGCGGCGGATCCGGGCTCGCGGCCGTCTGCGATGTCGTGGTGGCGGCCGACGATGCGCTGTTCGGGTTTACGGAAGTGGTGCTCGGCATCCTGCCCGCGATGATCTCGCCGTATGTCGTGCGCAAGATCGGCCTTTCCGCCGCGCGCGAGCTGTGCCTGTCGGGCACGCGGTTTTCAGCGGCACGCGCGAAAGACATCGGCCTTGTGCATACCGTCGTGCCCGCCGCTGATCTGGACCGGGCGGTGGATGAACATGTCGCGCGATTCCGCAAGGCCGCGCCGTCGGCCGTCGCGGCCACCAAGCGCCTCCTGACGGATGTCTACGGGAAACGCCCAGCCGAGGTCCTGGCGCTGACCGTTGACCAGATCGCGACGCAGCGGGTCTCGCCCGAAGGCCAGGAGGGCCTGCGCGCCTTCCTCGAGAAGCGACCGGCGGCGTGGGCCGCGAGCGAGCCGTCGGCGAGCGAGCCACGCGAACGAACTCGCGGCTTGTCCGAATCGAGCCCACGGACGAGCCGCGGGAGTGAGCGTGTCGGGGGTCTGGGGGCGAAGCCCACAGATCAGGAATGAACTCCGATACATGATCAATCGCGTTCTCATCGCCAATCGAGGCGAAATCGCGCGGCGCGTCATCCGGACGTGCCGGGCGATGGGCATCGAAACGGTCGCCGTCTATTCGGACGCCGATCGCGACGCGCCGCACGTCCGCGAGGCCGACGCCGCCGAGTCCATCGGCCCGGCGCCCGCCATCGACAGTTACCTGAACAGCGCGCGCGTGATTGGCGCGGCACGGCGGGCCGGCGCCGACGCGGTCCATCCTGGCTATGGATTCCTGTCCGAGAACGCCCAGTTCGCGGACGCGTGCGAACGGGCAGGCCTCATTTTCATCGGCCCTCCCGCGGCGGTGATCCGGCGGATGGGATCCAAGACCGGGGCGCGCGCCATGATGGCGGCTGCCGGCGTGCCGGTGGTACCGGGTGAGACGCCGGCCGCTCAGGATGTGGCCGCGGTCGCGGCCGCGGTGCGCGCCGTGGGACTGCCGGTGCTGCTCAAAGCCGCGGCCGGCGGCGGCGGCAAAGGCATGCGCGTCGTCCGGGACGAAGCCGGCCTCGAGGAATCCGTGCGCGCCGCCGGCAGCGAAGCGGCGCGCGCGTTCGGCGACGGTACGCTCTACGTTGAGCGCCTGATCGATCGCGCGCGACATATCGAGGTGCAAATCTTCGGCGACACGCACGGCCACCTCGTGCACGTGATGGAGCGCGACTGCACGCTCCAGCGGCGCCATCAGAAGGTGATCGAAGAGGCGCCGGCGCCGCGGCTGTCCGCCGCCGTTCGCGATCGCATCACGAATGCGGCCATCGCCGCCGGCCGTGCGGCTGGCTACGTCAACGCCGGCACCGTGGAGTTTCTGCTCGAGGGCGATGGTGACGACGCGCAGTTCTATTTCCTCGAGATGAACACGCGACTGCAGGTGGAACATCCGATCACGGAGGCCGTCACCGGTCTCGATCTCGTCAGGGCGCAGATCCTGGTCGCCTCAGGCCAGCCGCTGCCCTTCACACAAGCCCGGGTCCAGGCGACGGGCCACGCGGTGGAAGCGCGCATCTACGCGGAAGACTCGCGGCGCCTGCTGCCGCAGGCGGGGCGCCTCCTGCGGTACGTCGAGCCGGCCGGTGAAGGCATTCGCGTCGACAGCGGCGTGGCCGCCGGCCAGACCGTTACGGTTCATTACGACCCGTTGCTGGCGAAATTGATCGCCCACGGTGCGACTCGGGAACAGGCGTTCGCGCGGCTGGCCGCGGCGCTCGAGTCGTATGAGATCCTCGGCCTCCGGCACAACATCGCGTTCCTGCGGCGCCTGATCGCCCAGCCGGAAGTGCAACAGATTCAGGCGCACACACGTTTCATCGAGAGCTGTCTCGAGGAATTGTCGTCGCCGCCTGCGCCGGAGGTCGCCCGGGCGGCCGCCGTCATGGCCGCGTTTGCGTCCGCGCGAGATGCCGAACCGGCCGCGCCGATTGACGCCGAGGCGCCCGGCATCGATCCGTGGGATGCGCTGGGTCCGGTGTCCTGGTAAGCGTCATGCCCAAGCGCCTTCATCTCGTCAGTGATGCCGCCGAGTGGACGGCCGAAGTGGCCGGCACGCGTGTCGTGCTCAACGCGGGCGACGAGTCGGACGCCGTTGCCGCAACGGTCACGCCCGAGGGCGATCGGCTGTCGGTTGCCGGCCTCACTCGCTCGCTCTCCGGCGCGGCGGCGGCGACAGGAGACGTCGTCTGGGTCAGCGTCGCCGGCGAAGTCTTCGCCTTCACCGTCACACACGGCGCTCGCGGGCGGGACAGGCGCGACCCGCGGCACGACGAGGCATTCATGTCGCCGATGCCGGCGACGGTCGTGCGCATCGCCGTCAAGGCCGGGGACCGGGTCCACAATGGCGACGTCCTCATCGCGCTCGAAGCGATGAAAATGGAATTGCCGATCAGGTCGCCGCGCGACGGCGTCGTCCGCGCCATCCATTGCCGGGAGGGCGAGCTGGTGCAGCCGGATCAGGCGCTGCTCGAACTGGAGTAGGTCATGGCTTCGTCTGGCGGGCGCATCACGATCTACGAGGTTGGGCCGCGCGACGGGCTCCAGAACGAGCCGGCGGCCGTGCCGCTCTCCGCCAAGATCGCATTCATCGACGCGCTCAGCGCCGCGGGCCTGCCCGCGATCGAAGTCTCCGCGTTCGTCAATCCGCGCTGGGTGCCGCAGATGGCGGACGCGGACGACGTGGCCGCGGGAATCCTGCGGCGGCCGGGCACGCGATACACGGCGCTCGCGCCGAACGTGAAAGGCCTCGAGCGCGCGCGCGCGGCGGGCGTCACCGAGATCGCCATGTTTGCGGCGGCCTCGGAAACGTTCAGCCGCCGCAACATCAACCAGTCGATCGAGGCGTCGCTGGCCACGTACGCCGACGTCGCCCGCCGGGCGCTGTCCGAGGGCCTGCGCGTGCGCGGCTATTTATCGACCGCATTCGGATGTCCGTATGAGGGCGACGTCCCCATCGCCCGCGTCGTCGATCTCACACAGGCCTTGCTCGATCTTGGCGCCTGCGAAGTGGCCGTCAGCGACACCATTGGCATCGCGCACCCCGGCGACGTCAGGCGCCGGCTCGAAGCGCTCACGGTGCACATCCCGGCGTCTTCGATCGCGCTGCACTTCCACGACACGCGCGGCACCGCGCTCGCGAACGTCCTGGCGTCGCTTGATTTCGCTATTTCGACGTTCGATTCCTCGGCCGGCGGCCTCGGCGGCTGCCCGTACGCGCCGGGCGCGTCGGGCAATCTGGCCACCGAAGATCTGTTGTACATGCTTCACGGCCTGGGCTACGAGACGGGCGTGTCGCTCGACGCGGTCTATCACGCGTCGCTGGGAATCGAACGATTCGTCGGCCACGCGTTGCCGTCGCGATACGTCAGAGCCAGGGCGGCGGCTGCGCCGCATCCCGATGGCGACAGGCCGGCCTGACGTTGGGGCGTGGCTCGACGCGCTCGCCGCCCGCCACGGCGCCGCGATGTCGCGTTCCGAGTTTCTCAAGGCGATCCGTGCGCTCTCGGCCCGGTACGTCGAACGCCGACACCTGCTGCCGGATCGCACGCCGCTGGATTCTTCCGGCAAGCGCGCCGCCTTTGCCGGCTTTTACGCGCCGCTCCACTTCCTGACGATGCGCGCGGTCGTGCGGGCGTTGGGCGCCGCCGCTACGCCGCTCGACAGCCTTAGCGATCTCGGGTGCGGCACGGGCGTCGCCTCCATCGCATGGGCCGGCGAATGCGCGCAGGCACCGGCAATCGAGGGCATCGATCGACACGCGTGGGCACTCGAAGAAGCGCGCCGGAACTGCCGTGACTGGCGGATACCGGCCAGGCTCCAGCGCGCGGATCTCGTGCTGGAACTCGAGCGGCTCGCCTCTCGTCGCACCGAAACCACGACGTCGCGACCGCGCGGCATCGTGCTCGGCTGGGCGCTCAATGAGCTTCAGCCCGACGGGCGCGGCCGCGCCGAGCGCGCGATTCACGCCCTCGCCACGCACACAGCCATCATCATCGTCGAGCCGATCGGCCGCCGGCTCGTGCCGTGGTGGGACGATGTGGCGGCGCGGGCTGAACGAGCGGGCGCCAGGGCGGACGAGTGGCGATTTGAGGAGCCGTTACCAGCGGCGCTGGCCGCGCTGGATCGAGAGGCCGGCTTCGTGCGCGAGGGCCTGACGGCGCGGAGCGTGGCGTGGCTGCCACGGCGCTAGATGGATAACTGCGTTGTAATCCACCGCGCCGCGTCGTCAATCGAGCCGTAGCGGAAGATGTGCGCCTGCGATGGGTGCAGTTCCGCAAGCCCGAGGAGAAAGCGCGACACGCGGGCGTCCGATTCAGCCAGCACGAGTACGCGCTTACCGGCCCGCAGGGCGATGGCGACTTCAGCGCCGACGCCGAGCGACGGTTCGCCGACGTACGCCACGAGCGCATCGGCCGCCGAAACCTGATCGATGTCGCGCTCGGCGACTTCGACATTGCTCAGGTGGCGGTCTCGTTCCGGGTCCGCGTGCTGGTGCGGCACATACGCGTCCCAGCCGGCCGTGCGGCAGGCCTCGCCAAACCGCTCGTACAGCGCCCGGGACCGCTCGATCGCCGCTGCGTTGATGAGTGCCCCGGAAATGTAGGCCAGCATGGGGCGACAGTTTACAGGTTCCCGGGTCCACCCGCCTGCTCGCCGGCGTGAAAAATCACGCCTCACTGCGGAGGATTCCGCAGCGTCTGAGCGAAGCCGCGATCGGATTGCGGCGATCCCGCCAGTTCCGCACTGGCGTTCAATTTGCACAATGAGGAGCCGATTCAGGATGCGCACTCTCCCGCGGACGGAACGAGAGCGGAGAGTGCGCGACCTGGAGTCCTGCGTCGAGCGGCTACTCGTGCGCTGAGCGCATCGGGTAGGAGCGTCCGCACCGACCCTGTTCCCCGTTTGGATCAAGAACAGACACCCACCGGACTGACGCGCTCTCAGTCCAACCTCACAGCCCGCCAGCCGCCCGCCCGCGCGCCGCCGACAGTCGGACTCGAGGATCTTTTTTTGAGCTGGTGCGCCATTGGGGCACCAGCAGTACCCCAATGGCGCAGCGGTGCGCGGCGGAGGCGTTCGCGCATCCGTCGTCGAGCTCGTGCGCGTTCTTGAGCTGGTGCGCCATTGGCGCACCAGTTGTACCCCAATGGCGCAGCCGTGCGCGGCGGAGGCGTTGGCGCCGTCCGCGCGAAATATGCTTCAGGCGCTTTTGGCGCTCTTGCGGATCTGAACCGGCGCGCCCGTGTTGGCTGGCTGGCAGGATGCACACGTTTCAGCCGGCCGGCGCCGCGCTCTGAACCACCGCCAGCCGAGGGTGCCGGCGGCGCCAATGGCGATCAGCGTGACAAATGCGTCCTGCAGTGACATCTACGACACTCCCATTGCCGTAAGCGACTGATAGACGACGAACGCCGCGAGGTAGGCCACGCCGGACATGTACCCCAACTGTAGCGCGGACCACTTCAGACTGCCAGACTCGCGCCGCGTGACGGCGAGCGTCGGCAGGCACTGCATCGCGAGCACAAAAAATACGAGCGCGCTCGCCGACGTCGCCGGCGTGAAGACGGAGCGGCCGTCTTCGCGGCGCATCGTTCGCACGCCGGCCATCACACCCGCCTCGTCGTCGCCCGCGCCGGCCAGCACCGCCATGGTGGACACGAAGACTTCACGGGCGAGGAAGCTCGTCAGCAGTCCGGCGCTCAGCTGCCAGTCGTAGCCCAGCGGCGCAAACACAGGCTGGATGGCATGACCGAGCCATCCCGCAAAGCTCCCCGCCTGCTGCGCCCGGGATTCCAGGCGACTGGCTTGATCGACCATCGCGGTCGCGTCGGCCGGCTGCGTGGCGGCCGCTGAAGCCTGGGCGCGCAGTGCGACGGCCTCCGCCGGTGGCGCGACGTGCGGATACGCGCTGAGCCACCACATGACCACGCAGATCGCCATGATCGCGGTGCCGGCGGTCTTCAGGAACGACAGGCCCTGATCGCGCGCCGTGAGCACGGCATTTCTAATCGACGGCACCTGGTAGGCGGGCAACTCCAGAATGATCGGGCGCGCCTTCCCTTTCAGGATCGTGTGGCTGAACAGCATGGCGCTCAGGAACGCCGCGCCGGCCCCGAGCATGAAGCAGCCCGCGAACGCGACGGGCGCCAGCGCCGGATAGCCGGCAAAAAGCAGGCTCGTCAGCATGACGAAGACAGGCAACCGGGCCGAACAGCTCATGAACGGCGCCACCAGAATCGTCACGAGCCGATCGCGTCGATCGGGAATGAGCCGCGTGCTCATGATGCCCGGCAGCGCGCAGGCGTGCGCGGTCAGCAACGGGACAAACGCATGGCCCGGCAGGCCGAATCTGTGCAGGAACCGGTCCATGACGAAAGCGGCCCGCGCCAGATACCCCGTGTCCTCCAGCAGGCTGATGAGGAAGAACAGAAAACAGATCTGCGGCAGGAACACCACCGTGCCGGCGATGCCGCCAATCACGCCGTCGGTGAGCAGATCGCGAATGGCCCCGGCTGGAAAGTAATGCTGGACCAGCGCGCTGAGCCCCGCGAAGGTGGCGTCGATGAGCTCCATCGGCACCTTGGCCAGGAAGAACAGCGCGAAGAACAGCCCGCCCATGACCGCGATGAACACGGCGAAACCGAGCACCGGATGTGTGAGCAGCCGATCCAGCCGTTCGGTGAATTCGCGGCCGCTTCGTCCGGGCTCTTCTGTTCGACGGACAACCCCGGCCGCCACGCTGCGGGCCCATGCTGTGAGGACCTCGTGCGCCGCATCGGCCGGTGGCCCGCTCGCCGCGCGAACTGAGCCGCCGTGTTCGTCCGCCACCCGCTCAATCGCGCGCCGCAGATCTTCGATCCCCAGTCCCCGCGCCGCCACCATCGGGACAACCGGCACGCCCAGACGCTCAACCAGAGCCGCCGCATCCACCGCGAGTCCGCGCCGCTCGGCCACGTCCAGCATGTTCAGGCAGAGAATGAGCCGCGTGTGCGCCGCCAGCAACTGTCCCACCAGCACCAGATGCCGGCTCAGATTCGACGCGTCCACGATGACGATGACGAGGTCGTCCTTCTGCCGGGCGTCGCCCATGGCGTTGCGCACGATGCGTGCTTCGGGCGTATCCAGCATCTCGTCGTAGATGCCCGGCATGTCCAGCACTTCGACGGACACGTGGCCGCGTTTGAGCGTGCCGGTCCGCAGCGCCGTCGTCGTACCTGGAAAGTTCGAGGTCTTGGCCCGGGCGCCGCACAGCAGGTTGAAGAGCGTCGTCTTGCCCGTATTGGGATTACCGACCAGCAGCGCCCGCAACCGGACAGGCGCCTGCGGCCCCGGCTGGCCCGGGGCGGTGTCAATGACGGGAGCGACAGCCATTCGAGTGGTCAGGCCGACGGCGGGTCGGGAATCACGAAAATCTGGGAGGCGACCGTGCGCGACACGCCGATGCGCGTCCCGCCGACCTGCAGAATGCACGGTTCGCCGGCCTTGCACAGCCGGAACTCCTCAGCCCCCGAAAGGCCAAGGGCACGCAGCAATCCGACGGATTGCGCGTCCAGACGGGCCTCGTGGAGCCGGCCGGTCCGGCCGGCGCCGAGCGCGCTCAGCGCGATGGGCTGGGTTCTGACGTGCGACATCGTGCACAAATGGTATCACTAAATGAGACTGATCTCATTTAGACGCCACAAATGAGACGGGTCGCAACCTCAGTACGTTTCCTTGATGGGCCGCACGCGGCCGCTGAAATGCTCTTTCGACAGCGCGTGCTTGAGCGTGGGCAGCGTGATCGCGGGAGACGGCACCGCCGTGTCATCCACGTGCTGGAGCAGATGGTGAATCAGATTCAGCCGCCCGCGCCGCTGGTCGTCAAAGCGAACGACGTACCAGGGCGCGTGCCTGGTATGGGTGGCCTTGAACATCGCCCGCCGGGCGCGCGTGTAGTCGTCGTAATGCTCCCGCGCTTTCAAATCAATTGGTGACAGCTTCCACCGCTTGAGCGGATCTTCGGCACGCTCGGCGAAGCGTTCCTCCTGTTCCGACTGGTCCACGGCGAGCCAGTACTTGTAGAGCAACAAGCCGTCATCGACGAGCATGCGTTCGAAGACAGGCGCCTGCTCGAGGAACCGGCGGTACTCGGCGTCGGTGCAGAAGCCCATGACTTTCTCGACACCGGCGCGGTTGTACCAGCTCCGATCGAACAGGACGAGCTCGCCGGCCGCCGGCAGGTGCTCGATGTAGCGCTGGAAGTACCACTGCGAGCGCTCGCGATCGGACGGTTTGGCCAGCGCCACCACGCGAACCTGTCGCGTGTTGAGCGACGCGGTGATGGCGTTGATCACGCCACCCTTCCCTGCCGTGTCGCGCCCCTCGAAGAGGACGACCATGCGCCGGCCGGTGTGTTGCAGCCAACGTGTCAGGTTGTTGAGCTCGACCTCGAGCGGCTGAAGATGTTCTTCGTACTTCTTCCGTTTCACGGACGCCTCAGCCGATGATGACGCGCTTCACACCGCGGGCGGAGAGGAGCGTCTTGAGCCGCTCGCGATGATCGCCTTGCAGCATGATGTCGGCGCCCGAGATGCTGCCGCCGCACCCGAGCGCGGCCTTGAGCGCCTTGAGCCACTGTTCCCGCTCGGCCGGAGCGAGCTCCAACTGTTCGATGACGGTCGCCTCTTTACCGCCGCGGCCGGCACGCTCCATGCGGACGACGGCTCGGGGATATGTCTTGCCGCCGGGGCCCTTGGCCTTCGCGGTCTCCGCAGGCGCAGCCGCCGGCTGAACCGGTTCGGGCGCCGGCGGGAGCCGATCTTTCAGGGCCTTCAGCGCGCCGAACGGATTGTTGAACTCAGACATGCACGATCGGATTGTCGATCCGCTGTTAGCTGCGAGGTGTCACTTACTGACGGCCTTCGTCCACGCCGCCGCCCCACCCACCACCGGCAACGTGATCTGTGTCCGCGCGAGGTCGATGGTCAGTTCCGTCCCCGGCTTGGGCCACAGAGTGAAGCCCCGGTCGCTCGAGAAGATCATGAGCGCGATACGTTTGCCGGCGGGGACGATCTGATCGTCGGGTTCCAGATCGAACGTCATCACCACCTGCTTGCCCGGCGTCAGGGGCGTGCCCGCGACCTTGGAATCGTAGTTGCCGCCGCGCGTGAGCGACGCCGCGTTCTGCGGATCGGCCCAGCCGCGCGTAATCAGGTTGGTCGTGTTGATCGGACCGTCCGTCCACGGCAGTTGCACGAGATACACGGAAAGATTGGCCGCCGGCTTGTTCGAGGCCAGCGCGATCGTGATCCGCGAATAGCCCGAGAGGTGGACCGGCGCGATCAACTCCGGCGTCGAAAACATGAGCCGATTCGGCGACTCCGTTTTCATCGCCAGCGCCGCCGCACTCTGACCGACGTCGTCGATGAGCATTTCGAGGAATGACTGCTGATTCGTGGCTGGCGCCTGCGCCAGGATACCGATCTGGTTCCCCGCGCCCGCAAGCTTCAGCGTCACGGGCGCCGCGGCCGGGTTGGGGTAGTCCGCGTACGGCGTCGGCGGCAGTGCGGGCCCACCGCGGCCTCGTCCCGGCGGCGGCGCACCTGCGGCCGGAGGCGGCGCGGGCACGGGCTCCCGCACGATGAACGCGCGCGGCCCGCCCTTCTCGACGCCGTTGGCGACGCCATACAGGAAGTGCGAGAACCACTTGTTCTTCATGTCCATCGGCGGATCGCCGCCGTGGCCGCCCTGATGGTAGTACGCCTCCAGCGGCACGCGGCCTTTGAGCGCGGTGTAAATGCGGACGCTGTGTTCCGGGACGACGTTCCAGTCGTTGAAGGCGTGCGCCATCAGGACCGCGGCCCTGATGTTGCCGACGAGCGGCAGGAGATCGCGCCTGGCCCAGAAGTCGTTGTAGTCGCCGTGCTGCCGATCGCGTCCGGCCGCGAATTCGCCGTCGCGATACCTCTTGTTGCAGCCGTCGCGCCGATCGGGATCGCCGCTGTTGATGTAGTCGTACAGGAAATCGATGTCCTCGCCGAGCCAGCCATCCGGATGCCGGACGAGGCCGTTCGTGCGGTAGTAGTGGTAATAGGAGGTGTTCGGCGCCACGGGAATGATCGCCTCCAGGCCTTTGACACCTGTCACCGCCGCCGCCACCGGCAATGTGCCGTTGTAGGAGGTGCCGATCATTCCCACTTTCCCGGTGGACCACGCCGTGGCCTTCACCTCCGTCGATCCCGTCGCGGTCGTGTACCCCTTGGCGCGGCCATTCAACCAGTCGATCACGGCCTTGGGCGCCAGGCGTTCCGGCGCATCGCCGACCGTGACACATCCCTGAGACAAACCCGTCCCCGGCGCTTCGGAGTGGACCACCGCAAAACCGCGCGGAACCCAGTCACCAACGATCGAGTTCGACACTTGTGCCCGCTCGGGCTTGAAGGGAATCGGGCCCTGCGACTCGCGCGCGGGCGGCGGATCGCCGACTTCCTGATTCACGTTCCACAGCTTTGAGCGATCGCCCTGCGTGCCGGCGTAGTACGGCGACGACTCGTAGATCACCGGCACCTTCAGGCCTTCGGTTTCGGTCTGCTTCGGCCGGACCACGTCGGTAAACATGCGGTCCTTCGCGCCGTCGCCGTCGGAGTCGAACTCCGATTCGACCCACAGCTTCTCGCGGATCCACTGCGCGGGATCCTGGAACGCCGGCACGACCTGCGCCTGCCCGTCGGCAAAGACGGGCCCGGCCTTCTGCGGCGCGCGCGCGCTCACGATGGCAACACCTGCGGAGGCCAGCGCAACGACGAATCCTGCGTGCGTTCGGGTCATGAGTCCTCTGTTTATTAGTTGCGCGCGGGGCCCCACCCCCGCGCGCTCCTCGCGGGCTCCTCGCCCGCTCGGCCGCTCAGCGCCCTCGCTCCGCTCGGGGCTTCGCGGACTCTTTATGAGTTGCGCGCGGGGCCCCACCCCC
>DASUGC010000140.1:0-2866 GCA_036274235.1 Vicinamibacterales bacterium
GTGATGTGCTGATCGAGCGGTAAGCCCATTTCGTCGGCGCCTTTACGAAGATCCTCCCGCGGCACGGCGCGGGCAAAGGCCTTGTCCTTCATCCGTTTCATCACCGACGACGCCTCGAGGTCCAGCACACTCTTGGAGGGCCGAACCAGCGCGGCGGCCACGATGAAGCCGCTCATCTCGTCACAGGCAAAGAGGGTCCGCTCGAGCTTCGTTTCGCGCGGCACGCCGCTGTAGTCCGCGTGGGACAGAATCGCGCGCGTCACCCATTCGGGATAGCCCAGGTTCTTGAGCATCTCCACGCCTCGATATGGGTGGTTTTCACGATCGGGATACTTCTCATAGTCCATGTCGTGCACGAGCGCGACAAAGCCCCACTCGTCTTCGTTCTCGCCAAACATGCGCGCGTAGCCGCGCACGGCCGCTTCGACGCCGAGCAGATGTTTGCGCAGGCTTTCGCCCTGCACGTGCTCGGTGACCAGGGCCCAGGCACGATCCCGCGAAAGCAGGGAGTCAGACATCTGCGAGATTGTACTCGGGTACGACGGGTACGAAGGGTACGACGGGTACGACAGGTACGACAGGTGCGGCAGGTGCGGCAGGTGTCACATCGCCAGCGCTTTCTTGACCACGTCTCTCGCTTTCGCCGTGGCCACGTGCGCGTCGACGTTCGCGGGCGCGACGAATTCGGCGGCCTCGACATCGGATCCGGGGGCCAGGGTCCCGCCGCGGACACGGCAGAGGTAGTCGATCAATACGAAGTGATACCGCACGCGCGCGTCCTCATCCAACAGGATGCGATCGAAGACCTCGACGACAGGACCGACGGAGATCACAAGGCCCGTCTCTTCCTCGATTTCGCGCGCCGTGCCGGCCTCGAGCGTCTCGCCAAGCTCCAGCATGCCCCCGGGCAGGCTCCACTGCCCTGCCAGCGGTTCCTGCTTCCGCTTCACGAGCAGCACGTCGCCGGCGTCAGACAAGACAACCGCGCCGACGCCAACCAATGGCCGCGTGGGATAGCGGCGTTCGGACGGCGGCCGTGCCCCGCGCGCGCGAATGGCCGGCACGTCGTCGGAAACCGTGCGATGCCGGCGGATGCGGCCGTCCTCGATCCAGAAGTGCGAGTAGCCGACGGCATGTCGCTCGGCGCCATCGGCACGCCCGGTGACGCTCCGGACCCACTCGGCGCGGACCCAGCCCCAGCCGGTCTCAATGCCGGCGATGCGCGTGACATCGAACCGATGCCCGCCGGCCATGGCCCCGGCATAGCGATCGATCTCATCGCGCCACGCGGCGCCCACATCCTCAATGCCCCGCAGCGTTTCTCGCCGGCCAATCCAGGTTTGTTCAACCACGCAATCCGGATCGTAAAGCGCGCACAGCGATGACGAGTCGCCTGAATTCAGGGCCAGAAAGAAGCGACGCACGACGTCCATGGCATCCATCAGGGAACCCTTGGACCGGACCTCTGGACCCTGAGGACCGAACCTTTGGACCTTTGGACCATGGACCCTTGGACCCACCCCGTCCCTGAAGTCATTCGCCCATGACCTTGACCACCACCCGCTTGCGGCGTTGTCCGTCGAACTCGGCATAGAAGACCTGCTCCCACGGCCCGAGATCGAGCGACCCAGCGGTGATGGGGACGATCACCTGGTGTCCCATGATCGTGCGCTTGAGATGCGCATCGGCGTTGTCTTCGCCAGTTCGATGGTGCTCGTACGGCAGACCCGCAGGCGCAAGCTTCTCCAGCCACACCTGGAAGTCGTGGATGAGCCCGTCTTCCCAGTCGTTCACGTACACGGCCGCTGTGATGTGCATGGCGGACACCAGCACGATGCCTTCCTGGACACCGCTCTTCCTGACAATGCGCGCCACATCGTCCGTGATGCGGATGAACTCCTGACGCTGTTTCGTGTTGAACCAGAGATAGTCGGTGTGAGTTTTCACGCTACTGAATGTCCATCGTCGCCACGGCGTTGAAGTCGAGCGGTGAGACTTCGCCGCGTTCGAGTTTCCGCAAGCCGGCAGCCGCGATCATCGCGGCGTTGTCGGTGGAGAGGGCGAGCCTGGGCACAAAGACCGGCAGCCCCTCCCGGTGGCCACGTTCAACGGCGTCCTGCCGCAGCCGGCTGTTGGCGGAAACCCCGCCCGCGATGCCGATGCTTCGCGCACCCAGGTTCTGCGCCGCCTGAAACGTCTGATCGACCAGCGCTTCGACGACGACGCGCTGGAAACTGGCGCAGATGTCGTTGATGGTCTCGTCGGGCAGCGGCGTTTCGGCGGTGACGCCCAGTCCCTGCGCGACGCGAATGCCGTGTTCCTCGAGCAGCCGGATCACGGCAGTCTTGAGTCCGGAGAAACTGAACTCCGCAATCGGCCTGCCGGTGAGGGCGTCGCGGCCCAGATCGGCGGGGAGTGCGTTGCGATCCCGGTGGGTGAACTTTGGCCGCGGCAGCCGCACGGCATCGTCTCGACCCAGCTTCGCGCGGCGATCGATCAGCGGCCCGCCGGGATAGCCAAGACCCAGTAATCGCGCGACCTTGTCGTAGGCTTCGCCGGCCGCATCATCGCGCGTCCGGCCGACCAGTTGATACCGGCCGGGCTCCTCCACAAGGTACAGGCTGGTGTGTCCGCCAGACACGACGAGAATGGCGGCCGGCAACGGGATTGCGCCGTGCTCCAGGACGATCGACTCGATGTGGCCGGCCAGGTGATGCACGGCAATCACGGGTCGATCGATCGCCATGGCCGCCGCTTTGGCAAATGACACGCCGACGAGCAATGACCCGACCAACCCGGGGCCCTGCGTCACTGCGATCGCATCCACGGCACTCCACGACGCGCCGGCCTCAGCCAGGGCACGATC
>DASUGC010000141.1:0-2101 GCA_036274235.1 Vicinamibacterales bacterium
GGAGCGCGTCGGCGGCCGCGTCTGGACCTGTCGCGACGGGTTCGCCGAGCGACAGCACGCCGAGGGCGGCGCCGACATGATCGAGTCGGACCAATCGTCCGTGCTCGCGCTCGCCCGCCGGTTCAAGCTCAAGGTGGTTCCCATACTTGGCCGCGGCTTTGGGTACTACGGTCCCGATCGGGGCGGGCGGCTGCGCGTGCAGTCGATGTACGCCGGCTCGCCGGAAATTCAGGAGCCGCTCAATAACCTGATCCGCGACTACAAGCTGGGCGAGCAGCGCTGGGATACCGCCATCTCGCGCGACCTCTCGTCCATCTCCGTCGCCGATTGGGTTCGCGCGCTCCCCCGACGACGCGGAGATGCGTCGAGGCGATTCGTCCTGGAGCGATTGCGAGCATTTCGCGGATTGTTCCTGGCGGATCCTGAAGGGCTGTCCCTGCTGGCGCTCGTCGATTTTTTCGCCGCCGACCCGTTTGCTGGCGACGGCGGAATGTTCCGCGTGGCGGGCGGCAACGATCGCATCGCCACGGAACTGGCGCGCTCGCTCCGCACGCCGGCTGTTCTCGGAACCGCCGTCCGTCAATTGCACGCAACACGAAACGGCATCAGCGCCACGCTCGATGGTCCGCGCGGACTCGCCCGCATCACCGCCAACTACTGCATCGTCGCCATTCCACCACCGCTGGTGAACGAACTCCGCATCACTCCGGCCCTGCCACGTCCGCAGGCCGAAGCGTTTCGTACTCTCGAGCTCGGCGACGCGACGCGGCTGCTGCTGCAGTTTTCCTCGCCGTTCTGGCGCCGGCGCGGATTGGCGAGCCTGTACGGATCCAATCAGGCCATTGGCACGGTGTGGGACGGCAACGAACAACATCGCGGGCGAGCCGCAATCCTGTCGTGCCTCGCCGGTGGCGGAGCGTCAGCCGAGTTACAGCGCGCGCTCGACCACGGCGGACCCACAACAGTCGCGGCCACGCTGCGGTGGCTTGGACGACCGTCACGTCTCTTGACGGCGCGCGCGATCGACTGGGGTGCGGAGCGCTGGTCTCGCGGCGGCTACGCCGTGTTCGCACCCGGCTGGAATCCGGAACTCCGGGACTGGCTCGCGCGTCCGCACGGCCGCGTGCTCTTTGCCGGTGAGCACACGAGCGTGCGGTGGCAAGGCTATATGAACGGCGCCGTCGAAAGCGGCCTGCGCGCCGCGGCGGAAGTTATTTCGACGATCCAAACCGATAGCCGACGAGAAACGAGAATACGCGGTTCTTGACCGACTCGTCGGTATCGGACAAATCCGTCAAGCCGTGCGTGTAGCGAAACTCGGCCAGCACTCCCTGGCTGAATTCGACCCGTGCGCCGAGCACCAGGCCCACATCCGTCGACGGAATCTCATCGTTGATGTCCTGGGTTTCCGATTGACCCTCGACAGTCGCCTTCAGGCGTGCGCCGATTTTCACGCCGATGGAAGGGCCGGCCAGCAGATGCACACTGGCCTGTGAAAATTTCGCGACGCTGACAACGCCGAGGATTGGAATATCCAGGTACTGAATCCGCGTGTCGGCGCTTCCCGATACCACCCCAGGAATCGAAATGACGGTGGCGGAGCCCTTCTGACTGAACAGCGCGCCCACCTCGAGCGCCAGAGTCTTCCCCACAGGGACGTCGACGAATCCGCCCACGATCAGGCCGGTGCGTCGTTTGACGTTGACCGTGAGATCGAGATCTTCGACAGGCAGGAACGTTTCCGGAATGGTCAGGCTCGCTGAATTGACGCCGATCAGCACTCCGGGCTTGATTTGCGCGGCCGCATCGCGAACGCCGCCGGCGACTGCCAGCATGAACATCACACTTGCCGCATACATTGCCCGTCGACTCGTCACCATGAACACCTCGCGTTGAGCATAGTGGGAATCACGACCAGTCCGCATGAAGAAAGCGTGAGAGACTGGATTTCAGACAGGATGCCCCCGTCCCCCCCGACTGCACGGTATCCGATCGCAGCAGGCCTTGCGGCGCTCGCCGTGGCGTGCCGGTGGCTGCTCGATCCCTGGCTGCCAGGGGGACAAATTTCTCTGGTGGCGTTGCCGGCGGTCACCGCCGCCGC
>DASUGC010000142.1:0-17280 GCA_036274235.1 Vicinamibacterales bacterium
GCTTCGCGGACCCGTTCCGGTGTGGGTGAGGGCTCGCGATCGAGGAGCGCTTTGGCGGTGACAAGCATTCCCGGCGTGCAGTAGCCGCACTGCGCGGCGCCGCGATCGGCGAACTCCTCCTGCAGCGGATGGAGCTGGCCGTTCTGAGTCAGGCCTTCGACCGTCAGCACGGCGCGCCCATCGAGCTCGGCCGCCAGCGTGAGGCACGACAGCACCGGCTCGCCGTCCAGGAGGACGGCGCACGCGCCGCATTCGCCCAGCTCGCACCCGTGCTTAGTGCCCGTGAGCTGCAGATCTTCGCGCAACACTTCCAGCAGGGTCTTGTACCCATCAACGAGCACATCCACGCCCTCACCATTGACGAGGCACCTGACCTGTAACCTGTTACCTGTCGCCTGCAACCTGCTATCTGTCACCTGCCACCTGCAACCTGATCTACCGTTGTGATTCCACGAACGAGCACATCCGCGATCTGCTGACCCACCTGCGCTGATGACAGCGGTCCCTCGTGGGTAAACCACGTGACGGTCCAGTTCATGGCGCCGAGCATCGCGCGGGCGGCCACGGCCGGATCGGCGCCTGAGCATTCGCCGCGCGCGATGCCGGTGGCGATGAGCCCGCGCAGCGCCCGTTCGTACGCATCGCGCTTCTGCACGATGTGGGCGCGAAGCAGAGGAGACAGTGAATCGGTCTGGAGATGCGCGGAGGCGCCTTCGATCTCGTCGAGCAGCACGCGCATGTGTGAGACGAGCACGTCGCGCAGCCGATCCGGGACCGGTCCGCGCCGGCGTCGCGCGCGGCCGATGCCGTCGAGCAGCCGATCGAGCGCGCGGTCCTGGCAATAGAACAGGATTTCGTCCTTGCCTTTGAAGTAGTGGTAGAGATTCGCCGGCGACAGCCCCGCGGCGTCGGCGATGTCGCGCATGCCGGTGTCGGCGAAGCCGCGATCGCGGAACATCGCGGCCGCAGCCCGCAGGATGCCGTCCCGCCGCGCGTCCCGCCGGGCGGCTCGCCGCGGCGCCCGGAGCGGCTGATTCGAACGGCTGTTCGATTCTCGAACCACGGTTCGAATGGTAGCAGCTGGCCCACCCGTGTGGAAGGCGCGCCCCACCCTTGGTCCGGCCGCGACCCCGCCAGGTTCTGGATCCCTCAAAAGCCCGTGTTTTCGCCCGTCCATGGCCGAGGCGCGAGGGGTACGCGTCTCGCGATAGCCGGGGTGGTTCCCCCGAACTACAGGAGGTCAAATGCGTGCGAAATGGCTGATATTCCTGGCCGTGGCGGCTGTCATCTCAAGTACCGCCAGCATCGCGGCCGCGCAGGGCACCCAGACGGGAATCCTGCGAGGCACGGTCCAGACACCCGACAAGGTCGCGGTGCCCGGCGTGACCGTGACCATCAAATCCCCGGCCCTGCAGGCCGAGCGAACGACCGTGACGGAAGCGGACGGCACCTACATCTTCCGCGGCCTGCCGCCCGGAACGTATACCGTCAGCGTCAGCAAGGAAGGGCTGACGCCTGCGGAAAAGACCGCCGATGTGCCGCTCGGCGGCGTGGCGGTCGTGGACATGGCCATGGGCCTGGCGCGCACGGAAACCGTCAGCGTGACGGCGGACGTGAACGATCAACTCACGACGCCGACCGTCGGCGCCAACATCACCAAGCAGACGGTGGACCGGATCCCGGCGCCGCGCACGCTGACGGGGATCGCCAGCCTGTCGCCGGGCGTGACGACCAACACACCCAACGCGAACCAGTTGTCGATTAACGGCGCGTTCGCGTACGACAACGTCTTCCTCATGAACGGCATCGACATCAACGACAACCTGTTTGGATCCCCGCAGCGGCTCTTCATCGAGGATGCGATTCAGGAGACGCAGGTCCTGACGTCCGGCATTTCAGCCGAGTACGGCCGCTTCAGCGGCGGCGTCGTGAACGCCATCACCAAGAGCGGAGGCAACACGTTCTCGGGCAGCTTCCGCAGCAACATGACCAACCCGACGTGGAGCACGCTGACGCCGTTCGATGAAGAGAGCGGCGTGGTGCACACGAGCAAGCTGAACAACAACTACGAGGCGACGTTCGGCGGCCCCTTCGTCCGCGACAAGCTCTGGTTCTTCGGCGCCACGCGCCTGGCGAATATCGAGAACCAGGACACCTTCGACAAGACGGGCATCAACTTTGTGAACGTCAATGACAACAAACGCGGCGAATTCAAGCTCACCGGAAGCCCGACGGCCAATCAGACGCTGCAGTTCAACTACATCAACAACCACACCGTGCTGACGCGGCCGCCCTTCGGGTTCAGCATCGACCCGAACACGATCTACACGGGGAACGAGCCCAACTGGATCGCCGGCGGCACGTACAGGGGCCTGGTCCACAACCGGTTTTTCATCGAAGCAGGCGCGTCGCAGCGGCGCTTCGCCTTCATCGACGAAGGCGGCACGCTGACCGATATCGTGAACTCGCCGATCATCGGCCTGTCGCAGCTCGTGCACTACAACGCGCCGTACTTCGATGCGACGGATCCGGAACACCGCGATAACCGCCAGGTGTACGGCAACATCGCGTACAGCCTGGACAAGGCCGGCCGGCACGACTTCAAGGCCGGCTACGAGTGGTACCGCAGCACGCGCACCGGCGGCAATTCCCAGTCGGCCACCAACTTCGTCTTCGACGCCGACTACGCGAGCGACGCGCAGGGATTGCCCCTGTTCGACGCCAACGGCTTCCTGATTCCGGTCTTCTCACCCGGCGAGACGCTGATCGAGCACTGGATCCCGGTCCGCGGCGCGCTGATGAACGTGGACACCAATTCGCTGTTCTTCCAGGATCACTGGGCCATGGGCCGCCACTTCTCGGCGGACCTCGGCGTGCGCTATGAGAAGGTCAACAGCGAAGCCACCGGAAATATCCTCGGCGTGGACACCAACACCATCGTCCCGCGCCTGGCCGTGGCGTTCGACCCGAAGGGCGACGGCCGCTGGGTGTTTCATGCGACCTACGGCCACTACGCCGGCAAGTACAACGAAACGCTGATTGGCGCCAACAACAACGTCGGCAACCCCGACCTGCTGCTCGGCGTCTACAACGGACCGGCGGGCCAGGGCCGCAACTTCGCGCCCGGGTTCGATCCTTCGAACTACGAGACGGTGCTCGGCCGCTTCCCGACCGCGAACGTGTCGGTGGCGCCGGGATTGTCGTCGCCGATCACGCGCGAATTCACCGTCTCCGGCGGGACCCAGGTCGGCCGGCACGGCTACCTGCAGGCGACGTACGTGTGGCGCACCACGAACAACTTCATGGAAGACGTGATCGACATCACGAACGGGACGACCGACGTGGTGCGGGAAGGCCTGGACGTGGGGACCTTCACCAACATCGTGTGGACGAACTCCAACGTTCCCCAGCGCGACTACCAGGGCATCGTCCTCCAGGGTCGCTACCAGCTCAAACCCAACTGGGAAGTCGCGGGCAACTGGACCGTTCAGCTCAAGAACAGCGGGACGATCGAGGGCGAAGCCACGAACCAACCCGGGCTGTCATCGATATTCCTGGACTATCCCGGCATCAACGGTGTCGCGAGCATCTACGACCCGGAACGTCACGCGCCGTACGGGCCGCTGGCTCAGTATCAGCGTTCGAAGCTGCGCCTCTGGACGATTTATACGTGGGACATGCATCGAGCCGGCACGATCAACGCGTCGGGCCTGGTGCGGAACGATTCGCCGCTCGCGTATAGCCTCGTCGCCACGGGCGAGCCGCTGTCCGACATCCAGAAGGCGCTGCTGACCGCCGCCGGTTATCCGGATGCGCCGTCGAGCCAGTCCATCTACTTCTCGCCGCGCGGCAGCGAGCGCTTCAACAACGTCACGCTGGTCGATCTGTCCATCAACTATGACATCCAGATCGCCAGGACCATCCGGCCATTCGTGAAGTTCGACGTGTACAACGTGCTCAACAACCAGAAACTGGTCACGTTCGACACGACGATCACCGCCGACTGGGAGGGACCGGTCGATTCGCTGGGTCTGCCGACAACGTTCATCAAGGCGCCGACCTTCGGCACCGCGACGAGCGCCGCCGACTTCGCCCAGCCGTTCCCCGGACAGACGGGGGGACGGACGTATCTGGTGTCGTTGGGGATCAGGTTCTGACGACGGAACGTCAGAGACAGGTAGCAGGTGGCAGGTGGCAGGTGGCAGCGTAGGGTGCGGGCCTGTTACCTGTAACCTGTCACCTGCAAACTGTCTACAATTGCCGCCATGAAGACAATCTTCCTGGCGGCATTTGTCTGTGCGGGTGCCGGCGGGTTCGCGCAAGCGACAGATCCGCATCCCACACTCACGGTCGGCACGGCGATCGCCCGGCGCGGGCAGACGGCTTACGGCGAGTTGCAGGTGCCTGCCGGATCGGACGCGGCGACGAATCTGCCCGTCGCCGTTATTCACGGCGCGAAGCCTGGGCCGGTCGTCGCGTTCGTCGCCGGCAGTCACGGCACGGAGTACGCGTCAGTGGTCGCGCTGACCAGATTTATCACGCGCGTCGATCCCAAACTTCTCACCGGCTCCGTCATCGTCGCGCCGCTGCTCAACGTGGCGTCGTTCGAACAGATGACCGTGCACACCAATCCCATCGACAAGAAGGGCATGAACGCCGGGTATCCCGGTAACAAGGACGGCACGCAGACCGAGCGCGCGCTCGCGATGGTCGCCGCGCAGATCGTCGCGCCGGCCGACGTGGTGATTGATCTGCACGGCGGCGACCTCGACGAGGATCTGCGGCCCTACAGCTATCTGATTCGCACCGGCAATACCGCGCAGGACGACGCGGCGAAGAAGCTCCTGCTGGCGTTTGCGCTCAGTCACGCCATCGTCCGCGATATCGACGTCCAGAATGCCGCCAGCACGCGAAGCCTCAGTGGCTATGCGCTGTCGAAAGGCAAGACGGTGCTGGTCGCGGAGGCCGGTCGAAGCGGACTGGTGCTCACCGCCGACGTCAACGCGCTGATCGGCGGATCGCTGAACGTCCTGGGCTCCCTGAAAATGCTGCGGCGCGCCGTGCCGCCGATGGTCAAGGTGACGTACGTCGAGGGCGGCAGCCGTGTGGCCGCCGACAGCCCCGGCATGTTTTACGCCACGGCGGCGCGCGACACGATCGTCGCGAAGGATGCCGTGATTGGTTACACGACGGACTATCTGGGAAGAAAAACCGGCGACGTCAAAGCCCCCGTCGCCGGCCTCATTACATTCATCCGCGGTGTGCCGTCGGTCTGGGCCGGCGCGACGCTGGTAAATGTGTCGCCGGTGTTGGCGTCGTTGCCGCCTTACAGGAAGCCGTCATAGAAACGGGATCACTTCCTGGCTCTCGCGGCGACATCCGCCTTGAGAACTTCAACGGCCTTTTCGATCTGCAGGTCGCGCCCTTGAGCATGGCTTGCCGGCGTGTTGTCCACATACACGTCCGGCGGCACGCCGAAGTTCTCCATGTTCTGTCCGTCTTTCGTGAGCCAGACGCCGCTGCCGGGCGTGCGAATCGCCGACCCATCGAGCAGCGTGTACGAGCCCGTCCCGATTACCGCGCCCATGGTTGGCACGCCGATGACCTTGCCGAGCCCGAGCGCCCGGAAACCGGCCGGGAACATTTCCGCGTCTGACGCGGAGCGCTCGTTCTGCATCACGACCATCGGCCCGTAGAAGTTCTGCGGGCGCGGCTGGCGGACACCGGCGTCGCGTCCCACGGTGTACTGATACTCGCGGCCGGCGAGGATTTGCAGCAGTTCCTGATCGATGCCGCCGCCGCCGTTGAAGCGCTGGTCGATCACAAGCGCCTTCTTGGTCCGATTCGCCGCGAGATCGAGCTGGAACTGGCGGAGGGATGGCGCGTCCATCGCGCGAATGTGCAGGTAGCCGAACTCACCGTTGCTGAGCTTGTCCACCATGGCTCGTCGATCCGAGACCCACTTCCGGTACTGCAGGTCATTGTTGTTGCCCCCGGGGGTGATCGCCACCTCCCACGCCCCGTCTTTTGACGGCTTGTCGTTCAGGAGGAACCGCAGTTTGTTGGTGGCCGGGAACGTCAGGCGCTGCCAGTAATTGTCGGTCGTTTTCAGATCGCGATCGTCGAGCGCAAGGATGTAGTCGCCTGTGCGCACCTTCAGGTAATCGTGATCGGCCGGCCCTGTCTTATAGATGTGCCCCACACGGTAGTAGCCCGAGGAGTCGAAGACCACCTCGAATCCCGGGTTCCGCGTCGTGCCGGTGGACGGGCCGGCGTTCGACGGGCCGCCGCTCACACCGGTGTGTGAGGCATTCAACTCACCGATCATCATCATCATGACGTTGTGCAGTTCTTCCTCGTCTACAAGGTTGTCGAGGAGCGCGGCATATTTCGTGCGCTGGGCAGACCAGTCCGTGCCGTGCATTTCGGCGTCGTAGAAACGGTTCTTCATGATCCGCCAGCCTTCGTTGAAGACCTGCGCGCGCAACGCTTTCTTGTCCACCTGAATCGTCGCGGTGTACGTGATTTGCCGCGCGGATCCGCTCGCTTCCGGCGCGGCCGCCGCGGCCGCGCCGCCCCCGCCGCCACGACCGCCGCCGCGTCCGCCACCGCCGCCTCCCGCGGCTGGAGCCGACGTCGCGGCGCCGCCGCCGCCGACCGCCGCCGAGAACAGTCCGGTACCGGCGCGGAAGTAGAGCGTCCGGCCGTCGCGCGTGAAGGACATGCCCTGGCCGGGCGCGCCGGCACCAGCCGTCGCCGCGCCGCGACCGCGTCCGCCGCCCGCGCCGGCGTCGGCCGGCGTTGCGGCCGGCATCCGCGTCAGGGAATTGGCATCGACCGTCAACACGTAGATGCCCGCGGTGTTCGCGGCCGGCGCGGCGGCGCCCCGCCCGCCGGCGCCACCGGCTGTGGAGAGATTGAACGCGACGGCGTTGCCGGTGGGCGACGCGACAAGTCCAGTGATCGCGTCACCCGGCACCGTCACCTGCCGCGCGCGATGCGCCAGGTTGTTCCAGTCGATCTGCACGGTCACGGGGCCCGCGGCGCCGGCTCCGCCCGCGCGGCCGCCGCCGGCCGCCTGCGCGGCCAGCGCAGCCGCTTCACTGTCGATGTCGCGATTGAGGGGATCGCGTTCCTGATCGCGCAGCGGCGCCACCCACAGTTCGGTCGTCGTCGTGATGCCGCCTTGCGTCGCGATGCCGTTGCTGAAGCCTTCAGACGAGGTGAAGACCAGGTAGCGGCCGTCGCCGGTCCAGACCGGGTTCGCTTCGGAGAACAGGACCGAGTCGTCCGATACGTGCTTCTCTTCACCCCCGCCGATGGGCGCGATGTATACGTGCGATCGCAGCGTGCGGTCCTGCTTGGAGAACGCCACCCACTTGCTGTCGGGGGAGATCGAGAAGGAACCGATGCGGGCCACGGTGTCCGATGTGATGACGGTGGTCCTGGCGTCCGCCATCGAATAGCTGTACAGCTTCTTGTCGGCCGCCGTGTAGAGCAGCAGCCTGGAATCCGGCGAGAATGCGAGCGCGCCCTTCTCGTTATCGAGGTTGGTGACGGCCTTCAGGTTCCGGCCGTCGGCGTCGCCGACCCAGACCTCATCGCGGCCGGACTTGTCGGAAATGTACGCCACGAACTTGCCGTCCGGGGACCATCGCGGCGTCTGGTTGCGCGAGGCCATGTTGTCCGGCGCGATGCGCGTGATGTCGCCCCGGCTCGTCGCGATTGTCAAGAGTTGCCCGCTGGCCGAAATGATCGCGCGCTGGCCGGACGGCGACAGGTCGAACGAATCGACGTCGTTCTGCAACGTGCGCGTCTCGAACTCGTTCTCTTTGTCGTCGGTCGCGATCTCAATCTTGATTTCCGTGCTCTTGCCCGTGCCGACGTCAAGCTTCCAGACGCCGAAGCTCTCCTCGTACACGATGACCTTGCCGTCGCTCGACATCGACGGCCAGAAGAGGCTGCCGCTGGTGTGATGGGTGACCTGCGTGGGCTGTCCGGATCCGTTCGCGGCGATCCGATAAATGTTGTTGGCGCTCTTGTAGACGTCCGCGGCGCCGGGCTTCACGTTCTTGTCGTTCGGCAGCGGATCGGCGACGTAGTAAATGTTGCCGTCGGCGCTCCACATCGGCCAGTACCGGTTGTACAGCTCTCCGCCAAGCAGTTGCCGGAAGTTCTTCTGATCCAGACTCGCGACCCACAAGTCCGCCGCGTAGGCGCCGCGATAGTGCTTGCGCGTCCACACCGACGGATGCCGGTTGAACACGAGCTCCTTGCCGTCGGGAGAGAAGTCGCCGTAGTAGCCCCAGTCCACCGGCAGCGGGCGCTCCGGTCCTCCGGCGATCGGCACGGTGTACAGCGTCGCCACGCCGGGGAACGCGCCGTCGTTGTGCGACGATCGGAACAGCACGTGCTGTCCGTCACGCGTCCATCCCACCACGTCGTCTCCACCGGAGAAGAACGTGAGTTGCCGCGGCGCGCCGCCCGTCGCCGGGACGATGAAGACATCGTTGTTGCCGAAGCGATTGGAGGAGAACGCGATCCAGCGGCCGTCCGGTGAAAAGCGCGGATACGCCTCGAGCGCGGTGTTGATCGTCAGGCGCGTGGCGTTGGAACCATCTTCGCTCGCGGTCCAGATGTCGCCCAGATAGCTGAAGGCAATCTTGCCGGCGTGGTAATCCGGATAGCGGGCGAGCTTGATCGGACCGGGCGCCTTGGGCGCCTGCGGCGCGGCCGACTGCGCCTGAAACGTCCGCGGGCCCGCGGCCCAGACAAATGTGATGACGAGACCGATGGCCAGGGCGAGTCGTCGTGTCATGTGGTCCTCCGAACGGCGCGATGTTACACCCGGAAACGACGACTTGTGAGTTGCCGGTGGTTAGTTGTAACTTGCGCTTGCCTATGCCGTTTGACCCCATCACATCAAGACAGTCCATCCTTCGCGAGCTCGATGCCGGCTGGAAGCTGTTCGACGGCATCTACGACGCCCTGACGCCCGAGCAGTGGGCCAAAAAGTTCGGCAAGACATGGACTTACGCGGACCAGCCGTTCCACCTGGCGTACTTCGACCAGATGACGGCGAAATCCCTGCGTGAGGGAGCGAATGCCCCGCCCGATCGCATGCACGTGCGCAGCGTCGGCGAGATGCACGCCTGGAACCGCCGCGAGCTGGCCAGCCGGAAGCCCGGACACACCGTTCAGGATTCGTTGCGCCTGATGCGCGAAGCGCGCGAGGTCCTGAGGCGGCAAATCGAAGGCATGACCGATCAACAACTGCAGGGGAAGGCCTGGATGCCGCTGCTGTTCGGGTGGTCACCCGCGTGGAGCGTGGCGCAGGCGGCGGTCGTCCACAACGTGGCCGAGTACTGGAAGTTGTGGCTGCGCACCGGCCAGCGCACGCCTCCGCCCAGCCCTGACGCCATCCACGTGCGTCTCGATTTCATGATGCGCTTCATGCCGGCCGCCATGAATAAAGAACTGGCGGCGCGCACGCCGTTCACCGCCGTCTGGAATTTCACCGGACCCGGCGGCGGCGCCTGGACGTTCAGGGTCCGCGATGGGCAATGCACGGTGAGCGAGGAGCTCGCGTCTCCGGCCGATGTCATGCTGACGATGAAGCCCGAGGTGTTCCACAAGATGGTCGCCAAGATGTCGTCCCCGCCCGTCCTCATGCTGACGGGACAGCTCAAGGTCAAGGGCCTCGGCAAGATGGGGACGTTCGGCAAGCTGTTCCCGGAGCCGAGGCTCGATCAGATCATCGAGCCGCCTGCGGCCGGGATCATCGCGGGCTGACATGCGGGGAATTCTTCTTGCTCTCGCGCTGCTGACGGCGGCATCGGTGTTGCCGGCGCAGACGCCGTCCGCCGATCTGCACGGCTTCATCTATCCGATCGCCGGCGGCTGCCTGCCGAAGGGGTCGAATCTCATGCCGAACGCGGCTCGCAACTATCGCAAGGGCATCCACGAAGGCGTGGATTTCTATCACTCCGACAACTGCACGAAGATCGATCGCGGGACACCGGTGATGGCCGCGAAGGCCGGGACGGTCATACGCGCGGATGTCGGGTACGTCCGGCCGACCGCGGCGCAGAACGCGGCGGCGCTCAAGGATCCGACGACCGACGCCTCGATTGACATGTTCCGCGGCCGGCAAGTCTGGATCGATCACGGCGGCGGGATCGTGACGCGGTACTGCCATCTCGACGGCGTCGCCAGGGACATCACTAAGGGCCTGGCCGTGACCGCCGGCCAGCTCATTGCGTACGTCGGCGAAACGGGCACGCCGTCTTCGTACACGAATCCCGGGCACGAGTACCACCTGCACTTCGAAGTGCGGGTGGGGGACAGCTATCTCGGGAAGGGCATGACGATGGCGAAGGAGCGTGAGTTGTATCTGGGTCTGTTCAAGAAGCCCTGATAGTCGCCTGAATTTACCGGCAGGCGGACAGTTCCTCCGTGATGCGCGAGGTGCGTGTCAGCAATGCGGTGGCGGTCGACGGCCTCCACGCGATTCCGCCAACAAAATGCAGGTCGGGGGGCGGGGGTTTGGGAACGATGTCCGTGAACGTGACAAAGCCTGTCGCGCGATGCGGCAACGGCGGGAGTGAGGCCTGACTCGGGTGAGGCGCCGGGGTATGCAGGACGGTGCCGAATCGACTCGATCGGATGAAGTCGCTGTCGTCGTCGATCGGCAGCGTCGCCACGTTTCTGCAGAAGGAGGCGCTGGCTTCGCCCGCGAGATAGTCCTCGACATTTGAAAGATAGAAGACCGTGACGGTGGCCTGGCGATCGCGCAGCCAGTTGCCGATGGCGCGCAGGGCGGTTGGGCCGGAGAAATCACCGATGACGGGGACGACGAGATTGCGCGCCTCCAGATCTTTCACAACCTGGAAACGAGCGTCCGTGGCGAGATAGCTGGCCGGCTGGCCGGTGGCATCCGTCACCTGCATCAAATCGGCATAGGTGTTGTAGGTCATTGGCATCCGCGGCGACGAGTAGCTGGCCGAGACGCCGGCCCGCGCAAACTCCTGATAGGCACGGCGCAAGCCGTCGAGATCGCGCGTGGACAGGGTGAAGTGGTGGCGGTCGCGCAAGACTCCGAGCACGCGCGTCAGATTCTCCGACAGTTGTGCTTCGGTCGGCGCCGCCGGATCCAGGGCCGCGAACAGCTCCGCCGCCGCCGGCGCCGCGGTGGCCGGGCTCGACGGCCGCATGGGACGAGAGAACAGGAGCGAGACAAACTCGGCCCGGCTGTGGGCCAATTCGAAGAGAGCCTTATATAAGAGGTGCAGGCCGCGGTTTTCGGCGCGGATGTCGAGAATGAAGGCGACGCGCGGCTCGAGCGCCGCGATGTAGGTGAAGTTCTGCTCGGGTCCGACCCCCAGATACACGCCGCCGGACGGATGCCGATCCGACAGGCCCGGCAGGATCTTCTGGAATTCGATTTCGTTCGAGACGAGATTGTCCGAATGGAACTGGCCCGGCGGTTCTGAGAGCGCCTCGCTCAAGGCCCAGAAGTCGGCGTCACTCAGCCGATCCGGAAGCTGGCGGCTCCCCTGCGCGCGCGTGTACGCCGGCGCGCCGCTCCACATGAGCGTGACGATCACGCCAATCGCGGCTGCGATCAGGCGGAGTCGCGGCATGGGCCGGAATGCCGGCACGGCGTGATGCTCGTGTTCGAGGGCGGTTGTCCTCATAGGGGTGGACAACAGGATTTGACGTCGAAGCCGGTGAATTGGCTTCAAGGGGGCGGTTGCGGGCCTGGGTCAGAGCTTACTTCTTGATCCCCCGGCGCGTGATCACCCCTGAATCGACGATCGCGCCGGTTCTTGACACGGTATTGAATGTCATCTGGTCGCCGATGATCTCCGCGATCAGGAACGCATTGTCCGTGTCGAAGCCCTTCGCCGTAATCGTGCTGCGCCGATCCAGATCGCCGGCGGACAACTTGCCGCCGGACCCCGTTACAAAGTAGGTGATGTCCTTTTGCGGCTTGGTCCGCTCGTACACGTGATCGTGCCCGCTAAAGACGACACTGACGTTGTACTGGACGAGCAGCGGCTCCAGCGTCTCCCGGAGCGACGCATCCGACCCGTGTCGTCCGGCCGACGAATAGAGCGGATGATGGAAGTAGGGAATCTTCCAGTCGTCGTTCGAGTCCTTCAGCTCCTTCTCGAACCAGACGATCTGCTCCGGCACGGGATAGGTGCTTTCCAACGCGAAAAAGCGCACGCTCTGCGCCGGCGCCTTGAATGAATAGAACAGCTTGCCGCCCATGTTGAACGGCTTGTAGTCACGCTGCTCCCGCGCGTCGTGGTTGCCCAGCGAGGCCTGCACCTTCACGCCGCCGTCGAGCAGTTCCTTGTACGGCGTTTCGAACTTCGCGCGGAAGTCCTGCGGCCGCTCGGATCCGTACAGGTTGTCGCCGACCGTGATCATCAGGGTGAACTTGAACGCTTTCCAGGTCTTCACCATCTGCGCGGCCATGTCGTACTGCCGCTTGTCGCCCACCCCGAAGTCGCCGAGCACGGCGAATTTGAGCGAGCCGTCCTTGTTGGGCATCGCCACCACGGCGTCCGGCGCCCGCGGCGGCTGGGGCGTCTGCGCGCGTTCGGCGAAGACGCTCAGCGCGATGAGAACGACGGCGGCGCAGACTGTGGCGGTGCGACGCACGGGCACTCTCACAGGTCAAATGTATCCGGCACGAAATCCACGATCAGATGCGCGCGCGTGTCCAGCAGAATCAGGCGGTTGCCCACAAAGCGGTACTCCAGATTGTCAGGAAGCCGGGGCAGCGCAGCCAACACGTCCGCCGGCATCGTCGCGAGCGGAACTTTGTCGGGATAGCGATCGTTCACCGCAAGCTTGATGCCCATCGGATTCTCGTCCATCAGGGACTCTTTGAGCTTGGGCCCGTCAGGGCCCTTCAGGACGCGACGGACGAGCCCCTGCGCAAACGTCTGCATGCCGGGCACGAAGATGTCACCCTGTTTGACGTCGACCCGGGCTTTGGCGATGAGCGCGAGCAGCGCGCGCTGATGCGTATCGATCTGCTCCGGCGTGGCCTGGTTGGACAGTTTGTCCAGCGTGCCGTCGAGTTGTTCGCGGAGCTTCACGTACTGATCCACCCGCCGGTTGAATTCCTCGACAACGCTGCCCTCGGGCGATCCGATCGTTGAAGGCGTCTGGACCAGTTGCGGTTTGTTCTCAGCGGTGACCGGAGCGTCTTTGGCCGGATCATTGGCGCAGCTCGTCGCGCAGACAAGAAGCGGGACGGCTACGGCGACGCAGACACGCGACATTCCCATAGCATTGGACAGTGTGAGCAACGCGCGTACCAGCGCTGGCGTCGTCCATGAACCGGTTTGACCGTCGATTGCGACCCGCCCAAGACTAACGTTCCGCTCTGTGGGTAACGAAGTGCCATCAATGGGTGACAAACGGGAACTCCGCGCGGTTATCGTGGGCGCTGGCGCCGCGGGACTCGCGACGTCGCGGGCGCTCGCGTCAGCCGGCGTGGAACACGTGGTTCTCGAGCGCGGCGACCGGCCCGGCTATATCTGGTCGCGGCACTATGACAGTCTCACGCTGCACACCGGCAAAAGGATGTCGAAGCTGGCCGGGCTTTCATTCCCCAGGACCGTTCCTGAGTTTCCGAGCCGCGACGATCTGCTGGCCTACCTGAAGCAGTACGCCGCGGTGTTCAAGCTCCCGGTCCAAACCGGCGTGGACGTCCGAGCCGTCGTGCGCGATGGCGCCCGGTGGAAGGTGCGCGCCGCCGATGGCCGCGAATGGATGGCGCAGTCGGTGGTGATGGCGACGGGGATCGCGTCAAATCCATTTGTACCGCCGTTGCCGGGCCGGGATCGATTCGGGGGCCGCGTCCGTCACAGTTCCGAATACCTGCGGCCCGACGACTGCCGCGGCCGGCGCGTGCTCGTCGCCGGCGTTGGCAATTCCGGCGGCGAGATCGCCGCAGAGCTGGCGCAGTCAGGCGTCGACGTGACGGTCGCGGTACGTTCCGGAGCGGTCGTGGTACCGCGCGACGTGGCCGGTGTGCCACTGCAGTACATCACGCCGCTGTTTGGCTGGCTGCCGCGCGGCGGCCAGCGTGTCGCTGCGAAGTTCATCGGAAAGGTTGGGGGACGTTTTCGTGACAAGTCGCCGTTGCCACCACCGAATCCCGGTCCCTGTCTGCGGGTGCCGCTGGTCGGCTTCCATCTGGTGGATCAGATCCGCGCCGGACGTATCACCGTTCGCCCTGGCCTCGCCGGCTTCACGGGCACGGGCGTTCGATTCGATGGCGGAAGCGAAGAACCGTTCGACGACGTGATTCTGGCGACGGGCTATCGGGCGGCGATTGGAATACTGGGTCATCAGGTGGGCACGGACGAGTGCGGTTACGGCCGGCGCCGCTCACGCGTGATCAGTACCGATCAGCCGAACTTGTATTACGTCGGCCACAATCCGGACATTCGGGGCGCGATATACGCGATCAATCGAGACGCGAAGCGAGTCGTACGGGCAATCGCCGGTACGTAGCCGGAGGGCCTTGGCCCGCCGGACCTTCCTCACGTCTTCACGAGCTCGTGCATCGCCCCGATGAAGGCATCCACTTCGCCGATGGTCGTGTACACGTTCGGTGTCACGCGAATGCCGGTCCAGTCATAGCGCTGCGCCGGCAGCTGGCCGCCCGCGAGGCCCGCGACGATGATGCGGTACTTGTCCCAGAGGAAGGACGTGATCTTCGCCGGTTCCATGCCGTCGATGCCGACGGCGCCTACCCCCCAGGTCTCGCCGGGCTTGAAGCTGGAATGCAGCCGGATGCGCGGCAGTGGCCGCAATGCGTTGGCCCATCTCATCGTGAGGTAGTGCAGCCGCGCCGCTTTGCGCTCGATGCCGATGCCCTGATGGAACGCCAGCGCGTCGGCAATGGCCGCCTTGACGGCGGCCGGCGCCGTGCCGATTTCCTCATACTTCCTGATGTCCGTGTCGCTCGTCGCCGGCGCGGCCTGCAGCGGCCAGATTGTCGGAATCACGTCGCGCTTGACGAACAGAATCCCCGTGCCGAGCGGCGCCAGCAGCCACTTGTGGAGGCTGACGCCGTAGGCGTCGCACTCGAGTTCGCGCAGCTTGAAGGGAAACTGCCCGCCGGCGTGCGCGCCATCGACGATGGTCCGAATCCCCCTGGTGCGCGCCATCCGGCACAGCCGCTGCACCGGAAACAACTGGCCCGAGAGATTCGTGATGTGGCAGAAGTGCAGAACTTTCGTCCGCGGCGTGATCGCCTGCTCGATGCGCGTATACAGATCGTCAAAAGTCGCGGGTACCGGGAACTGGACGCGGTTGACGACGATCTTGTCCCGTCGCATCCGCTGGTCCCAGGTCGTCAGCATTCGCGGATAATCCTGTTCCGTCGTGACGATCTCGTCGCCGGCCTTGAGATCGACGCCGTTCTGGAGAATCTGCAGGGACTCGCTGGCGTTGCGTGTAATCGCGAGTTCGTCGGCATCGCAGCCGAATTCGTCGGCGATGGCCTTTCGCATCGGTTCCAGGCCGCGATTGAGCTGGCCGCCGTAATAGACGGGCGCCATGTTCTCCATGTCGAGATAGCGCTTGACGGCGTTGACGACGATGCGCGGCTGGGAGCAGTGGTGGCCGGTGTTGAGATTGATGAGCGTGCGATCGAGATCGAAGGCCTGCTGGATTTCACGCCAGTAGAACTCATCTTTGGCGACGTCGGCCGGAGACTGGCTCGCTACAGAAGCCGACGCCTCGAGTACGGCGTCGAGATCCCGCGGCCGCACTGCCAAAGCCGCGGCGCCGACGGCGCCGGTCCGATAAAGGAACGCTCGACGACTCAGCATGCAGGCCTCCGGTGGGCCGATCGTAGGTCAAAAAGGACCTCGGGAGTCGTTTCCCCTCGAAACGCCAACCCGGGTTGTCAAACGCCCAAAACGACAACCGCAGTTGTCATTTTGAGGGAAACGACTCCCGAGGTCCTACGAGGAGCTAGAATCGGCCTATCCCGGAGTCCTACATGCCGCACCCTGTTCGCGCAGTCCTGGTGTCGATCTGTGTGTTGGCCGCCCTGCCGGCGGCCGTTGGCCTGACGGCGCAGCGCCGCGGCGCGCCTCCTGGAGGCCAGCAGCAGCCACCGCCCTTCCGCGCCACGACGGACCTGGTGCTCATGGACGTCTCGGTGCTCGACAAGAACCGCAAAGTTGTGCGCGGGCTGACGAAGGATGATTTCACGATCCTCGAGGACGGCGTTCAACAGGAGATCGCGACTTTCAACGCCGTCGATCTGCCGGATGCCGACGTGCCGTCCGCCAAATGGATGACGCGTGCGCCGCTGGACGTGCAGACCAACGCGATGCCGGACGGCCGGCTGATTCTGATCTACCTCGATGAGCGTCAGTTTGCCAACGATCCGTTTGCGACGAAAGGCACCAAGGACGCAGCGCATGCGATCGTCGATCAGCTCTCGCCCAAGGACGTTGCGTCGGTTGGGTTCATGCTCGACCATCGCGGTGCGCAGGAGTTCACGACCGATCACGCCCGTCTGCACGCCGCCATCGATACGTACTCCGCAAGCCAGCCCGTCGGGGTGCCCTTGCTGGGCGTCCTGCGCGATCTGTCGAATCTGTTCGTCTCGCTCCCGGAACGCCGCAAGATGATCATCTACATCGGCATGGGCCAGCCGTACGACGTCGAGGTCCTGGCGGGCATGGACAAGATGACGTCGCATGCCAATGCGAGCGTCACGTACTACCAGCAGACGCAACAGCAGCAGCACAACAATTTGATGTCGCTGGTGCAGGCCGCCAACCGCGCCAATGTGGCCATCTACACGATCGATCCATCCGGCCTCGACAATTCCAGCCCAAGTGCGCCGAACAAGGAGTTTCTGCGGCTCGTGGCCAACACCACCGGCGCCCGCGCGGTCATCGGCAACAATTCGCCGGCGTCGCAGGTGCCGCTGATCCTCGGCGAGAACGCGTCGTACTACATGATGGCGTTCAAGCCGTCGAATCCGAGCGAAGTCGGCAAGTTCCGGCGCATCGAAGTGAAAGTGAACCGGCCCGGCGTGGACGTGCGCGCGCGTCGCGGGTATGTCGAGGGTCGCACGGCGGGCGCATCACTTGCGGCCGGCGTGAATCCGGCGCTCGGCCGGCTCATTCCCGCCACGCAACTGGCGCTGGGACTCTGGGCGCAGCCGGCGGCGATGGATCCGGCCGGCGAGCACAACGTCGCGATGCTGATCGATGTCACGCTCCC
>DASUGC010000143.1:0-2891 GCA_036274235.1 Vicinamibacterales bacterium
ACCCTGCCGTCGTTCGTGCTGCCGGCCGACGGCAGCCTGGACTGGACGGGGCACTACCGGCAGGGCCTGTTCGACGGACGTGTGGACCACAAGCTGGCGCAGAACCAGACGCTGATGGTCCGGGTGAACGTGGATCGTTTCTACGACGACAATCCGCAGGATGCCGTGGGCGGCACCAATGCGCCGAGCGTCGCGCGCAAATATTCGCGCGCGTCGTGGACGGCGCAGGTCAACCACACCGGCGTGATCAGCGCGAATGTGCTCAATGAGGCGCGTTTCGCGTACCTCAACGGTGATCCGGTCACGCTCTGGGAAGCACACGATCTGTCCACGGCGTACACGCGCAGTGGATCCGTGCCGTTCACGTACGGCCAGTCGCGGTCGTCGGATTTGTTCAGTCACCAGGCGCAACTGTCCGACACGCTGTCGTGGTCGAAAGGCAATCACTATGTGAAGTTCGGCGGCAGCATCATTCACCACACGTCCGGCGGCACCGGAAACGAGCCGGGCACGCCAATTCTCGGCACTTTTGCGTTCAAGAACACGACGACGGCGCCGTTCGATCCCACGTGCGAGGTCAGCTGCCCCGGCGTCCTGGGCCTCTCGGACGTCCAGTCGTACACGCAGCCGATCAACTTCGGCATCGACAGCTATGAGCTGTCGCAGTGGCTGTTCACCGGCTTCGTGCAGGACAGCATGCGCCTGCGGAGCGACCTGACCGTTGACCTGGGATTGCGCTACGACCGCCAGACGATTACCGACGCCACGAAGAACTTCGCGCCGCGCGTCGGCTTTGGCTGGCATCCGAACGGCGATCCGTCGCTCGCGATCCGCGGCGGCTACGGCATGTACTACACGCAGGTCCGCACCAATGCCGTGGCGGGTTACCTGATCAGCGGCCTCGATGGCCTGACCACGTACACGGCCACGCCGGGACAATTCGGTTTCCCCACCTGTCTCACGGGCTCCTGCCTGCCTCTGGTGTTTGATGTGACGAACCTCGCGCCGTCGCAGATTCCCGCGCGCGACATCACGATTCAGGCCGGTGAGGCGGACTTCTACCGGGAACAGTTCGCCCGGTACGGGCTCAACTTCGATCTGCTGCCGAACTATCCCGACAAGCTGATGAATTCGCGCAGCCAGGTGACGTCGATTGGCGCCGAAAAGGAAGTCCTGCACGGCCTCTTTGTGGGCGCCGACTACGTGCATCAGCACTGGAGCAATCTGGAGCGCGCCGTGGATCTGAACGCGCCGTCGGTCTTCGATCGCACCGCGCCCGGACAGACGCGGACCGTCGCCCAGGCCAATGCCACGCGCCCGATCCTGCCCGTCAACGGCGGCGTCCGTCAGGTGAACGTCCTGATGAACCTCGGCGTGGCCGACTACGACGGCCTGCAGACGCAGATCAGCTATCGCGGCAACTCGAAGATCTATCTGAACATCAGCTACACGCTGTCAAAGGCCACGAACACGTTCGAGCCTGACGGCAACGGCATCGCGCCAAACGAGCCGATCATCGATCGGCTCGGCGAGACCGAGCGTGGGCCGAGCGTGCTCGATCAGCGCCATCGCGCAGTCATCTCGTTCTCCTATCAGCTCCCCTGGAACGTCAGCGTGGGCACGGTCTCGACGTTCGCGTCCGCGCGGCCCTTCAGTGCGACGACGGGGGTGGATAACAACGGCGATGGCGCCAACAACGATCGCCCCGTGATTGACGGCGCAGTGATTGGCAAGTCCACATTCCGCGGGACCGGCACGCAGGACATCAGCGTGTACGGAGAGTACCGCCTGCCGGTGTCCAGGCACACGGTTCTGCTCCGCCTGGAAGGGTTCAATCTCCTGAACCACGGGAACTATCTCGGCCGCGGTCAGACCATCTACGGCGACGGCGCCACTCCGAACCCGACGTTTGGCCAGCTGGTCAGCGTCGGATCGGCGACGAATGCGCTGCCCGCGTTCGCCAACGTCGATCCGCCCCGGATGTTCCAGATTCAGATCCGGTACCTCTTCTGAGCCCGGCTCTCTCCCGCAGTCCGGCGCCGGTCGTCGTGGACAATAGGTCCACGATGTCCGGCGCTGGTCTGTTGCTCTCCGTCTCCGGGTTGACAAAACGGTACGGCCGTTTTCGCGCGCTGGACGACGTCAGTTTTCAGGTCAATCGCGCGCAGATTCTTGGCGTCATTGGCCCCAACGGCGCGGGCAAGACGACGCTGCTCGAATGTCTGGCGGGCCGGTTGTCCACAGACGCCGGCACTGTGACGGAAGCGGGCCGGAACCCGTCGGCCAGCGCGACGTCGCAAACCGTGTTCTACCTGCCGGACGCCATCGCGCCTTGGCCCTCGCAGACGGTGCGATGGGCGCTCGATTTCGTCGTCGGTTTCCTGAACGGCCGTCTCGATGCCATGCGCGACACGATCCGCGATCTGTCGCTGGACCCGTTTCTCGATCAGCGCATCGGCACGCTGTCGAAGGGCCAGCGCAAGCGCGCCATGCTCGCCATCGGCCTGCTCGCGCCGCAGCCGGTGCTCGTCTGCGACGAACCCTTTGACGGGCTCGATCTCCGGCAGACGCGCGAGGTCGCGGCGATGCTGCGCCGGCTGGCATCGCAGGGACGCACATTCGTGCTCTCGATTCACCAGATTGCGGACGCCGCCACCGTGTGCGATCGCTTCGTCCTGATCAGCGCCGGTCGCGTCTGCGGTGAGGGCACGCTCGCGGAGCTGGCGGCCCGCGCGGGCATGCCGGGAACGCCGATCGATTTGCCGGAGGTCTTCCTTGCCCTCACCTAGCGGCCCCGTCCGCTGGCTGATCCGCAAGGAATGGCGCGAGCTGGTGGCGTCACGCGCGTGGTGGATCATGCTCCTGGCCACCGGCCCGATTGTCGGCGTGGC
>DASUGC010000144.1:0-7076 GCA_036274235.1 Vicinamibacterales bacterium
CGCCGCGCCGGCCGCGGAAGGCGGCCGCCAGATCCAACCGCCTACACGGTCCTACATGACCTACAAGTCGAAACTTAAGGCCGTCCGATCTTCAAATTCTGCACCTTTTTCTCGCCCTCCGCGATCTGCACTCTCACCGCAAACGGCACGATCTGTTCCAGCGATCCCGCCGTCTGCCAATCGAGCGGATCCAGATCGGTGAGCGCCGCCAGGTAGTAGTCGCCCGCGGGAAGATCCGCCAGCACGTATCGACTGTCGGTACCCGGCTTGGCCGAGAGGCTGCGCCGCGAGCCCGCGCGCCAGTTGGCGCGATCCGACGAGAACACCACGACGTAATAGTCCGAGGCCGATTGGCCGGGCGCGACCTGCAGAGTTCCGCTGAGCTCGGTCCGTTTGTCCGACAGCGTCAGCGTGACGCCGGTGAGGTTGATGTTCGGTCCCTCGATGGTCCCGTCCAGCAGATCGCGTCCATCGACCATCGCCGATCGCAGCTTCCAGACTTTCAGCAGATCCTGAGGCAACTGGCAGTTCAGCAGATATGGCCCCGGACCAATGTTGATGAGGTGGAAGGTTCCATCCGCGGCGGCGGCCACGGGATTGACCTGGCTCGACGCGTTGCCGATGGTCATCGCGCCGCTGGTTGACTGGTACGAGCCGCCGGGTATGCTCAATCCGACGCGAATGACGGAGAGATCCGGCGGCAGCGGGGCGGCCGCCGTGTCGAATGCCAGCTTGCCGGAGATCGTGCCGCCCGGTTGGAGCGTCAGTCCGACGCCGGCGATGTCCTCGCCGCGCACGGTGACATCGGCAACGGCAAACAGCTGCTCAGGATTCGGTCCCAGTGTGCCGCCGGATGGCTGTGTCGGAGCCGGCGTGCCTCCACCGCCGCTGCTGGACCCGCTGCTGATGTTGAGATTGGCGGACTCGGTCGCCCCGCTTCGGACCTTGGCGACGATCCGATACTGGCCGGGCGGCACGTTGGCGTACTTGAATTCGCCCTGCGCGTTCGGCGCCATCGCCGTAATCCCCATCGTCCCGAACAATCCCGCGGGCCGCGGGCCGGCGACGATCATGCTCAGTTGGACGGCGGCCAGATTTGGCACCCCGCCGGACACCACCCCCGAAATTGTCGCGACGCGCACATGGCCCAGCTCGAAGCTCGCGCCCAGGCGCTCTTCGCCCGGACCGACATGAACCGGCGTCGCGTCGCTGGCCAGCGGAGTGCCGGGGTAGTAAATCGGCGCAAAGCCTGTCGGCTTTGGAGTTGGAAGCGGCGCAGGCGTGGACGCAGGCGCGACGGTATTCGGCCGCTGTGCAAGATTCGCAAGCAGCGTGTCCATCTCGGAGGCGGTGCGGGCGCCCATTTCACCGGGCGTCGCGGATGGCGTCGCGCTGACGAGGTAATCGCCGGGCAACAGGCCGTAGATGCGAAAGTTGCCGCGATCATCGGTGACCGCCGACTCGATCTGCGCGGTGACATTCGTGGTGCCCACGGTTCTGGCGTCCGTCGCGGTCACCGTCACGCCCATGACGGCCGCCCCGGTGGCGTCGCGAAGTGTTCCCGCAATGACCGCGCCTTTGAACATCGTCATCGCGACGTTCATCCGCTGGCCGGCCGCAAGCGTGATCGATGTTCCCGGCCGGCCCGGCCGCTGCGATCCGTACGCCGCCGCGATGTACGACGCTTTGCGCGCGCTTACAGTGAATGTCCCGACAGCCAATTTCGTGAACGTGAACTCGCCGGTGTCATTGGTCAGCACGCTGCGGGGCGACGGCAACCCGGTGCCCGCCAGCGTGACCACGGCCCGGCGCACCGGCTGCGGCGGCTGATCGGCGCTCCAGAGCACGCCGGCGATTACGCCCGTGCCCGTTTGAGCCTGCACGGCCGGAGGCGGTGGAGGATTCGTGATTCGGGGCGTCTGCGCGAACAGCGGAGCAATTGCCGCAATGAATGTCAGCGCCCCGCCGAGGCGCAGCCGGCGGGCCTCAGCCCGCCGTTCTGCCTCCAGGTAATTGCCCCACCCAATCATTTCACCACCACCACAGGGACCGACAGCGTTGCCTTCGCGCCCCACGCGAGCGTGACGCGCGCGCCGCCGGCTTCGAGTTGTGTCAGTACCGACGGATCAAGCCACCGGCTGCGAATCGTGCGATCGATTGCCGCGACGATGTAGTCGCCGGCCGGCAGCGAGGTCGTCGTATACGAGTCGCCGGTCCCAATCACCGCGCTCTTAAAGCGCGCCGGTGTCAGGCCGATGTTCTGCCATTGCGCGCGCTCGACGGGAAACATCACGATCATGCAGTCTTCCGCCTTGAGTGTCGCCGTTCCCGTGACGACGCCCGACAATGTGGGCCTGTTGTTGGTCACCGTCACGACGACTCCGGTCACGTCGCCGGCATTCGTGGTGTCGATCGGCGTCGTCGTATAGTCGCGGCCTTTCCAGACCACGGATTTGACCAGCCAGCCTGGGCTCGCGCGGAGCCAGTACTGTCCCGGCATGACCCCGGTAATCAGGAAGTCCGTCACAGGTGCGTCGGGCACGGACTGGCTTCGAGGCTGGCCCAGGTAGACCTCACCGTTTGCGGCATCGAGCGTCGCCGACACGCGCGGCGGCGTCGCGGGGACAGGCTGTGTGGGATCGAACTCCAAGACGAATTTGCCGGTCATGGTCCCCATCGGCTTCAGGCGCACGACGACGCCGTTCATGTCCGCCGATCCAACGGTGATCGTTGCGCGGCCTGAATAGTTCGGCACGTCATTGCCGCCACGGAGATTGGTGGTGGAGAACGACAGGCCGGATAGTCCATCCGGAGCATTCGAAGAGCGGCTCCAGCCCTGAATTCCTGGAGGGGACGGAAAACTGGCCGGCCGATTGGGCACGCCGGAGCCGCCTTGAGTGAACTCGTAAATGCTGACGGGCGCGTCAATCGTGTACGTTCCAGGCGGCACGTTCACGAACGTGAACTGACCTGACGGATCGACCAGCGCCGTGGCGGTTTCACTGCCTTGACCGAGATTCTCGAGGCCGGCCGCCAGCAGCCGCACCGTCATCAGGGTCATCGCTTCGGGCGGTCCTTCGAGGACGCCCGACACGCGCACCGCGGAAACCGGTGAGAGCGTGATGTCGATGTTCGGCCGGTCGTCGCCGTATTTCAGATCGAGCGTGATTGCGTCCGCGATCGACGACGTCGCCGGATGAAATGCCATCGGATAGGTCCGCGGCTTTCCGTTCATCGGCGGGGGAGGGAGCGGATAGCGGCCGATCACGAGGCGTGACTGCTCATCGAGCTCCAAGCCGCCATCCGGCGCGTTTGTCGTGCCTGGGCCCGTGTAGCGCGTCTTCGTCGGCATCGATGCCTGGACCGACGGCACCTGCACGAGGTAGCGGCCAGGCACGAGTCCCGCGATGCGGTAGGTGCCGCGGTCGTCGGTGAGGGTCATCGGTCCCGCGGCCAGTTCGTCGCGTCCCATCAGCCGATGCCGCACGAGCGTGCGGACGATGATGCCGACCATCGGCTCGCCGCTTTCATCGCGCACGGATCCGGAGATCGTGGCCGGGCGCCAGATCGTGACGCGCACGCCGCCGAGCCATTGATCTTTGAGGACGCGCACGCTGCGAATCGGATCGGTCGGCGACTTTTCGCGGCCGACACCGCCGTCCAGGTAGCCGAACTTGCTCGCCGAGAGCAGGTAATTGTTCTCTCCCCAGACATTCACAAACGCGAACCGGCCCTTGTCATCGGTCAACTGGCGCGTCTGGTTCCCCATCGGAATGCTGCGGCCCGCGACACTCATGGAGACAATCGCGCCCGGCACCGGCTGGCCGGTGCCGCCATCGATGACGACGCCGCTGATGACTGCCGTCGGATCGCCTTCGGGCGGTTGGTTCTGAGCCGGCCCGGTCCCCTGAGCCGGAGGCACGCCCGCCGCCGGTGGTCCACCGGCTCGGCCCTGATAGGCCGTGATCGTGGCCGTGACCAGAAGAATGATGGCTGGCGTCAGCGTGTTCCGCACCTTTGCCCTCTGCTCTCTGACCTTTACCCTGCAAAAGACGTCAAATCCGTGGTGGAAGTTGGCTGGTGGCAGTTTGACATGATCCACCCCCATCGGGGTTCTTCTCAACCAGAGCGCTCCCGTGGCTGACGCCGAATTGCTGTTCGCCCTGCATCGCCAGGGGGTCTTTCGCTACCTGTGCCGCGTCGTCGGGCGCACGGACACGGCGCAGGACCTTACGCAGGAGGTGTTTCTGCGCGTCACGCGCACGCGCGTGCCGGAGGCGGATGCGTCGGGGCATCGCGCGTGGGTGTTCAAGATCGCGCGCAACCTGGTGCTCAACCACGTGCGGGACGGCGCGCGCAGGGGCGAGACGATCGCGCTGCTCGATTCGTCCACGCCGCCGACGCAGGAGCTGGCGGTGGCGATTAAACAGGCTGTGGGTGCTCTGGCCGAGGCCGACCGCGACGTATTTCTGCTGCGCGAATCCGCCGGCCTGAGTTACGACGAAATTGCCGTCGCCTGCGATTTGACGACGGAAGCCGTGCGCGCGCGGCTGAAGCGCGCCCGCGAACAGTTACGACACACGCTCGACGGTCCGATGCGAGTGGGACGACAGGGCGCGATTGCCTTTCGACGAACGGAGCCCGGGGAAGGGTCATGAACAACCACGAGGATGTCATCAGCGCTTTTGTGGACAACGAGCCGGTCAGCGCGGGAGATCTGGCGGCTGCACTGGCCGCGCCCGATGGCCGCGACTATCTGATCGATCTGCTCGTGCTGCGCGGGATCGTGTCGGACGGATTGCCGGATGCGCTGAAACCTGGGGGCGCGATTGGCCGGGTGCAGCCGCCGGGCGCGCGGCGATCGACGCCCGCATTCTGGCTGCCGGTGGCCGCGGCGGCGCTGGTGGCGATCGGTCTGGGCGCCGGCTTTGTCGCGGGCCGTGCGTTGGATCGGCCCGCTCCGGTGACGCCGTCGCCTGTTGTGACGCAGTCACCAGCGGCCGACGCCGCCAGAGCCGTGGCGCCCGCGCCGACACACGTCATTCGCATGGAAAAAGGCATCGACTGGAACGAACGATCGGGAGGAAATTGAGATGCGGGCAACAACATTTTCAATCCTGGCGATCCTTGGCGCCGCGTCGATTGCGCAGGCACAGGGTCAGCAGATGACTGTGCCGTCAGCGGTGCAAACGGCCGGGCAGCAGGGGCAACAAGGTCAAGTGGGTCAACTGGGCCAACAGGGCCAGCAAGGGCAACAGGGGCAGCAGGGTCAACAAGGTCAGCAGGGTCAACAAGGTCAACAAGGTCAACAAGGTCAGCAAGGTCAGCAGGGCCAGCAAGGTCAGCAGGGCGCGCAAGGCCAGGCTGGTCGTGGCGGCCGCGGCGCCGGGGCTCAGGGATTATCCGGCGACTATCGATATCAACTGGCGACCATCGGCGCGCCGCTGCTGCTCGAGATCGGGCTGCGCCAGTACTTCGGCGAAAACATCGGGGGAACCGCCGGCACGTCGGCATCCAAGCCGGGGCGTGTCGAGACATACGTGTGGACCACGACCGGGTTGTGCGGTCTGTCCGCAAGTTCATCGGAGCCCTCATCAACGCCGGGCGCCGGCTGGCATGTGACGGCTGAGATCACGCAGCTGGGCCGCGAAGCCGGCCGCGGCGGCGCCGCCGATCAGATGACAGTCAATCTTTCGTGGCAGCGGAAGTGGGAGAACGGGCGGGCCGTGAATGGCGTGTCAGGGTCGCGCAACATTACGCTGCGTGCGGGCGAACGAATCGAGCTCGATCAGATCGTGCCGAACATGCCGAGCAGCTGTGGCGCTTCTCAGGTGCGCCTGGAAGCGTCTGTGGGATCGCAGCCGGCGTATCGATTGTCCAGTCAAACCCTCATGGGCTATCGAGAGGGGTTTTTTGCGTCGGGCGCACGCGGGTCGGGTGGCCGCGGATCGACGGTGACGGCAGCCGGAGCTGATGCCGCCGCTGCCGCTGCCGGCGCACGCGGTGGCCGTGGAGGCGGGCGCGGCGCGGCTACAACCAGTTCGGCAAACACGACCGGCACGGTGGCGCGCGCCGCCGGAGCGACGACGAACGCGACAACAGGAGTGGCGCGCGGCCGCGGCCCGGTCGAGGCCACGGCGACCACGGCTGCCAGAGCCTCGGCGTTGACCGCGTCGGCGCAGAGATTGCTCTTCAGGGGCAATGCCTACGAGGCCGAACTCTGGCTGGTGCATCGCAAACCGGACGGCACCGAGGCCGTGCAGCAGCAGACCGTACACTTCGGCGCCGCGAACACGGCCTTCTCGTTTCCGCCGATACAGGTTCAAACGTCCAAAGGCCTGATCGCGATCGACATCAGTGGGAAGCTGCAGTCGGTCGTCGGCAGCGAGACACTCAACAGGCGAGCCTTGATGACGCAGACGACGACCACGACATCGGCAGAGTCCATGTCAGCGCCGCACATTTCGATTTCGCTCGAGCGACGTGCCCACGCGGCCGGCCCGCCGCTGCTCGACATCACGGGCAGCAGCAGCATGGTCATCGACGTGCCATCAGCCACCGACGTCCTCTCCTTCGAGTTCCCCGCGCTTCAGAAGTCGGCTGAGGATCTGCTCAAGGGGCACCTCTTTTCGCTCCGCGTGAAAGTGACGGGCGGTAAGTAAGGCATCGTTGTCCCGTTAACCCGTTGCCCCGTTACCGGAATAACGGATTACCGGGATAACGGACTACACTGAAGGCTTCACATGTCCGTGAAGCTTGATGTAGGTGTACTTGGCGCGACCGGAATGGTCGGGCAGCAATTCATCGCCCGGCTGGCCAATCACCCCTGGTTCGATGTCCGGTGGCTGGCAGCCAGCGAACGATCCGAAGGCAAGTCGTACGCGGACGCCGCACCGTGGCGTCTTGCGGTGCCGATGCCTGAGGCCTTGCGCGGGGCGACCGTCGAGGCCTGCGTGCCCGGCCGTGGTCCGAAGGTCGTCTTTTCCGCGCTCGACGCGAAGGCCGCCGATGCCCTCGAAGCCCCGTTCGCCGCGGCCGGCCACATCGTGCTCAGCAACGCGCGGTCCTTTCGCATG
>DASUGC010000145.1:0-33907 GCA_036274235.1 Vicinamibacterales bacterium
CCGGCGGTGATCGTGCGATAGCGGGCCGCGCCCGGGACAGACGCGGGCGCGCCGGTTCGGCGGCTGTGCTCGAAGACGAGCCTCCCGCCCGGCGCGACGAGCGCGGCGGCGCGGGTCAGGACGTCAAGGATGTTCGCCATGGTGTACGGCGGATCGAGGAGCACGAGATCAAAACGCGACGCATCCACGCGCGCGCCCATGAAATCGCCGCGGATGATAACACACGCGTCCTCCACGCCACAGTGTGACACGTTCTCGCGCAGCACGTGCAACGCCTTCGGATCCTGCTCGATGAACGTGATCGAGGCCGCGCCTCGCGAGTACGCCTCGATGCCCAGCGCGCCCGTGCCCGCGAAGGCATCGAGCACGCGCATCTCATCGAGCGGGCCCAGCACATTGAACAGCGTCTCGCGCAGCGAGCCGGACGTCGGGCGAACGCGCGCGCCCGCCGGCGCCTGCAATCGCCTTCCCTTCAGCCTGCCCGCAATCACCCGCATCGCCCTATCCGACGCCGGCCAGGCCGAACCGATCTGCCCACGTGCGCGAGAGGTAATCGACAATCGGCGCCGACGCCGGCTGGTCGAGCCAGTCAACCGCGTCGCGGCGGGCTTCTTCCATCAACAAGTGATCGCGCTGCAGGTCGCCGACGCGTAATGTGGGAAGACCCGACTGGCGGGTCCCGAAGAAATCGCCGGGGCCGCGCAGGGCCAGATCCCGCTCGGCGATCACAAATCCATCGGTGGTGTCGACGAGCGCGTCGAGCCGCGCCCGGCCAGCCTCGCCGAGCGGGGCCTGGTACAGCAGCACGCACGTCGAGGCATGCGCGCCTCGCCCGATCCGGCCGCGCAACTGGTGCAACTGCGACAGGCCGAACCGCTCGGCGTGCTCCACCAGCATGACGGTGGCGTTGGGCACGTCAACACCCACCTCGATCACGGTCGTGCTCACCAGAACGTGAACCTCCCCCCGCGCAAATGACGACATGACGCGATCTTTCTCGTCTGGTTTCAATCGACCATGGAGCAACGCGACGTTGTATTCCGGAAAGACGGCGTTGCGCAGGTGGTCCGACATCTCCGTCGCGGCGCGGAGGTCCACTTTCTCTGACTCCTCCACCAGCGGGTAGATCACGTACACCTGCCGGCCCGCTTCGAGCTCGCGGCGGGCCACACGATAGGCCTCGTCGCGACGGGATTCGGGGCGGGCCACTGTGGTAATCGGCTGGCGGCCTGGCGGCAGATCGCGGATCACGGACACGTCGAGATCGCCGAAAACGGTCAGTCCCAGCGTCCGCGGGATCGGCGTCGCGGTCATGATCAGCACATCCGGGCGCAGGCCTTTCGATCGCAAGGTCGCGCGCTGCTCCACACCGAACCGATGCTGCTCGTCGATGATCACCAGGCCGAGCGCGTTGAAGCCGACCGCCTCTTCGGCGAGGGCGTGCGTGCCGACGGCCAGATTGACCGTCCCGCTCGCGAGTTCGGCCAATACCTCCCGCCGACGCGCGGCCGGGGTGCTGCCGGTGAGTTGCGCGATGCGGAAGGTGGACCGGTCGAGCAATCGGCGCAGCGTCAGGTAGTGCTGATCCGCAAGAATCTCCGTCGGCGCCATGAACGCAACCTGCAGGCCGTTCTCCATCGCCACGATCGCCGCGATGACCGCCACCACGGTCTTGCCGGCGCCGACATCACCCTGCAGCAGCCGGTTCATCGGTTGAGGCCGCTGGAGGTCGCCGACAATCTCCCGCAGCGCGTCTTTCTGGCCGGCGGTCAGCTTGAACGGGAGCGCGCGGCGCGCCGACTCCCGAATCCGGTCATCGACGACGATCGTGACGGGCTTTCGATCGGCGGCCATCCGGCGCTTTCGCAACACCAGGCCGGCCTGGAACAGAAAGAACTCCTCGAAGATCAAGCGGCGCTGAGACAGCGTGGTCCGCGCATTCAACGCCTCGACAGTCTCGCCCGCGGGCGGAAAGTGGATCGCCGCGATGGCCTCCCGCCGCGACGGAAACCGATGCCGCTCCAGGATGGGCATCGGCACCGGATCGGGCAGACTTGCCGGCATTTCCGCGAGAAGACGATGCATGAGCGTGCGCTGCACGCGCGGCGTCAGGGTGCCGATTTTCTCGTAGATCGGCACGATGCGTCCCGTATGCACGGTGGCGTCGTCCTCATCCGCCTCGCCGCGAATGATCTCGAATTCAGGATTGGTGAACTGCAGACCGCCGGATCCCCGGAACTCCAGCGGCCCGTACAGCACGACCTGCTGCCCCGGGTGGAACACATCGCGCAGAAACGGCTGGTTCGGAAACACCGCGCGGACCGGGCCCGTCTCGTCCTTGACGATCAACTCGAACAGGCGGAAGCCCGGGCGCCGCGTCGACCTCAGGCCGGAGGACAGCACCTCCGCCACGACCGTGGCGGTCGTCCCAGGCCGCAGCTTGACCACCGGCGTGAGCCGCGCGCGGTCCTCGTAGCGCATCGGGAAGCGAAGGAGAAAATCTTCGACGGTTTCGAGTCCCACGCGCGAGAGATCGCCGGCGCGCCGCGGGCCGACGCCTTTGATGAACTGCAGCGGCGTGGACAGCCAATCCGGCCGGGAACTGCTCACTGCACGATAACGGCCGAGCCGCGCTGCGTGAAGTCCACCTGCCGGATCTGCTGCGGCAGATCGAACGGCTGATCCAGCGAGAACCCGTTGGGCGATTCCGGGGTTTTTGTGTAGTACGTTATCAACTGCTGGAGCACGGTCATGGGCACGGACACTCCGCCGAGCGTCGCGGATTCCAATTCGATCCGGCCCTTGCCATTGGCGGCCCGCAGCACGCCGACGATCCGCGCATCAACTTTGCCGCTCATGTAGGCCAGAGGATCCGTCCAGCCGCGCTCTTTCGATCGGCGCACGGCGTCGATGTCCACGGTCACGGCGCCGATGACACGACCGCCGTCGAGAATCTGCAGCGTGGGATTGAGGACGCCGGCCGGCAGCTTTTCGGCGCCCTGGAAGCGGAAATACGCATTGAACTCGCGGTCGGACACCGACGTGCTGAGCGGGCGTACGGCCTTGCCCGTCGCGGCGCCGCGCTTCAGGATCGCGTCAAGTTTTCGCTGGAGGCTGTCGGCGTCGGTCTTCGAGAACGTCTGGGAGCCGGCCGAGAGCGCGACCGCCGCGATCAGCCCAAAGACCGTCGTCGCCAGGCCCTGACGGAACATGGGTTCATGTTACTGAACTCGGTCACGAACGACTAACAAATAACAATAACAACTAACCACGCACTCAAAAGCGTCCGCTGCGGCCGGGAGTGGGCGCCGCGTCGCCGCCGGCGCCTCCTTTGATCTTGCCCAGCAGCTCAATCTTCATGCGCTCGACCTGGTCTTCAAACTGGCGGAACCGGCCCCGCTGCCAGGGTGTCAGCACCGCGTCGAGGTCCAGATAGGCCTTCTTCAAGTCCGCGGCTTCCGCGTCCTTTGCGTCGCCCAGGGCCTTCACGAGCGCATCGATGTCTTCGGGCCTGCCGGCCGGATCGGCAACCAGCAGCGCGTTCAACTCACCCATCAGCCGGCGATGCTCCTGCATCTGCCTGCGGCGAATCGTCTGAATCCGCTGCAGGCGCGCGATGAAGTTCGCGTCCTGCTCGTCCGTCAGCTTGAGGACCGTTCTGGCCTGAATGACCGCCCATGTATCGATGTAGCCCTGAATCTGCTGCTGATTCATGTTCGGCGTAATCGGCGGCAGACCGGCGCGCCCGGCCCTTCCCGGACCGGCCGGCCGTTGGCCGCGTGCCGGCGGCCCGGGCGTCGAGGTTTGAGCGAAGGGGGCGGTGCTCAGGACGAGCACCACGATTGCCGAAGCGACGAATCTTCCGCGCGCGTGCGTCATTACTGTTCACCCATCTGCTGTTCGAGCAACCGGGCCAGCTCCGCGCGCTGGGCCGGTGTGAGTTCATCGATCATGGCATCGGCTGTACCCCTGACCGGCTGAGCCGCGTCTTTCACATCGGCGTACTGATACTCCGACGCGATTGCCACCACCAATCCCCACGATCCATCATCTGGCAATTCCATCTTCGCCACTGGCGCGACATCCGTGGAGACAGGACTGACGCTCGCTGGCGCGACCGTGCCGGGCCGTGAGACCAGCACCAGGATGATCGCCGCGACTCCGGCCAGCACCGCCGCCGGCCGCCAGAGGCTCTCCCACCACGGCGCGCGAACGGGCCATGCGGTGGTGGCTTCCCTCACGCGATTGCTGAAGTGATCCCAGAACAGCGGGGATGGCGGCGGAACTTCGACGCCGGCCGACTCGCGCATCACTTCGCGCAACTCATCCAGTTGCCGGCGGCATTCCGCGCACGCCGCGACGTGCTGACAGGCCTCCGACGACCCGGCATTGTCCAGTACGTCTACAAAATCCTCGGGTTGAAGATGGTCGGTCATGATTGTTCCAGCGCGCGCCGCAGGTTCTTCAGCGCGTGAAAAAAGTTGGCCTTCACCGCCCCGACCGAGCTGCCGAGCGCGGTGGCGATCTCTTCGTGCGACGATTCCTGATAGACGCGCAAGAGCAGCGTCGCCTTCTGCTTGGGCGGCAGCTGCTCGATCGCCGCCCGTACTTTGTCAGCCCGTTCGTGCCGCAGGAGTTCGTCGAGCGGACTCACGGCTTTTCCATCGACGTGGACCGCCGCCTCCAGCGGCGCGGTCGCGGGCTTCTTGACGGCCACACGATTGAGACACGTGTTCACCGCCACGCGATACAGCCACGTGGCCAGCGACGCATCCCCCTTGAACCGCACGAGCCCCTTGAACGCCCGCACGAAGACGTCCTGCGCGAGATCCGATGCGTCCTCGTGGTTGTTCACAAACCGGTAGCACACCTGATAGACCGGCCGCCGATGCCGCACAACGATCACGTCGAACGCCGCCCGGTCACCCGCCTGGAACGCCAGGACCAGCGTCCGGTCATCCGCCTCGGCCAGCGCGGCCATCCGCGTTTCGGCCTGATCGATCGCGGGCGAATCAGGCGCGGTCATTTCCAAATCCCGGCGCGAACTCCCGAATGGGACCGTCCAGTCCATCCGAATGGCGGTATCGCCCAGTCGCATGCCTCACTCCAGCCCAGGGGATTCTTCTGCTCGTTCTCGCACCGGGCGCGTACTCCCCTGCATCCTTAGACTCGACGAGACACGCCATCGTTACACCGGGCCCCGCAAATGTGCAGGGACCTCAAGTGCTTGCGGAAGCGAGGTTTGGGCGCCGAGCGCGCGGCAGTTGAGCGCCGCCACCAGATTGGCGTCGGCCAGCAGCTCGGCCAAGTCGGGGTCCGAGCCATGCCGGCCGAGCCATCCGGCCGCCAAACCGGCCCTGAACGCGTCGCCCGCGCCGGTGGTGTCCACCACCTCCACCTGATGGGCTGGCGATCGGATCTCGCGGCCCTCAGCCCAGGCCAGCGCGCCCTCGGGACCAAGCGTGGCGATCACCGCGCCGGAGCCCGACTGATCCGCCAATCGCTTGACGCCCTGCCCCGGTTCCGTGCTGCCGGAAATTGCGCCAAGCGCCTCAGCGGGCACCACGATGAGATCGACGAGCGGGAGCAATTGATCAACGGACGGGTCGGGTCGATCCATGTCGATCAGGATGCGGGCGCCCGCGGCCCGCGCCAGGCGCGCCGCGCGCAGCGACGCGGCGGGATCGGTGAGATCGACCAGCAGAATTCGCGTATCGGCGAACAGCCCCTCCGGAAGGTCGTCCGGCCGGAAATCGAGGGCCGGGTCACGATGCTCGACGACATGACGCTCCCCCGTCTCCGAATTCACCATGACGATCGCGCGTCGCGTCCGAATGCCTGCGCGCGTGACGACGGCGGGTTGAACGCGCTCGTGATCGAGGGTCCGACGCACGACCGAGCCGGTGAGGTCGTCGCCCACTGCGCCAATGTACCGGCTTCTCCAATTGAGACGAGCCATCGCGACAGCCGCGGTGGCCGCCTGCCCACCCGGCAGTTCGCGAAGTTCCAAGGCCGTCTGCTTCCCGGCCACTGCGGGCCCGGCAACCGCCACGACGGTATCGAGACTGTTTTCGCCGAGCGCGGTGAAATCGGCCGACGCCGACCAGGGCGGGCGAATGGGCCGGCGGAGCTTCATGCGGGGTTCAAGAGGATCCCGGTGTAATTATGCCCGCGCAGTCTGACCGGATTCCCGTCCTGGTGGATTTTCGCCTTTTCTTTGTGTATAGTCCCAGCCAAGTTTCGCCCATTATCGGGGAGCGACAAGTGCAGCCACTCACCAAACGCCAGCGCGAAATCCTGGATTACCTTCGCGACTTCATCCAGCAGCAGGGATACGCGCCCAGCCTCGAGGAAATCGGCCGGCGGTTTGGACTCTCCTCGCTTGCCACGGTTCACAAGCACCTGACCAATCTGCAGGACAAGGGGTGCATCCGGCGCTCCTGGAATCGCAGCCGCTCCGTCGAGTTGCTGTCGGCCCGCACGGGCAATCGGGCGGTGGAACTCCCGATGCTGGGCTTCGTCGCGGCCGGCGCGCCCATTGAAGCCGTCGCCACCGACGAAACCATCGCCGTCCCGCAGGATCTCATCGGCAAGAAGGACTCCTACGTCCTGCGCGTGCGCGGCGATTCGATGGTGGACGAGCAGATCCGCGACGGCGACTTCGTCATCGTCGAGGACCGCAAGACGGCTGACAACGGCGAAATGGTGATTGCGCTGGTGGGCGGCACGGATGTCACGCTCAAGAAGCTCTATCGCGAGTCGGGCCGTATTCGTCTCCAGCCGGCCAATCCCGCGATGCAGCCGATCTTCCTGGACCCCTCGCAGGTGCAAATTCAGGGCGTCGTCGTCGGCGTCATGCGAAAATACTGAGGGTCATGTCCAACAAGCAGATCAACTTCACCATCGTCCCCGACGAGCCGTCGGCGGGTCATGCCACGCGCGCGTACGCCAATTTCTGCGCCGTCGCGCACACGCCGTTTGATTTGACGCTCACCTTCTGCGACGTGCAGCCGTTGTCCGAACAGGATCTCAAGAGCGCCGAGCAATCGCAGACCGTGAAAGCCCCGATCGTCGCCCGGCTCGCACTGCCGTTTGGCGTCGTGCCCGGTCTCATCGCGGCGCTGCAGGAACAGATGCGCGCGGTGCAGTCCGCTCAGACGGCCGCGGATCCGGGTTCCTGGCCCAAGGGCCCGCTGCACTGAGCCCGCGGCCGTCCGTTTCGACTCATGGCCGCCAGGAAGGAGGTCCGGCGCCTCTTCGCCCGGATCTTCGATCGACTCGAAGCCCAGCATCCCAACGCCTGGACTGAGCTGCATTTCGAAGACCCGTACCAGCTGCTCGTGGCGACGATTCTCTCGGCGCAATGCACGGACGAACGCGTGAATCAGGTCACGCCCGCGCTCTTCGCGCGCTATCCGGACGCCACCGCCCTCTCGCGCGCGACGACGGAGGAGCTCGAGCCGATCGTTCAGCCCACGGGGTTCTTTCGCGCCAAGAGCCGCAGCCTGCTCGGCATGGCGCAGTCGGTGGTGGAAGAACACGGCGGCGAGATCCCGAGCGAGATGGATCAACTCACAGCGCTGAAAGGCGTCGGCAGGAAGACCGCCAACGTCGTGCGCGGCCATGCGTTCCGCATTCCCGGTCTGCCGGTGGATCGACACGTCCTGCGCGTCGCGAATCGCATCGGGCTTACGGACTCCGGCGATCCCGGGCGCGTCGAAGAAGAGCTGTGCGAGGCGCTGCCGCCCGAACGGTGGACGCGCGCGTCCGACACGCTGATCCTGCACGGGCGCCGCATCTGCAAGCCGAAGCCGCTGTGCGACCGGTGCAACGTGCGATCGGACTGCCGGTACTTCAGGAACCGCGGGCCCAAAGCCAAGAAGGCGACAAAGCGGCGATGACCAGAGACGAGTTTCGAGCGCTCGTCGACGAGGCGCTCCTCTTGATTCCCGAGAACTTTCGTGACGCGATGCAGAACATCGCCATCGTCGTCGAGGACGAGCCGTCAGCGCAGGCGCTCGCCGGCGTCGGCCTGGAGCCGCCGGACACGCTGCTGGGACTGTACGAGGGCACTCCGCTGACCGAGCGGCACTGGGCCCACGGCAACACGCTTCCGGACAAGATCACGCTCTTTCAAGGACCGATCGAAGACGCCTCCGACGATCGTGAGGACACAATCGTGGCGATCGCGGAGACGCTGATTCATGAGGTGGGGCATTACTTCGGGTTGAGTGAAGAAGAAATTGAGGAGATCGAAGAGAACTACTGGAACAGTAACAACGAGGAAGAGGGTGAAGGTGGTGAAGGAAGTGAGGGTGGAGATGCCGGAGAGGAACAGGAGTCATGAGGCTGCCGCCGCCCCGGCATCGCCCGCGTAAGCGGTTCGCGCAGCATTTTCTGGCGCCGCAGTGGGCGGCCAAGATCGTGGCGGCGATCGCGCCACGGCCGGGCGACGTGTTTCTGGAGATCGGTCCCGGCCCTGGCGCGCTCACGTTGCCGCTGGCGGCCACCGGCGTCCCGATCCTTGGCGTGGAAATCGATCGCGACCTCGTCGCCGACCTCGCCGCGCGCGCGCCCAGGAACGTCACGATCGTGAGCGGCAACTTCCTCAAAACCGATGTCCTGCCCTTCCTGAGCGGCCTGCAGCCTCAGCATGTGCCGGAAGCGGCAGCCGACCAGCCCCGCCGCCGGGTGCGCGTCATCGGCAATCTTCCGTACAACTTGTCCACGCCGATCCTGTTTCGCCTCGTCGAGCTCCAGCAGCAGCACGCCGCGTTTGCCGATGCGACCGTCATGCTGCAACGGGAAGTGGCGGATCGTCTTGTCGCCGTTCCCGGGACCAAAGCGTACGGCGTGCTGACGATCATGCTGGGGCTGCACGCGCAGATCACCCGCGTGCTGGACCTGCCGCCCGGCGCGTTTCGTCCCGCGCCCAAAGTGCGCTCGGCGGTCGTGCGGCTCGAATTCAGGCCGTCGCCCGTTCGGATCAAAGACGTGGCGCTGCTCGAACGCGTCGTGAAACGCGCCTTCGGCCAGCGGCGGAAAACCCTGCCCAATGCTTTGGCCGGCATGGTCAAGGACCCGCGCGCCGTCGTGGAGGCTGCCGGCATCGATCCGAGGCGCCGGCCCGAGACGCTGGACCTCTCGGAACTGGCAACCCTGGTCGATCGCATCGCGGAACGCACAAGACCCGTCGCCCATACTTGAGGCGACCGTCGTGCCCTGACCGACCAGCGACGTCCCCCTCCCTCTGGTACTCCAGGATCCGCTGTGCTATAGTTTCGCCAGTTTCCAGCCTGTTTTCGGGTCTTCCCAGCGACCCTGATGGGCCGGACATCGCGTCGATTGGCTCGCGCCCGCGAGTCTCTCGGCGGAGCGTCGGCGAAAGCGGCCAGCGCTCCGGGTGCCCGGCGGAACTTGGGGACGGTTGACAGTTGACGAGTGCTGACTCGCCCGCGTTCTCGGCGGGCGCGGTGGATGTGATCCCGATCGGCGGCGTCGGCGAGTTCGGCATGAACATGCTGCTCGTCGCGACCGGTGACACAGCCATTCTGATCGATGCGGGCGTCATGTTCCCTGAGCCTGAGCTGTTCGGGGTGGACCTCGTCATCCCTGATTTGTCCGCGCTCGACGGGTATCGCGGCCGCATCAAGGCGCTGGTGCTCACGCACGGGCACGAAGATCACATCGGCGCCGTCGCGCACGTCATCGGCCGCATCGACGGCCCGGTCTACGCGTCGGCTTTCACGCTCGCGCTCGTCGAGCCCAAGCTGCAGGAGCACACCATCGACGCGGCCGGACGGCTGATACCGGTGGCGCCGCGCCAGCGCATCGGCGTGGGCCCGCTCACGCTGGAGTTCCTGCGCGTCACGCACAGCATGCCGGACTGCCTGGCGGTGGCGATTCACACGCCCGCCGGCGTGATTGTGCACACGGGCGACTTCAAGATCGATCAGACGCCCACCGACGGCCAGCATTTCGATCTGCATCGGTTCGCCGAGCTCGGAGCCGCAGGCGTGCTGGCCCTGCTCTCCGACAGCACGAACGCCGATCGCAAAGGCTTCACCGGGTCGGAGCGCGAGGTCGTCGAAGGTTTCGAGGAAATCTTCAGCAGCGCGACCGGCAAGATCCTGATTACGACGTTTTCGACGTCGATCTACCGCCTCCAGCTCCTCGCGGACATGGCCGAGCAGTTCGATCGCAAGCTGGCGTTCGTCGGCCGGGGGATGCAGCAGAACTCACACATCGCGCAGCGTCTCGGGGCACTCAACGTTCCGCCGGGCATCCAGATTCGGGATTCGGAGGTCCACGACTACCCCGCCGCCGACGTGGTGTGCCTCTGCACAGGCTCCCAGGGTGAGGCGCTCGCCGCACTGTCCCGCATCGCCATTGACGATCACCGTCACGTTCACTTGTCGCCCGGGGACGTGGTGGCCTTCTCGGCCAGGAACATCCCGGGCCACGAGAAGGCGATTGGCCGGGTGATGAACCACGTGGCCAGACGCGGCGCGGATGTCGTTACGGACGCCGACAAGCACATCCACGTCTCCGGCCACGCCAGTGCCGAGGAGCTGAAATTGGTGCTGTCGCTCGTCAAGCCCCGGTTCTTCGTGCCGATACATGGGGAGTACCGGCAGCTCGCGAGACACGGCCGCATGGCCCAGGCCGTCTGCCCGGAGGCCTCCGTCATCCTGGTCCAGGACGGCGATGTGCTCCGGTTTGAGGGGGGCCAGGCCCGGGTGGCGGACCGCCTGCCGGCCGGGCGGGTGCTCATCGATGGCACGCGGACCGGCGAAATCGGAGACGAAGTGCTGCGGGACAGGCGGCACCTGGCCGGGGACGGGCTGGTGGTCGCCATTGTGGCCATCAATCCCCAGACCGGGGCCATCGAACAGGACCCGTCCCTGATTACGCGTGGTCTGGCTGCGGACACCCGGAACGACGCCATGCTGAAGGAAGCGCCCAATCTGCTGGCACAGGTGATCCGGGCGGCGCCGCACGAGGAACGCTCGGACCCGGGATTGCTGAAAGAACGGATTCGGATCGAACTGCAACGATTGTTTCGGAAGCGAGCGGGGCGGAGGCCTTTCGTCCTCCCCGTCGTGATGGAAGTCTGAGTGGCGACTCGTGAGAGTTGACCGCGCGTGATCAGGAGCTAGCGTGGCCCAGTCTGCCGTGTCCCGTCGTCTGAGCGAATTCGCCGGCGTCGCCTTGTTTGCCGCAGCGGTGCTGTGGCTGGTCGCCTTGGTCAGCTACTCCGCCAATGACCCCGCCTGGTTCTTCAACAACGTCAGCACGGGGGATCCATCGAACTTTGCCGGACGGGTGGGCGCGTTCATGGCGGAGGCGGCGTTCCAGATCGTCGGCTACGCGGCGTGGCTGATTCCCATCGTGCTCGGCTATCTCGCGTGGCACTACTTCTGGTGCGTGAAGATCGACGCGGGATACACCAAGCTCGTCGGCGCCACGATGCTGACCGGCAGCCTGGCGGCGCTGCTCGCGCTGGCCTTTGGCCGGATCGAAACGTCCACCCGCCACTTCAAGGCCGGAGGCGTGATCGGCCACGCGTTCGCGTCGTTGTTTTCCAGTTATCTCAACACCACCGGCGCGGCGATCCTGCTGCTGACGCTCGTCGCGTTCTCCATCATCCTGTCCACGCAGTTCTCATTCGGCCGCGCCGCCGCGGGCCTTGCCGATCGCGTCCGCAAGCGCGGCGGGCTCTTCGACTGGTATCGCACGTGGCAGGAGAATCGCCGGCGCGACAAGGCACGCGGGCTCGTCGTACAGAAGCACGTCAAGAAGGCGGGCGCCGATCGGGCTCCCGAGATCGCGATTAAGGCCGCCGAAGCGGCGGCGCGCCTGAAATCCGCCCGGTCCTCCAAGCCGGTCGATATCGATGACGAGGAGGATGACGAAGACGAAGACATCACGGCGGCCCGGCCGGCGCGGCCCGCGGCGATCGCGCCGCCGGCCATCAAGCGGGCGCCGCCGGCGCCTCAGCCCCTCCCGCTCGAAACGGCCGAATCGAAGGCCCCGGCCGAGCGGCGCAAGGGCGCCTACGTCCTCCCGCCCGTCACGCTCCTCGATGCGTCCAAAGAGCAGCGCAAGATTGACGAGCGGGACCTGATGGATGCCGCTCGCCTGCTGGAGGAGAAGTGCCGCGAATTCTCGGTTGAAGGCACCGTCGTGCAGATTCATCCAGGCCCGGTCGTCACGACGTACGAGTTCAAGCCCGATGCGGGCGTGAAATACAGCCGCATCACCGGCCTGGCGGACGATCTCTGCCTGGCGATGCGGGCCGAGTCCGTCCTGATCGATCGCATCCCCGGCAAGTCCACCGTCGGCATCCAGATTCCGAACCCGCACCGCGAAACGATCACGCTGCGCGAATTGCTGGAGTCGGACGCCTACACGCGCGCGACGTCCCGCCTGACCATGGCGCTGGGCAAGACCATCCACGGCGAGCCGTTCATCAGCGACATGGCCACGATGCCGCATCTGCTGATCGCCGGATCGACGGGCGCCGGCAAGTCGGTCAGCGTCAACGGCATGATCAGCAGCATTCTCTTCCGCTGCACGCCCGATGACGTACGTTTCATCATGATCGATCCCAAGCGGCTCGAACTGGGCATGTACGAAGACATTCCGCACCTGCTCACGCCGGTCGTCGTGGATCCTAAACAGGCGTCCAACGCGCTGCGCTGGGGCGTGCGTGAAATGGAAGAGCGGTACAAGACGCTGGCGGCGCACGGCGTCCGGAACATCGATCAATACAACCGGAACGTAAAGGCCGCGCTCGCGGAAAATCAGACCGCGGGCCCGGACGGCAAGGAACTCAAGACGATGCCGTACGTCGTCGTCATCATCGACGAGCTGGCGGACCTGATGATGGCGGCCGGCAAGGAAGTGGAGGAATCGATCTCGCGCATCGCGCAGATGGCGCGCGCCGTCGGTATCCACCTGATCCTGGCCACACAGCGGCCGTCCGTGGATGTCATCACCGGACTGATCAAAGCCAATCTGCCGGCGCGCATCGCCTTCCGCGTCGCGTCAAAGGTGGACTCGCGCACCATCCTGGACGGCAACGGCGCGGAACAGCTCCTCGGCAAGGGCGACATGCTGTATCTGCCTCCGGCCTCGTCGCGCTTCGTGCGCGTGCACGGGCCGTATATCTCCGAGCAGGAGACCGCGCGGCTCTGCAGCTTCCTCCGGAAGCAAGGCAAACCGACCTACGACCGATCGATTACGGCGGAAGAGAAACCAGCCGAGAAGGGCCTCGAGTTCGAGAAGGACGACCTCTACGACGAAGCCGCCCGCATCGTCGTTTCAACGGGCCAGGCGTCCATCTCGTATTTGCAGCGGCGGTTGCGGATCGGATTCAGCCGCGCGGCGAGGCTCATTGACATGATGGAGATGGACGGTGTCGTGTCGCCGGCGGCGGGCGGCAAGCGCGAAGTCCTCGTGGACCAGAACTACTTCGCGGAAGTGGACGCGCAGTTGAAGTGATGCGATGACGCGGACTCCCCTGCCCTCCCGGCGACGGCTCATGGCGCGCTGGTTTCCGGCCGTGCCGGCTCTGTCGGCTCTACCGATGATCCTGCTCGTGCTGTGCCCGCGGACCGCGCAGGCTCAGACTGCCGCGGCTCTGTACGCCCAGGCCCAGGCCGATCAGAAGCAACTGAGCGACGGCGGCACCGCGGATGCCGCGCGCCGGGTGGCCAGAAACTACCAGGCGATCGTCCGCCAGTTTCCGACGAGCGTCTACTGTGACAATGCTCTCTGGGACGCGGCGCTGCTCCTCGAGCAGACCTGGCAGAAATTCGGCCAGACGAAGGATCGCGACGACGCCGTGCGCGTCTTCAACTGGTTGATCAGGAGTTATCCGGGCGCGCTGGCCAGGCAATCGGCCGCGCACGTCATGGCACTCCAGGCCGAGCCCGCCGGGCCAGCCGCGCCTCGGCCCGCGCCGGAGCGCACCGCCGCGCCCGCGACGCCAGCGGCGCAAACCAATCCGGCGCCCCCGCCGCCGCCCCAGACCGGACCAGCCGTCAGCGTCAAGAGCATCACGCGCTCGGCGCTGCCGCGCGGCGATCGGATCACCGTCGAACTCAGCGACGAGGTGCCCTATCGCAGCGACCGCGTCTTGAACCCGGACCGCGTCTTCTTCGACTTCCCCAATTCGAAGATGACACCGGCGGCGGCCGAACAGGCGAAACTCGTCACCACTTCCCTGATCAAAGGGGTGCGCGTCGGGTCACCGACCAGCGGCGTCACCCGCGTCGTCCTGGAGCTGGCCGGCGCGCCGCAATACTCGGCCTTCCTGCTGTACAACCCGTACCGTCTCGTCGTCGATATTCAGTCCACGGCCGCGAACGCCACGACCGCGCCTGCAACTGCCACGTCAATGCCGGCGCCATCTGCTTCTTCGACGCCGAGTCCCACTCCGACCTCAACACCGACCCCGGCGCCGACTTCGACGCCAACGCCAACGCCCTTCCCAACACCGGCTCCGAGCCCGACGCCGACACCCACACCAACGCCGATCTCGTCGCCACGGGCGGCCGCTGCGAACGACAAATCGGCTGCGGGCGCCGGTGCTGCGCCGAAGCCCGCGACGACCCCTGCTGCCGTTGATCCGACGCCGTCGCCGCTCGCCCCCTCGATCACGGGAAAAGGCGAGTACTCGCTGGCTCGGCAGCTTGGTCTCCGCGTCGCGAAGATCGTGATCGATCCCGGACATGGCGGTCACGATCCCGGCGCGATGGCCAACGGCATCACCGAAGCCGACCTCGTGCTGGACGTGGCGCTCAGGCTCGAGGCGCTCCTGGCAGAGACGCCGGGCGTGGAGGTCGTGCTCACACGCCGCACCAATGAATTCATCGCGCTCGAAGAACGTACCGCTATCGCCAACCGCGAGAAGGCGGACCTGTTCCTGTCGATCCACGCCAACTCTCATCACCTGGCCTCGGTAAGCGGCATCGAGACGTACTTCCTCAACTTCGCGACGAATCCGGACGCCGAAGCCGTGGCGGCCCGTGAGAACGCGGCCAGCGTGCAGACGATGGGCACGCTGCCGGCGATTCTCAAGACGATCGCGATGAACAACAAGCTGGAGGAGTCGCGCGAACTGGCGGTGCAGCTGCAATCGTCGCTCACGCGCAAGGCCCGGACGCAGTCGCCAGCGACGCGCGATCTCGGCGTGAAGCAGGCGCCCTTTGTGGTCCTGATCGGCGCGCAGATGCCGAGCGTCCTGACGGAGATTGCCTTTCTGACGAATAAGACCGATGCCCGTCTTCTGAAGCAGCCGGCCTACCGGCAGCAGCTGGCCGTGGCGCTTCGCGACGCGCTCGTCAAATACCAGGACTCGTTGAAACGGGCCGGTAAGCCCGTGGCTCAGACACCCAAAAAGTAAGGCCGGCGGCGGCGTTACACTGGATCCGACGTGCAGCAGCAGGACGCCTTCGTCGTCACGGTCATCAAGCCGCCCGTAAAGGAGATGACCATTGCCGATCTGATTGTCGGATCGCTGGGCCTCGCGGGGGCTTCGTTATTGCTCGCCCTGGCGCTGGGCGCCGTGTTCGGCGGCGGGCTGGTGCTGTGGCACCGCCTCCGTCCGCGCAACTGGCGCCCGATGCCGCCCGTCGCGCCCTCGATTACGACGAGCGACGTCCCCCCGTCATCCCGAGCGCGACCAGCGTCCTGAGCGCCACGCCCGTCGCGCCTTTTGGCTGGTAGTTTTCCTTCGATTCGGCCCACGCCGTGCCCGCGATGTCGAGGTGCGCCCACGGAATGTCGCCCGCGAACTCGCGCAGGAACGCCGCGGCCGTCACCGCGCCGCCGGGCCGGCCGGCCGAGTTGATCATGTCGGCGATCTCGCTCCGGAGCTGCTCCCGCGCTTCTTCGTAGATCGGCATCGGCCAGAGGCGATCGCCCCCGCGTTCCCCCGCCGCGCGGACGGTTTCCACCCAGGCGTCCGGCTGCCCGAACAAGCCGGAGACGTATCGGCCCAGCGCCACCATGATCGCTCCGGTCAATGTGGCCACGTTCACCATGTGCGTGGCGCCGAGCTGCTGCGCATACCAGAGCGCGTCGCCGAGAATCAGCCGGCCTTCCGCATCGGTGTTGATGATCTCGACGGTCTTGCCGCTCGCGCCGCGGACGACGTCCCCGGGGCGGCTGGCGCGGCCGCCAATCGCGTTCTCACAGGTGGGGATGATGCCGATGACGTGATGGGACGCGCGCAATCGCGCGAGCGCGAGCATGGCGCCGGCCACGGCCGCGCCGCCCGCCATGTCGTCTTTCATCCGCTCCATGCCCTCGGCTGGCTTGATCGACACGCCGCCGGTATCGAACGTAATGCCCTTGCCGACCAGCGCCAGTACCGGCGACGCCGGCGCGCCCTCGGGCTCGTGGCGCAGGACGATCAGTCGCGGTGGCAGCGCGCTCCCCTGCGACACCGACAGGAACAACCGCATGCCCAGCTCGGCAATCCGGTCCTCTTCGAGGACATCGACCCGCAGGCCCACGCCAGCCGCCGCGCGCGCGACGCGGTTCGCGAATTCTTCAGGCGTCAGTACGTTGGCCGGCTCATTGGCGAGACTCCGTGTGAAGTTGGCGCTCTCGCCGATCACCCGGCCCCGGCGGACCGCGTCGGACAGCGCCGTCCCGTCCGTGCCATGCGCGATGACGACCACGGACGACGGCGCCGAAGGAACCACATCAGCCCGCGCGTCCTTATAGACACCGCCGTCGAAGTCCGGCGCCGAGAATCCGTCGGCGAGATGCTGCGCCGCCATCACGGCGTCCTCGGCGCCGCGCACGATGACGCCGCACGAGCCGGCCTTGAACCGGCGCGCGGCATAGGCGCAACTGGCGCCAATCCGCCGCCATCGTTCAGGCGTGCGTTCGGAGGGATTGCCGCCACCGACCAGCGCGATTCGCCGTGCCCGGCTGCCGTCTCCCGTGACCGGCGTGGCGTAGACGTCAAACAGGCGGCCGAGACACTCCCCGCTCGAGCGCGCGCGTCCCACTTCCCCGCGCGTGGCGCCGTCGATCCACGCCACGTCTGACAGCTTGTCGTCGGGTCCCGTCACCGGAACGAAGAGCACATCCACGGCGACGTCCGCCGCGCTGGTGGTGACACCGTGATATCCGTTCGCGCTCCCCTTCGATGACTCAGACACAGTCCTGGCTCCTCTCCGCCGCCGCGGCCCGCCGCCGAAACATTGGATGATAACTCAGCGCCGGCGACGGACCGGCCGAGGCGTGCGCAGGATGATAGGCACGACCGCCGGGCCGTTGCGCCGCAATTGATAGGCGCGCACCGACCGGCCCCTGCGCCCGACAATGACGAAGATCCAGTCCGGATAGTGGCACTCGGCCATATCGCGCGGAGATGGCGTGGCCGGCCCCTGCGGGTGCGAATGATAGACGCCGATGACGGCCAGCCGCGGCGTCAGCCGCCGCACGATCCGCCGCACGGCAATGTGCTCCGCCGGATCCACGCGAAATCGCACGCGCGGCCTGGGATCGACGTTCGAGAGCGGCACGGCGACGTCGATGCGACGGCCGCTTCCGACCAGAAGGCCACAGCACTCATGCGGCGCCTCGGCGCGGGCGTGCGCGACGATGGCCTGCCGAACGGCTGGGGTCATCGAGGCCGGCCGCGCGCGTCTCACCGGCGCAGCTCGGGCAGATCGCGATAGAGATCGAGCGCCTCAGGATTCGCGAGCGCGTCCCGATTCGCCACCTCGCGTCCGTGGATCATGTGGCGGACCGCCAGCTCGGCGATCTTGTTGCTCTTCGTCCTCGGAATATCCGGCACGGCGATGATCTTCGCCGGCACGTGTCGCGGCGACGTCTGCTGCCGGATACGATCGACGATGCGCTGGCGCAACGCCGCGTCGAGCGTCTGGCCCGCGGCGAGCCGGACAAACAGCACGATGCGCTCGTCGCCGTCCCACGACTGCCCAACCGCGACGCTCTCGAGCACTTCCGGCAGTTGTTCGACCTGGCGGTAGATCTCCGCCGTGCCGATCCGCACGCCGCCGGGATTGAGCGTCGCGTCCGATCGGCCGAAGATGATGAAGCCGTCGTGCCCGGTCCGCTGAATCCAGTCGCCATGGCACCAGACGCCCGGAAACCGCTCGAAATACGCCGCGCGGTACTTCCGGCCCTCCGGATCGTTCCAGAACGAGATCGGCATGGATGGAAACGGGCGTTTGCAGACGAGCTCGCCTGGTTCGTCCGCGATGGGCGTCCCGCCCGGGCCGAACACGTCCACGTCCATGCCGAGCGCCGCACACTGGATTTCGCCCCGCCAGACCGGCGCGTTCGGGTTGCCGCCGACGAAACAACTCACGATGTCGGTGCCGCCGGAGATCGACGCCAGATGGACGTCGCGCTTGATCGCGTCATAGACGAAATCAAAGCTCTCCGGTGCGAGCGGCGAGCCCGTTGACGTGATCGTCCGTACCGAACTCAGGTCGTGGCTGTCCCGTAGCCTGATGCCGGACTTGTGCACGGCGTCGATGAACTTCGCCGAGACGCCCAACAACGTGATGCGATGCCGATCGACCAGGTCGAAGAGCCGGTGTGCGCCGGGATGAAACGGCGACCCGTCGTAGAGCACCAGCGTCGCAGTCGACGCGAGCGCCGTGACCAGCCAGTTCCACATCATCCAGCCGCACGTCGTGAAATAGAAGACCCGATCGCCCGGCTGGATGTCGCAGTGCAGCTGGTGCTCTTTCAGGTGTTGAAGCAGCGTGCCGCCGGCGCCGTGCACGATGCACTTGGGCACCCCGGTCGTGCCGGACGAATAGAGGATGTACAGCGGATGATTGAAGGGGAAGCGTTCGTACGGCTGTTCGAGCGGCCGCGCGGCCTCCAGCCACTCGCCCCAACTGACCGCGCCTGCCATCGCGCCGGAACCAAGCAGGGGCACGACGACCGTCTGCCGCACGGTCGGGAGCGCGCGCGCGACCTCGGTCAGCTTGCTTCGACAGTCGATCGTCTTCCCGGCGTAGTGATAGCCATCGACGCCAACCAGGACGACCGGCTCGATTTGTCCGAAACGATCGAGGACGCCTTGCACGCCGAAATCCGGGGAGCACGAAGACCACACCGCTCCGATCGCCGCCGCGCCCAGGGCCGCGATGATTGCTTCCGGCACGTTCGCCACAATGCCGGCCACACGATCGCCGGCGTTGACGCCCGCGCTTTTCAACGCGGCTGCCGCGCGCGCGACCTGGTTCCGCAGCTCGTCGTGCGAAAGGATCCGCTCGCCGCCGTCTTCGGTGGTCGCGAGCAGCGCGGGACCCGGTCCAGCCTGCCGAAGAATGTTCTCGGTGAAATTCAGCCGCGCGTCGGGGAAGAACCGGGCGCCAGGCATGCGATCCAGGTCGATCGCCAACCGTGCCCCCTGGTCGCCCACGACGTTGCAAAACTGCCAGACGCTTCGCCAGAATTCCGGCGCCTGCTCAATCGACCAGCGATGGAGCGCCGCATATTCGGACGCGCCCCCAAAGACCTGAAACGCCGTCAGCCGCGACGCGCGTATCCGTTCAGGGCTGGGCGCCCACAGTGGTTTCAATGCGACCCCTGACTTCCGGCTTGTGACTTCTGACTTCTGACTTCTGACTTCTGACTTGCTTATCTGCTCCAGCCCCGTCGCGCCACCGGCTCCACGCAGATGCTGCGCCCGATCGCCGGCGCAATGATGCGCAGTTCCGCCATCAGCCGCTCGAACTGCGCCGGGAAGAGCGACTGCGCGCCGTCCGATCGCGCGTGATCGGGGTCGCAGTGGACCTCGATGATGAGACCGTCGGCGCCGGCCGCCACCGCCGCGCGCGCCATCGGCGCCACCTTGTCGCGCCGGCCCGTGCCATGGCTGGGATCGGCGATCACGGGCAAGTGACTGAGCGACTGCACGACCGGGATCGCCGAGATGTCGAGTGTGTTGCGCGTATAGCTCTCGAACGTCCGGATGCCGCGCTCGCAGAGAATCACGTTCTTGTTCCCGCCGGCGAGCACGTACTCCGCGGACAGCAGCCACTCTTCGATGGTCGCCGAGATCCCGCGCTTGAGCAGCACCGGCTTTTTCGCGCGGCCCAGCTCGCGCAGCAGCGAATAGTTCTGCATGTTGCGCGCGCCCACCTGGTGGATGTCCGCATAGCGCTCGATCAGCTCGATTTGGCTGACTTCCATCACTTCCGTGATGAGTTGGAGATCGTGGCGATCGGCCGCGGCCCGCAGCATGCGGAGTCCCGCCTCGCCGAGCCCCTGGAAGCTGTAGGGCGAGCTGCGCGGCTTGAACGCGCCGCCGCGCAGGATTTTCGCGCCGGCGCGCTTGACAGCCGCCGCGGTGGTCTCCACCTGCGCTTCGGTCTCCGCCGAGCAGGGCCCGGCGATGACGACCACTTCTTCCGCGCCGATGCGGACGTCGCCGACGGTGACGACCGTATTCTCCGGGTGGAACGCGCGGCTGGCGAGCTTGTACGGCTCGCTGATCCGGTGCACTTCCTGCACGCCTTCCTGAATCGCAATCAGCTGCGTGTCGAAGTCGCCATGCCCGACGGCGCCAATCACGGTATGGGACTCGCCCTGCGACCGGTGAATGTCGAAGCCCATCTCGCGAAGCCGTGCCGCGACCGCTTCGATCTGTTCGTCAGTCGCCCGTTCCTTCATCACAATAACCATGCAAATACCTATCTTACTGTCTACTGCGCCCCGACCTTGAGCCCCCGGACGAATCGCTCGACGTCGGGAGCCGGCGCGCGGCCGGCCGCCGCCGCTTCCGCGATGACCTGAACGATCGCGCTGCCCACCACGGCCGCATCGGCGACTTCGCAGATGGCCCGCACGTGCTCCGGCCTGCTGATCCCGAATCCGATGGCAATCGGGAGCGTCGTTGACGCCCGAAGGCGCGCCGCCAGAGGCGCCGCCGACGAGGCGACCGTGTCACGCGCGCCCGTGACGCCGAGCCGCGAAATCGCGTACAGGAATCCGCGACCCAGCGCGGCCGCCTTCGCCAGCCGCTCATCCGTCGTCGTCGGGCTCACCAGAAAGATCTGATCGATGTCCCGGCCGTGCAGGGCGTCGCTCATCTCCGCGGATTCCTCGATCGGCAGATCCAGCAGGAGTACGCCATCCACGCCCGCGGCCGCGGCGCGTTCGACGAACTCCGCCGATCCCATTCGGAAGATCGGATTGACGTACGTGAACACCACGATCGGCGCGGCCAGCGTTCCGCGAACACTCGCGATGAGATCGAGCGTGCGCGACAGATTGCCGCCGGCCGCCAGAGCGCGTTCGGTGGCGCGCTGAATGGCAGGGCCGTCGGCAATCGGATCCGAGAACGGCACGCCCACTTCGATGACGTCGGCGCCGGCGCGTTCGAGCGCCATCAGAATGTCCCGCGACGCGCCGTGATCCGGATCGCCTGCGGTCACATACGCGACGAGTGCCGGTCCGCGGCGCCGGCGGATCTCGTCGAAGCGCGCGCTAATGCGACCCATGCGCGCCTCCAGACGACTGCCGATCGCCCATGATCTTTCGTACTGTCTCGACGTCCTTGTCTCCGCGGCCCGACAGATTCACAATCACCACCGTGCCTGGCGTCAGGCGGCTCAGTTCGCGCGATACCCAGGCGATTGCATGAGACGACTCGAGCGCCGGCAGGATGCCCTCGTGCCGGCCCAGCCACTCAAAGCCCTGCAACGCTTCGGCGTCATTCGCCCAGGCATATTCCGTGCGGCCCCGTGACGCCAGCCAGGCGTGCTCGGGCCCGATCGACGGATAGTCCAGGCCGGCGGAAACTGAGTGCGTCGGCAGAATGTTTCCCGCGTCATCCTGCAGAAGAAGGCTGCGCGTGCCATGCAGCACGCCGGCGACGCCGCCGGCAAACCGCGCGGCATGCTCACCCGGCGTGATGCTGCGGCCACCGGCTTCGACGCCGATCAGCCGCACATCGCGATCGTCAATGAACGCGTCAAAGATGCCCATTGCGTTGCTGCCGCCGCCCACACAGGCCGCGACGATGTCGGGCAGACGGCCCGCCGCGTCCAGAATCTGCGCGCGTGCTTCCTGGCCAATCACGGAGTGGAATTCGCGAACCATCAGCGGATAGGGATGCGGGCCCAGCACCGACCCCAGCAGGTAATACGTGGTATCCGCGTTCGCCACCCAATCGCGCATGGCTTCGTTGATGGCGTCTTTCAACGTCCGGCTGCCGCTGTTCACCGGCTCGACCGCCGCACCGAGCACCTGCATGCGAAACACATTGAGCGCCTGCCGCGCCATGTCCTCGGCGCCCATGTAGACCACACATTCGAGTCCCAGCAGGGCGCAGGCGGTGGCGGTGGCGACGCCATGCTGGCCGGCCCCCGTCTCGGCGACGATTCGCCGCTTGCCCATGCGCACGGCGAGCAGTGCCTGACCCAGCGCGTTGTTGATCTTGTGCGCGCCCGTGTGCGCCAGATCCTCGCGCTTCAGGAACAACCGCACGCCCGACGAGCCGGCGGCGCGGCGCGCTTCCTGCAGCGGAGTGGGCCGGCCCACAAATGTCGAGAGGAGATGCTGGAATTCCGCGACGAAGGCCGGATCGCGTCTGGCGTTGAAGTAGGCCTGCTCCAGTGCCTCAACGGGCGCGACCAGCGTCTCGGGCACGAAGCGCCCGCCGAACTCGCCGAAGTACCCTCGCGCGTCCGGGTCGCGCCGGCCGAAGACCGGGCCGGGCGTCGCCGGGGCCTGAGGGCCCCGGGCTCCATTTTTTCGAGCTTCGCTCACAAGACCTCCCGATCGGCGGCCTTCACGTTCGCCATGAACGCGGCGATTCGCGCGGCGCTCTTTCGTCCGGGCGCGACTTCAACGCCCGACGACACATCGACTCCCCAGGGCGCGACGTCGCGAATCGCCCGCCGAACATTCGACGGCCCGATCCCCCCGGCCAACAGGATGGGACGCCGCCTCGCCAGTTGCCGGGCCAGCGCCCAGTTCGCCAGCCTGCCGGTCCCACCACGGCGGACGAGGTCCCGGACATCGACGAGCAGGGTGACCTCGGCGGGAGAGCGGAGCGCGCGCCGCACGTCAGCCGCTTTCGCCAGCGACACGGACTTGATCACGGCCGCGCCACAACGACGATACATGGTCGGGTCCTCGTCGCCATGGAGTTGAACGGCATCCAGGGCCGCCTCGCGCACCGCGCGCGTGACGGTCGCGGGCGATGCATTGACAAAGACACCCACGCGCGTCACAAACGCGGGCAGCGATCGCCCCAGACGCGCGGCCTCAGGAGGCGTGACCTGGCGGGGGCTTCCCTGCCACAGCACAAACCCGATGGCGTCGGCACCCGCCGCGGCCGCGGCCTGCGCGTCGCGCTCGCGCGTAATGCCGCAGATCTTGACGCGCGTTCTCATGTCGCCTCCATGGCGCGAGACTCCGCGATGAACTGCCGCAATGTGGCGCCCGGGTCGTCCGCGGTCATGAACCGCTCGCCGATGAGGACCGCTGAATACCCGAGCGCGCCCACCTGCCTCACGTCTTCCGGCGTCCTGATTCCACTCTCCGCAACCCAGGTGACACCGGGCTTGATGAGCATGGCGAGGCTCTCGAACACCCAGGTTGAAACCGCCAGTGTCTGCAGATCCCGGCTGTTCACCCCGACGAGCATCGCGCCGTGATCGAGGGCGACACGGGCCTCCTCCGGCGTATGGACCTCCACGAGCGCCATCAACCCCACGTTCGCGGCCGCGGCAAGCAACGTCGTGAATTGCTGGCGCTGGAGTGCCGCGACGATGAGCAGGACCGCATCAGCGCCGGCGGCTCTTGCTTCGAGCAATTGAAACTCCGTCGCGATGAAGTCTTTTCTCAGCGTCGGCAGAGACACGGCCGCGCGAACTGCGCGGAGATGATCCAGATGGCCGTCGAAAAAGCTCGGCTCCGTCAGCACGGAAATCGCGGCGGCGCCGGCGGCCGCGTAACCGGAGGCGATCCGCACCGGATCGTAGTGCGGGCGCAGTATGCCTTTTGACGGCGAGCGACGTTTGCACTCGGCAATAACCTGCACGCCGGGCCTCATGAGAGCCGACGCGAATTCGCCGGCGCGCGGGGTCGTCGATGCGGCCGCACGCTCCGTGGCGCCGGCGTCCCGGCTTGCCCGTTCGAGCGCGCTGCGGCGCGCGCCCGACATGATCGCTTGTAGAACGCTTGCGCTCATTTCCCGCACACCGCGCACAGGCGCTCGACCACCTGCCGCGCCCGCCCGTCGTCTATGCTCCGCGCCGCCATCGCCACGCCATCTCGAAGCGTGCTCACGCGTCCGGCGACCAGCAGCGCGGCGGCGGCATTGAATTGCACGATGTCGCGCCGCGGCCCCGGCTCGCCCGCCAGCAGGCGGCGCACCATCTCGGCATTCTCGGCGGCCGACCCTCCCGCCAGCGCGGTGCGCTCAGCGAGCGGCAGGCCCGCGTCCGACGGATGCACGTAGAACGTGTTCACGGCTCCCGCTCGAAGCTCGGACACCTTCGTGTGCCCCAGGGTGGACAACTCATCGAGGCCACCCGCGCCGTGCACGACCCACGCGCGCTCCACGCCCAGTGCCCCGAGCGATCGCGCCAGCAATTCGGTGTGCTCGGGCCTCGACACGCCGATCAACTGGCGCGTGACCCGGGCCGGATTTGTCAGCGGACCCAACAGGTTAAACGCGGTCCGTACGCCGAGCTCACGACGAGTCGGGCCGGCGTGCCGCATCGACGGGTGCCACATCGGCGCAAAGAAGAAGCCGAGCCCGGCCTGTTCGATCGCCGTGACGACCGCTTCAGGCGGCGCCTCCAGGTTCACCCCCAGCGCCTCGAAGACGTCCGCGCTCCCCGACCTGCTCGACGCCGCGCGATTGCCGTGCTTCGCGATTGGCAAGCCGGCGCCGGCCAGCACAATCGCGGCGGCGGTGGAGACATTGAAGGTATGCGCGCCATCCCCACCGGTGCCGCACGTGTCGAAGGCCTCGCCAACCGGTCTCGGCAAAGGCACCGCGCGCTCGCGCATCGCGCGCGCGAATCCAATCATCTCGCTCGGACGCTCGCCCTTGAGCGCCAGGCCCATCAACAGCGCCGCAATCTGCGAGGGCTGGGCCTGCCCGTCCATGATGGTGCCCATCGCGGCCGCCGACTCGTCGGCCGTCAGATCCTCGTGGCGGCGCAGCCGCTCCAGCGCCAGAACAAACATCAGCGAATCTCCAGAAAGTTGCGCAGAATTCTTTGACCAGCCGGCGTCAGCACGGACTCGGGATGGAACTGCACGCCGAACACCGGCCAGCGCTCGTGCCGGATGCCCATCACGGTGCCGTCGCCGATCACCCACGCCGATCGCACGAACGCGGGCGGCACGCCATCCTGCGGAATCACGAGGGAGTGGTACCGCCCCACGTCAAATGACTCCGACAGTCCCGCGAACAGATAACTGGCCTCATGCGCGACACGCGACGTCTTGCCGTGCATGGGCGCGTCCGCGCGTTCGACGCGGCCGCCAAACGCCACCGCCAGCGCCTGGTGGCCGAGACAGACGCCAAGAATCGGCACCGTCCCGGCGAATCGCCGCAACAGCGGCACGGAAATACCGGCGGCTTCCGGACGTCCCGGCCCCGGCGAAATCACGATCCGCTCCGGCGCCCTCCGCGCCACGTCGTCCACGCTGACCGCGTCATTGCGCACGACTTGAACCTCCGCGCCCAGCTCTCCCAGCCGGTGCGCCAGATTCCAGGTGAACGAATCGTAGTTATCGAGGAGCAGAATCACCCGCGTCACAGCCCCTGATTCGCCAGCTCCAGCGCCTGAATCAACGCCTTGGCCTTGTCGATCGTCTCCTGGTACTCCGCTTCCGGCTGTGAATCGGCGACGACGCCGGCGCCGGCCTGGATCTCGGCGTGCCCGCCGCGCATCGTGATCGTGCGGATGGCGATGCAGAAGTCCAGGTTGCCGGCAAAGTCCAGGTAGCCCACGGCGCCGCCGTACAGCCCGCGCCTGGTGGGCTCGAGACCGCCCACGATCTGCATCGCGCGAATCTTGGGCGCGCCGGTCAGCGTGCCCGCCGGAAACGTGGCGACCAGCGCGTCGAGCCGATCGCGGTCGGCCGCGAGCTGCCCTTCCACACGCGAGACCAGGTGCATGACGTGCGAGTACCGTTCGAGCGTCATGTATTGCGGCACGCGGACGGTGCCGACGCCGGCGACCCGGCCGATGTCGTTCCGGCCGAGATCGACCAGCATCACGTGCTCGGCCCGCTCTTTCTCGTTTCGTCGCAACTCGTCGGCCAGTTGCTGATCTTCCTCCGGCGTCGCCCCCCGGCGGCGCGTGCCGGCGATCGGGTGCGTCTCGACGTGCCGGCCTTCGACGCGGACCAGCATCTCCGGCGACGCACCGATGATCGCGTCCTGGCCCATCCGGATGAAGAACATGTACGGCGACGGATTGATGTGGCGCAGCGCGCGATACACGTCAAAGGGAGGCGCCGACACGTCTGCTTCGAATCGCTGCGAAATCACCGCCTGGTACACCTCACCGGCGCCAATCTGTTCCTGAATGGATCGGACCGCGCCCACGAACTGTTCGCGCGTTTGATTGGCGGCGACGGACATCGCCGGCGCCGTCGCCCGCTGCGGCTTCGAGAGGTTGCGCTCGAGCTCGCCTTCCAGAAAGTCGAGCTTGGCGCAAGCGAAGTCGTACAGCGCGCGCGGATCCTCGCCCGGCCGCAATCTCGAATTCGCGATCGCGAGAATGCGGTGCTTGACATGGTCAAACGCCAGCACCGTGTCGAAGACCATGAACCCGGCCTTGTCGCGATCGGCCCCCGGCTTGGACAGCCGGACCGCCGGCTCGAACCACTCCGCGGCGTCGTAATCGAGGTAGCCGACCGCGCCGCCCGTGAAGCGCGGCAGATCCGGCACGATTGGCGCCGTGAATTCCGCCATCATCTGCCGGAGGACGTCCACGCATGGCTCGTCCCGGCGCGTGCGCGATCCCGCTTGCTCAATCGTCGTTTCGTCGTCGCGTCCGCGCAGGATCAGAAAGGGATCCTTGCCAAGGAAGGAGTACCGGCCGACGTGCTCGCCGCCTTCCACGCTTTCGAGCAGGAAGGCATAGTCCGAGTGTTCCGCGATCTTCAGGAATGCGGACACCGGCGTCAGCAGGTCCGCCATGATCTCGCGCCACACCGGCACGAACGTGCCGCGGGTCCCGAGATCGACAAATTCTTCGAACGTGGTCTGCTTCATTCTTCTACTCCGTCCGCCGGCTCAGGAAATCAGCGGCGGCCCGTTCCATCACGCTCTCCGGCGCGGTTGTGCCGGTCCAGTACTCGAACTGCGCGCGGGCCTGTCCCACCAGCATCTCCAGCCCGCTGATCGCGTCGGCGCCCGCGTCACGCGCCAGTTTCATCAGCGTCGTCTCTGGCGGGTTGTAGACCAGGTCGTAGACCAGTCCGCCGCGCACGGACTCCCGCGGGAGCGGAGACTGATCGGCCGCGGGCCAGGTCCCGACCGGCGTGGCGTTGACGAGCAGGTCCCAGTCCGGACGCGGCGGCCAGGCCACCGCCGTCGCCCCAAAATCCGCCGCCAGTCGCGCGGCCGACTCCAGCCGTCTGGCGCAGACCTCAATCTGAGCGCCCTGCCGAGCCAGCGCCCAGACGGTCGCCCTCGCGGCGCCGCCTGCGCCGAGCACGACCACCCGTTGACCTGTCATTTGCAGGCCGCGGCGAGCGAGCGGCCCCAGGAACCCATCGACGTCGACGTTCCGGCCTTCCCACTCGCCACGCTCTGCGCGGACCAGCGTGTTGATCGCGCCGATTCTCGTGCTCGCCGCATCCAGGCGCACGCCATGGGCCGCCCATTGCGTCTTCACCGGCGCCGTCACACTGGCACCCGCCAGGCCAAAGCCATCCGCCGCGACGAGAAAGTCGTTCGCATCAGCCGTTTCAATCGGCACATAGACGGCATCGATGCCCTTCGCGGCAAACGCGGCGTTGTGCATGGCCGGTGACGCGGAATGCGACAGGGGCGTGCCGATGATGCCGTAGACCCGCGTGCGCGGCCCGGTCTGCCGGACGCGATACGTATCGATCAGCTCGACACGGGAGAGCTGTCCCGGCGCCGCCGTGCCGCAGTACGTCCACTGCGATCCGTATATCCATGGACAGACGCGAGTGATCGTTCCGGCGTGCCCCATGCCAATGACCACCTGCTCGCCGCCGGTGCCGACCATGTCCCGCAGGCGCCGGCACTCCGCAAACGTCCTCGTCGTCACCGCGACCTTGATTACGCCCTGACCCGCCTCGGCCCTCATGGCCCGAACGCGGTCGGCGAGATCGCCGGGCATGCCGGCGTGGTCATGGTGCGACAGCACCAGCCGAGTGCGGCCTGACAGGCGCAATGCCGATCGATCCGCGCGCCATTCGACGTCCACGAAATCCGCGCCGAGTTGGGACGCCTGATTGAGCACGCCAATGCGCTCGGCCTCGCTGCCGCCGAACGCACCGCCTTCCCAGGCAGCCCGGCAGGTCACCACGACCGGCCGCGTCCGTCCATGCAGCGCCGCGGCGACGTCCAAATCGGCCACGCCGTCGAGACGCAGTTCCACCATGTCGGCGTCCTGCGCGCGATCCCGCTCCGCACGCAGCGCCGCCGTCGTCGAAGCGGTCACCGTTTCACAGACGAGCGCCATAGCCCCCAAAACGAAAAAGGCCTCTTCAGCGTGTGCTGAAGAGGCCAGAAATCCTGCGCCGGTTAATCTTGTCTTCTACCTGATTACCGCGCGGTGACCCCTTCAGTGCCGCAGGCGTACCACCACCAGGACCAGCCGGTGCGGACAGACGCGGGAGCAGCGAAGGACGTCACGAGGGTTAGAGGCTATCACATTGCCGTCCATCGCCCCAGCCCTGCCGTCCCAATGGGTGGTCTAATACGCACATGCGCCATATGTCTCTCAGCGCAGTCGTTGCCGCCCTCTGTGTTGGGTCGGTTTCGGCGTTTGCTCCTCAAGCGCCGCCGGTTTTCGCGGTCCGTGACGTGCGCGCGGGGATGGTCGGCACCGGCCGGACCGTGTTCGCCGGCGACACGATCGAGGATTTCCAGGTCCACATTCTTGGTGTCGTCGCCAACGTGTTGGGCCCGGGCCGCGACCTGGTGCTTGCCCGGCTCGAAGGCGGGCCGCTGGCCCAGACCGGCGTGATTCAGGGCATGAGCGGGAGCCCCGTGTACATCGACGGCAAACTGCTGGGCGCCGTGTCGTACGCGCTCGGATCCTTCCCCAAGGAGCCCATCGCCGGCATTACGCCGATCGGCGACATGGTCTCAGCCACCACATCGAACGCTCCGCGCGGTACCACGGGCGACTTCTCGCTCGAGTGGCCGGCCACCCCGGCCGGCGTGATGGCCGCGATCGCCCGCGTGGCTGAGCGGGCCGCGGCGCCGCTGGGACAGCTGGCGCCCACCGCGCGGGTCCAGGGCGCCGCGTCGGTGGCGGATCTGGCGCCAATGCTTCGGCCGATTGGCGCGGCGATGGTCATGAGCGGCTTCGATCCTGCCGTCGGCCGGGACGTTCGCGGCGCTCTGGATGCCGGGCCGTTCGATCAGGCCCCGACCTCTGCCGCGGCACCGCGTGCCTCAACGACTCTGCGTCCAGGCGATCCCGTCGGCATGGCGCTCATTCGCGGGGATCTCGAGATGGGCGCAACCGGAACGGTGACGAGCGTGGACAACGGCCGCGTCTACGCGTTCGGTCATCCTTTCCTGAATCTGGGACCGACGACACTCGCCATGACGCAGGCTCGCGTCTACACCGTGGTACCGAGCCTCGATTCATCGCTCAAAATCGCCGCGCTTGGTCCCGTCGTCGGCACGATGACCCAGGACCGGGCCACGGCCGTAGGCGGTGTGCTGGGCCCGGGCCCAGCGGAGCTGACCGTCAACCTGACGCTCGTGTCCGATCACGCGCCCGAACGCAGACTGCAGATGAAGGTGCTGCACGATCAGTCACTGACGCCGCTGTTCGCATATGTGGGCCTGCTGAACGCCATCACCGCGTACGAACGTCAATCCGGCGCCATGACGATTCAAACGTCCGGCACGGCATCGTTCGGCGCCGACGGCACCGTGACGATTGACGACGCCTATTCAGGGGACGGCGCAGCCGCCGCCGCGGCCGCCGGCGCCAGCGCCGCGATTGGCATGGCGGCCTCCAATGAATTCAAGCCTGCCCTGGCACAGAGTCTCGACGTCACCGTGCGCACGTCGGAGCGCATCGAAGCCACCACCATTGAACGCGCCTGGCTTGATACCACGCGCCCGACGATCGGCGCGACGTGCACGTTGCAAGTGCTGCTGCGCGACTATCGCGGAGCCACAGAAACTATTGCCATCCCCGTCACGATGCCGTCGCAACCCGGTCCGGTCACGCTGCTGGTGTCAGACGGACAGACACTGCAGACCGTGGAAGACCGCGATTTGCGCCCCGGCCGTGCCGGCTCCTGGGCCGAGCTGCTCAACCGGATGAACGCGCTTCGTCACAACAATCGCGTTTACGTTCGGCTGATCACATCGGGCCCAGGCATTGTGGTGGCCGGCACTCCCCTCACGGGTCTGCCATCGTCTGTGCGAACGGTCTTCGACGAAGACAAGACGGTGAGCGCGACCCCCGTCGCAAAGACCGTGACGGGATCCTGGGAACAGCGGCTCTCTCGCGTCGTCCGCGGATCACGCGAGCTCACACTGACGGTGGTCGCGCGTTGAACCTCATGCCTCATAGTGCTCAGGCCCGGATTCGGGCGACGGTTTTTCTCTCACTTGTTGCCGTGGCCGTGGCCCGCGCGGGTGCCGGCGGCCCCACATTCTGGACGGTCGCGACCGCGGCGGATTTCCTTCGCGGAACCTCCGACGGGGTTTCCGTCAGTTCGCTCGGTACGGTCAGCGCCGGGCCACCGCTCACCAATCGTCTGCGCGCGGCGCCGCCACAGGTCTGGAGCCTGGCCGAGGCGCCAGACGGCACCATCTGGGCTGGCACGGGCGGTGACGGACGCGTGGTGCGGCTGCGGCCGAATCAGCCGGAAGAGACCGTGTTCGATTCGGATGAGGCCAACGTGTTCGCGGTCGCCGTCTCAGGCAACCGGGTCTACGCCGCCAGCTCGCCCGACGGCCGGGTCTACGTCATTGACGGCAACGCGCCGGCACGCCCGTTTTTTGACCCGGCGGAAAAATACATCTGGGCGCTCGCAATCGACGCGTCAGGCCGCCTCTGGGTTGGAGCCGGATCGCCCGCGGCCGTGTATCGCGTGGAACAGGACGGCACGTCGAAGGTCATGTATCGCCCGCCCGCGGGCCACGTCGTGGCGCTGGCCAGGGACGCGGAAGGCCGCGTGCTCGCCGGTACGGAATCACCGGGCCGCCTCTACCGATTTGGATCGGACGACAAGCCATTCGCACTCCTCGACTCGGGACTGACTGAGTTGCGGGCGGTGTCAGCGGGCACAGATGGCGCAATCTACGCCGCCGCTCTGAATCGCGGCGACGATTCGAGCAGCAGCGCCGAGTCCCCGTCAGCCGCCATCGTCCTGGCGACGCCGCCGGCTGCGAGCCCCACCACCTCCACCAGCGGATCCACGCCGCCGGCCACACGCCGATCGCAGCTCTACCGCATCGACGCCAGCGGATCGTGGGAAGCGATCTGGGAAACACCGGACCTGATCTATGACATCTCGGCGCAGGACGACGGCGGAGTGCTGGTCGCGACCGGTCCGAGCGGGCGGCTTTATCGTGTCGGGCGCGCCCGCGATGTGGTGCTCGTGACGGGAGTGGACGCCAAACAGATCACCCGGTTCAGCGGCCGCACGCGCGCGGGCTCGGGCGTGCCCGCTTTCGCGACCGCCAACCCGGGACGCCTCATGACACCGGGCACGCCGGAACAGTCGCCGGCCACGTACACGTCGCAGGTCCGCGATTCCAAAAGCATCGCGACCTGGGGCCTCGTGCGCTGGGAAGCGATCGGACCAGTCACACTGTTCACACGTTCGGGCAACACGGAGTTGCCGGACGATTCCTGGAGTGACTGGAGCGGCCCTTACGCATCCCACCAGGGTGAAGCCATTAAGAGTCCGCCCGCCCGATTCATCCAGTGGAAGATTCTGTTCGGCCGGCCGGCCGACGGAACCACTGGCCAACTGACGTCCGTCACCGTCGCCTATCTGCCCCGCAACACGCGGCCGGGCGTCTCCTCCATCACCATTCACCCGCCCGGCGTCGTTTTCCAACGGCCGTTTTCGAGCGAAGAGGGAGCCATCGCCGGGATGGACGACCTCACCGCCGACGCGAGACGCCCGCCCGGCGATCCGGGACCGCCACAGCCGTCACCCGGACGACGGATGTACCAGAAGGGGCTCCAGACGTTGGCGTGGAAAGGCGAAGACGCCGACGGCGACCGCCTGACCTACACGCTGCAGTACCGCGCCGAGGGCGATACGGCCTGGCACGATCTGCGGACGGGCCTGACGGATCCTCTTTTTGTGTGGGACACGACGTCGGTGGCCGATGGACGCTACGTCATTCGTGTCATCGCCTCCGATGGCCTGTCGAATGCTGCCGAGCGCGCGCTGACCGGCGAGCGCGACAGCGATGCTGTGGATGTGGACAATACGCCGCCGCAGATCACGGCCGCCGTGGTCCGCAACGGGTCCACCGTGAGCGTAAACGTGCGCGTTCAAGATGGGCGCAGTCCGATCCAGCGCCTCGAGTACTCAATCAGTGGCGGCAACTGGCAGGTCGTGTATCCAGCGGATGGGTTATCGGACTCCCCCGACGAGCGGTACCAGATCCCGGTTTCCGCCGGCACCGACCCGTCACGCATCGTACTGCGCGCGACGGATCAGTTTCAGAATGTGTCGTCGATGGCTGTGAAGTAGCTGAGATCGCGGTCGCTAGTACAGCGCCCTGACGTCCGTGTTGGTCACGAGATGCAGCCGGTGCACGGTCAACGGCCCCATGAGCGTCGGTTCCGGCGCTGACCGGCGCGCCTCGGCGATGCGCTCGAGCAGCCACTTGGCGTACTGACGCTCGCTCTCGGGCATGGACGACAGCTCCACGAGATTTCCGTGGCGCACGAGCACCTGTCCCAGCGCCTCGACGAGTTGCTGCTCTTCGGACACACCCCAGTTGGCCGGCAGCGGCGTGGGCGACGGAGCGGCGTCGCCGACCTGGACCAGAATCACCTCCCGGTCCGAGCCCTGACGCGAGACTTCCGCATACAGCGCCCCTGAGGAATTCTTCAAGGTCGTACCCAGCGACGACAGCGAGCCGGCCTGCGGCCGCGCCGTGCCGAACAGCAAAATTGCCGAGCAGAGCGCCATGGACAGGAACGTGGCCGACACGGCCCCGCCGCCCACCAGGAGCCAGTGCCAGTCATCAAACCCGCGGCTGAGGACGCTTCGCCACGAGAAGTACGACTCGGCACGCACGCGCGCGACGACGCCGGCGGACAAGCCGCTCGGAATGGAACGATGGTAGCTCTCGGCCACCGAGTCGCGGATGAGCCCACCCAGCGTCCGGCGCGTGTCCACTTCTTCGCTGCAGCGGCGGCACGCGTCGAGGTGATCCGACACATGGCGCAGTTCATGACCGCGCAGCTCGCCGTCGACAAACGAGTCCAGGTGGTCGCGAATCGAATCGCAATCCGCGGTAATCATTGAGCTCCCAGCGCCAGTCGCAGCCCTTCGCGGGCGCGCGCCAGGCGCGATTTCACGGTTCCCACAGCCACGTCGAGCGAGGTCGCGATCTCCTCATAGCTCAAGCCGTCAATCTCCCGCAGCACGATGACGGCGCGCTGATCGAAGGGCAGGCGCTTGAGGGCCGTCCAGACCCGGTCGCTGGTTTCGC
>DASUGC010000146.1:0-4131 GCA_036274235.1 Vicinamibacterales bacterium
ATCTGGGGGCTTCGCCCCCAGACCCGTCGCCTGCCCGCCGTAGCTGCGCGGCAGCGCGTTCAGCGAAGGTGGGCTCCCTCGCTCGACGCGCCTCTCCTGAAAAGCACTTGGGCAAGTCTCGGCTCGGTCGCGAGGCCTCGCTTGCGCGGCTCGCTCGGCGGCGTCACGGGCTTCGCCCCCAGACCCAACGAAGGCGAGCCGCCCGCGCTTCCTATCTGAAAATTCCCATCGCCTTGAGCAGAAAGATCAGCACCGCCGCGCCGGCGATCGCGACGGCCCACTGTGCGATGGCGCCGTAGGCGGCGAGACCCAGGACTCCGGCCAGCCAGAAACCCAGGCTCGTGCCGACGATCCCCACGATCACGTTCGCCACGATTCCCATCTGGGCGTCCGTCTTCATCACGAGACTGCCGAGCCAGCCGATGATGCCTCCAACGACGATCGTGAGGATCCAGTTCATGTGGCCTCCTTTGGCGGCGCTTGACGTCCGCAGCCCAGTCTGGACCTGGATGAGCGGCGAGACAAGATGAGAAATGGTGCACCCGCCGGGGCGCGCTCTCGGCATCCTGTGACGCTGGACAGGCCGCGGCGAATGCCCTAGCCTACGCTCCCAATCTCATGGCCCTGACCCCCGGCATCCGTCTCGGTCCGTACGAAGTCGTCAGTGCCATTGGCGCCGGCGGCATGGGCGAGGTCTATCGCGCGAAAGACACGCGCCTGGGCCGCGATGTGGCCATCAAGGTTCTTCCCGCAAGCTTTTCGAACGATCCCGATTGACGCGCCCGGTTCGAACGGGAGGCGCAGGCGGTCGCGGCGCTCTCCCACCCGAACATCGTCGCGATCCATGACACCGGCACGCACGACGGACACGCGTTCGTCGTCATGGAACTGCTGGCCGGCCAGTCGCTGCGCGATCGGCTGAACGCGGGCGCGCTGCCGGTTCGCAAAGCCGTCGAGATCGCGATTCAGATCGCGCGCGGACTGGGCGCCGCGCACGGCAAGGGCCTTGTCCATCGCGATCTCAAGCCAGACAACGTGTTTCTGCTCGATGACGGGCAGGTGAAGATCCTGGATTTCGGCCTGGCGCGCCAGACCGCGCCGGCGGATCACTCGGGCGGGACGCTGACCCAGGCGGTCACGGATCCGGGCATGGTGATGGGCACCGTCGGCTACATGGCGCCGGAACAGGTGCGCGGTCAGGCCGTGGACGCGCGCGCCGACGTGTTCGCGTTCGGCGCGGTGCTGTACGAAATGGTCGCCGGCACTCGCGCGTTCCAGCGCGAGACGACCGCCGATACGATGACGGCCATCCTGACGCAGGATCCGCCGGAGCTGGCGGGATCCCGGCCGGATCTGTCGCCCGCGCTTGATCGCATCATCCGGCACTGCCTCGAAAAAAACCCCAACGAGCGCTTTCAATCCGCGCGCGACATCGCGTTCGCGCTGGAGGCGTTGTCGGGATCCGCGGCCTCTTCGCCGGCTGTGAGCGGCGCGGCTCCGGCAATCAGCGCACCGCCGCCCGTCGTCCGCCGAGGTGTATCGCCGGCGCTCGTGGCCGGACTGATGGTCGCGGCCGCGGCCGCCGGCCTCCTTGGCGCGCAACTCTGGCCCCGTGCCGCGCCCGAGGCGCAGCGTTTCACGATGAAGACGTACGACCCGCAGGCCATTTTCAACGCGCGATTCATGGCCGACGGCGAAACGATCATCTTCTTTATGAAGTCGCGGCCGACGGCCGGACGCCGGCGACGCTGGCCTTCCCGAGTCCCGCCGATTTCACGATCCTGGATCTCGGCCGCGACGGCAGCTGGCTGGCGACGCGCGATGACATTCGCTATGGCATCGCCGCCCGCGGCGACGGACAGGCGCAGGAGCGCGATCTCTCCTGGCTGAACAAGAACTGGAGCCCGTTCCTCTCGCCGGACGGTCATCGCCTCCTGTTCGCCGACGGCAACGCAGCCGCGGACTACGTCGTGTCCTGGCGCAAGGCCGACGGCTCCCCTGTCGTGCGGCTCGGCGAGGGCGATACATTCGGATGGTCACCCGACGGCAAATGGGCAGGCGGCGTGATCGTCAGGACCTCCAAAATCGTCTTGTACCCGGTGGATGCCGGGTCTCCACTCCCGCTCGACACCGCGCCCATCACACACGTGGACACCGTCGCGTGGCACCCGGACTCGCAGTCTGTCGTGTATTTCGGCAGCGAGCCGTCGAAGCCGGCGCGTCTTTATCGGCAGAACATCACAGGAGGAAGACCTGAGCCATTCCTCTCCGATGCGCTGGTCGGTCTGACGTTCTCCCCAGACGGAACATCGCTGCTCGGCTATGCGCGCACGGGTCCACCGGCGCTCTACCCGATTGCCGGTGGCGCGGCCAGGCCGATTCCGGGCATTGGCGAGACGGACAACGTCGTCGGGTTTACGGACGACGGGCGCGCGCTGATCGTACGGCGTGACGGGCTGGTCCCGGCCGCCCTCGACCGCCTCGATCTCGCGACCGGCGCTCGTACGGAATTCAAGGAGCTCGCGCCCGCCGATCGCGCCGGCCTCGTCCGCATCGCGGTGAGTGGTCCCGTGATCAAGGCCGACGGGACTCAGTACGCCTACAGCTACCTCAAGCGGCTCTCGACGCTGTTTGTCAGGGAAGGCAAGTAGCCAACTATTAAGGAACGGCGCGACGATCGCGCGCGCACGTGCCATCACGACTGGCAATCCGCGCTTGTGCGCGTCGCGCGCGGCGTGCTACGGTTGATCGCACGCCATCGCAAAATATGACTGCCGACGAAAGACGGGAACAGGCAGAGGCGACCCTCGATTCACTCGCGGACGCAGTCCTCACGACGGATCTGGACGGCCGCGTCTCGTACCTCAATCCGGCGGCCGAAGCGCTGACCGGCTGGTCACGCCAGGAAGCGGCCAATCAACCGGTTGCCGATGTGTTCAGAATCCTGGGCGCCGGCGCCGATTGCGTCCTGGTGAGCCGTGACGGCCGCGTCATCGAGGTCGAACACACGGCGACTACGCTCCTCGATGCGCACGGCCAGACGCGCGGCGAGGTGATTGTGTTTCGGGACGCCGGGCCGGCGCGCGAAGCCTCACGCCATCTGTCGCATCTGGCGGCCCACGACGCGCTGACGGATCTGCCGAATCGGCTGCTGCTCAACGATCGCTTGACGCGCGCCATCGCGTTCGCCGAACGCCACAACAAGCCGGTGGCCGTGCTGTTCCTGGACGTCGATGGTTTCAAGGCCGTCAATGACTCGCTGGGCCATGCCGCTGGAGACGCAATCCTGCGCTCGATCGCACGGCGCCTGAAGGCGGTCCTCCGCCGGTCGGACACGGTCAGCCGCTACAGCGGCGACGAATTCGTCATCGTCCTGCCCGAGATCGATCAGACGGACGATGCGGCGCTGGTGGCCAAGAAGCTCGTGCGCGCGGCGTCCGGCCCGCATCGCATCGACGCGCGCAATGTCACGGTCACCGCCAGCGTGGGCATCGCGCTGTATCCCGACGACGGTCGTGATGCTGAGGTGCTGATCAAGCACGCGGATTCGGCGATGTATCAGGCCAAACGCACCGGCGCCGGCAGCTTCCGGTTGTTCAGGCCGGATCTCCACCCGGCGCCAGACGTTGCCGCGCCGGAAGCTGTCGCGCCACCGCCGCCGCAGGCGCCAGAGCCCCGGCGCCGGGCCTGGACCCGGCGCGGCACGTTCCCGCTGTTCGAAGACCTGGACGATCTGGATCCGGGAAGGACGGGACGGCATTAGGGTTCAGAGTTCAGAGTTTCTCTCGCTCGCGCGACGCGCCTCTCCTCAAACGCACTCAGGCGCGCCGCACGGCGTTCGCGAGGCTCACTCGCTTCGCTCGCTCGCTTGCTCCGGCACAAACGTCACGCCCTCGCGCCCGCGCGCGATGGCGGCGGCTCGTTGCGCCTCTTCCTGTTTATTCTGGGGGCTTCGCCCCCAGACCCCCGGCTCGCTCTCTCGCGCGACGCGCCTCTCCTCAAACGCACTCCGGCGCGCCGCACTCCGTTCGCGAGGCTCACTCGCTTCGCTCGCTCGCTTGGCTTTGGGGGCTTCGCCCCCAGACCCCCGGCTCGCTCTCTCGCGCGACGCGCCTCTCCTCAAACGCACTC
>DASUGC010000147.1:0-4962 GCA_036274235.1 Vicinamibacterales bacterium
GCCGGTTGACGATCCAGCCGATGAGCGCGTAGTCGAGCACGATCGCGACCAGGCAGCCGAGCGTGCCGACAACCGCGACGGCCAGGTGCGAGTGCGTCTTGGCCGTCTCGAACAGCACCGGTTCCATCGACAGGACCGAAATCAGCAGGTGCGCGGGAATGGCGTACAAGCCGTAGAGCACCAGGCCGCGCTGATCCGGCCACACCGCCATCGCCGCGCCGGCCATCACGAGCGCCGCGACGGCCACCCCAATCGCGGCGCGGCGATATGACGGTCGGACCGGCGCGGACGGAAGAGTGATGCTCACGCGATGTGCGTTCTGAAAGCTCTAAAGAATGTGCACCAGGCCGGTGTGGGGCTGCGAAAGCGCCAGGTAGAACCCGGCCAGAACCAGGATCCAGATCGCCGCATACAGCGGGACAAAGTGCTGCCGGCGGCGAAGCATGTCGGGATAGAGAATCGGTTTGCCGGCGAACTTTCCGCGCGGCTTCGAGGGAAAGAAGAACGTCTTGTAGGTTTCGAGCGTGAAAATCGTGTACCCGAGCCCGGCCATCATCACGACCAGAATGCTCGATTGAAAGTGCGCGATCAGGAGTCCCCAGAACCCCGCCCACAGCGGGCTGCGCACGAACTTCAAGGGTTGAAACCCCTCGACCGGCGCGTCCTTCCAGGCGCCGAGAAACGCGGAAATCCACCCGCTGACGGTCGCGATGAGAAAGACGATCCACGGCGACTGGTCCAGCGGCAGGCGCCCGGCGTTGTAGTGAATCAGCAGGAACGTGCCGCAGACGGCGGCCGTCATGATGGCGCCAATCACCAGCCGGCGGGCCTGGCTGTGCACGATGCGGCCGAACACCGCGAATTGCATCGGAATGAAGTACTTGCCCTGGTCTTCGTTCCTGAGAAACGTCTTCCAGAGTTCAACCGCGCCGCGCTCGAGGACGTAGCAGACGCCAAAAAACGACACGAGCCCGCTGGCGTGGTCCAGAGGCGGGCGCGCAATCGCATACGCGATCAGTCCCATCACCGCGCCGACGATGGGGCTGCGGAAGTAGCGCGGCCAGAAGAAGCCCTCGTGGATCGAGTCTTTGTAAATGCCCCACGTGGCGGTGTGGAGGCCGGCCAGAAACCCTACGCTCGCGGCAATCAACAGGTTGTGCAACAGCATCATTCGCGACAGTATCCAGACTCACGTGTCGAGCGACTCACACGACTCGAACGGCCCTCAAACGAACTTACACGGACTCAAATGATCGATATGCGCGTTCGACCAGCTCCAGGTCGCGCGCTGCCATCGGCAGGGTGTAGGCGGCCGGGCGATTGTGGCGGATCGCTTCGAAAAAGTCCGCCAGCATCGCACGGTAGCCTAACAGATCAACCAGACCGGGCACGAACAGTCGCCGCCGCCGGCCGGTTTGCAGGCCGATGAGGCCATTGGTTTCGAAGTGCAGCGTCCCGGCGGTCCCGTAACAGGCCGACCAGCGCACGCCCGAGGGAACCCCGCCGATTTCCCACGAGTAGGACAGAGTGGCCACCGCCCCTTCCGCGTAGTCAAGCGTCACGACGGTCGTGCGATCGAGCCCATTCGCGCTCCCCGCGCGGCTCGCTTTCACGCCCCGAACGTTCAGTCCGAGGCTCGCCAGCAGGCTGATCCAGTGGATGCCGCCTTCAAAGAGCGCCCCCTGTCCGGACAGCGCCGGATCGTCGCGCCAGTCGCCGGTGACCTGCCGCTTGAGCGCGTTCAGGTGGATCACGCGCAGATCGCCGAGGTCGCCGCGGGCAATGGTCTTGCGCAGCTGCGTCGCGAGCGGCTTGTAAAAGTAGTTCTCGGCGACGAGGACCTGTCGATCGGCGCGCGAGGCGGCCGCGCGGACCGCCGCGAAGTCGGCTGAACGCAGCAGCGGCGGCTTCTCCAGGATGACGTGCTTGCGCGCCGCCAGCGCCTGCAGGGTCCAGTCGAGATGGAAAGCCGGCGGCACAAGCACGAGCACCGCGTCCACGGCCGCATCAGCGAGCGCATCGGCATACGAGGCATACGCGCCCTGTCCGCTGAACTCGGCGCGCACGCGCCCGGCGCGCGCGGCGTCACGGCTGGCGTACCAGCGCTCGATGCCGGGCGCGACGGCCTTCATCGTGCCGGTATGCAGGCGTGCGGCGTGTCCGGTGCCCAGGAACGCGACGCGCATGACTAGAGCGCGTCCAGCAGCTGCGTGCCGGTCCGGAGCGCATTGGCGGCAATCGTCAGCGACGGGTTCACGCCCGCCGATCGCGGCAGCGCGCTGGCGTCCGTCACAAAGAGGTTGGTCGTGCCGCGAAACAGCCCGGACGCGTCGAGCGGCGACGTCTTCGCGTCCACGCCCAGCCGCACGGTACCCAGCGCGTGGGAAAACGTCTTGATCGGATGCGAGTACGTGACGAGCGCTCCGGCCCGGCGGAGGATCTTCCGCGCGGCGCCGACCAGCGCGTCGCGTGCCGCCACGTCCCGTGGGTCGTACTCGTGCGTGACGGTCGCGCGGGGCAGCGCATGTGATGTCGTGGCCGGGCCGGCCAGCGCAACCCGATTGATGGCTCGCGGCCGATCCTCGGCCATCACGATGAATCCCGTCGTGTGCGAAACGACAGGCGCGACGACGTGTCCGAAGCCGAGCGGGAGGTTGTACCGGACGAGCGCGGGCTCGGGCGTCGCGAATTGCTGGAGGCACCCCAGTCGTCCCCGGGGCCGATCCACGGATGGATGGCCGAAGTAGTAGTCGTGAATCCCAATCTGCTTGTGGAACTCGCCGTGCGGAGCCGGCCGCGACCGGAAGAGTCCCATGACAACCGCATTGCAATGCCGCATGAGATACCGGCCGACGAGGTCACCCGACGGATTGATGCGATCGAGCCCGGAGGCCAGCAGCAGACGAGGCGTGGCGAGCGCGCCGCAGGCGACCGCGACGGCGCGGCCTCGATACTTGATGGGCTCCGCGGTGTCCCGCCGCAGGCAGACGACGTCCGTGACGCGACCGTTGTCATGGTCGAGCCGCACGGCGGCGGTGTTGATCACCAGCTCCAGGCCGCGCTGCTGGAGTTTCGGAATCAGCACGGTCGAGAGATCGTTCTTGGCCTGCACGGCGCACGCGAACCCGTCGCAGGTGCCGCACGCCGGACACGGCGTCCGCCCATCGTCCGGGAGGTAGTTGATCGCCAGCGGCAGGCGGAACGGATGGAGACCGAGCGACGTGGCGGCATCGGCCAGGCGCTGTGAAATTGGCGCGAGCGGGCCAGGCGCGCGCGGATAATCGGCCGATCGCGGCGGCTCCGTCGGATCGGCGCCGGTCGAGCCGGCGACCTGCAGGAGTTGTTCGGCCTGTGTGTAAAACGGTTCGAGATCGGCATAGCGATACGGCCAGGCCGCTCCGGTGCCGTGATCGATCAGCGGATCCGGGAGAAAGTCCGCCTCACGCATGCGCAAGGCGACGCCGCCGTAGAAATTAGACGCGCCGCCGACGCACGCATAGGTACCGAGCGTCTGGCCGTATCCGCCGGCCAGCACGTCAAAGGCATTGGCGCGGCTGTAGTACGGCGTGCGCTCCGCGAGGCCGGTCGGACCCCAGTTCTCGGGACCACGCGCAATCCATCCACCAGACTCGAGAAGCAGGACGCGTTTCCCGGCGAGGACGGCCGGGGCGGCAGCCATTGTGCCGCCAAATCCGCTGCCGATGACGATCAGGTCGTACTCGTCCAACGGGAAAAAATCGTATCACGCCAGTTCCCGTCGTTCCCGCCGTTGCCGCCGTTGCCGCCGTTGCCGCCGTTGCCGTCGTTCCCGTCGTTGCCGTCGCTCCCGTCGTTGCCGTCGTTCCCGTCGTGACGTCGTTCCCGTCGTTGACGTCGCTCTCGTCGTTTCCCGGTATAGGATGTCCAGGGGGTTTTTCATGTCGAACGTGCTCGAACAGATTCACGAACGTATTGGCGCGCAGCGGTTGCTCGATCACCCGTTCTATGTGGCGTGGTCGAAGGGCGAGCTGTCCCGCGAGATTCTGCGGAAGTATGCCGAGCAGTACTACCATTGGGTGCAGGCGTTTCCGACGTGGCTCAGCGCCACGCACGCCAACGCGAGCGACCTGGCGATGCGCCAGGAGATTCTTGCGAACCTGAATGACGAGGAGATGGGCGCGGACAACCATCCGGAATTGTGGTTGCGATTCTGCGACGCGCTCGGGCTGGACCGCGACGCCGTTCGCAACGCCGACCTGCTGCCCGAGACCCGCGACGCCATCGCCGCGATGCGGAACGTCTGTCGCAACGAACCGGCCGCCGCCGGTTTGACGGCGTTGTACGCGTATGAATCGCAGCAGCCGGAGGTCATGAAGACCAAGCGCGAGGGGCTGCGGGATCTGTATGGCGTGACGGCCGGGCACGAGTACTTCGAGGTCCACGAAACGATGGACGTCACCCACAGCGCCGGTGAGCGCGCGATGATCGACGCGCATGTGGCGGGATACGAGGCGCAGGCGCTGGCGGCGGCGAATACCGCGCTCCAGGCCACGTACACGCTGCTCGATGGGATTGAGCGGGTGAGACGCGGTTAGCAACGACGGGACGCCCGCGGCCCGGCGGAACTCGGATTCGACAAGGCGAAGCTGGACGAGGCCATCGCGTTTGCGGTGGCAAACGAAAACCCGGCCACGAAGGATCTCGCCGCCGACATCCCGGACAGTTTCCGCAATGAGGCGCCGTACAGACAACGGCACCCGCGTGAACGTGTTGTCGCTGGCGACCCTGTACGTGATGAAGCGGCCGCTGCCGGTCATTCTCAAGGAATCCGTGATGAATCCGATCGGCGCGTCCGATTCCTGGCACTGGGAGCCGTACGACAACGCGTACGTCACGATCGCCGGCGAGCGGCCTTCGACGAGCTCAGGCCGCTCTGAGCCTGTCGAAGAGCGGATGCCGTCGGTGCCCGGCGGCGGACATCAC
>DASUGC010000148.1:0-7556 GCA_036274235.1 Vicinamibacterales bacterium
CCGTGACTCCGTCCCTTCGTGTCTCCGCGTGGGCTGACGCCATCTCCTCCACGCCATCACGCAGATGAATCACCCGGGTGCCGATCGCCGCCGTGCGATCGCCGGGCAGAATGACGCCCACCAGATTGAGCGGATCCGCGGCGTTGAGGGTGATCACCTGCCCGGCCGGCTCGGCGCGCCGGTAGGCCCGGAGTGATTCGACGGCGGCCGGCAGGGCGAACTGTTCGCCGATGTAGCCGGAGAGAAACCGGCCGCCCCGGACGTCGCCGCGATCCTCGAGCCGCCGGAACGTGACCAGCAGATCCCGCCAGGCCGGCAGGACCGATTCGCGCGCCAGCAGCTCGCGGAACACCACGCCATAGCGCCGCAGCAGCATCTGACACGTGGCTTCGAGCTGGCGCGCTCGCTCCGGCGGCTCGCCGGCGTGCAGGAGCGACCAGCGGCCACTGGAATGACGTGGCCGGGCGCGCCGGCCGGAGCCGTGTCCCGCGCGACGCCGTGGATCGATCAGCGCGCGCAGGTTGTCGAAGCCGTCGGCCGTAACGACCCCGGCCGCCGCCAGCTCCCAGAGCGCGGTCTCGACTTCGGCCTTGAGCAGGCGCGTACCGCGCACGAGATCAGGAAAGAACGACGCGCCGGCCTTGTGCAGGTACTGCAGCACCAGTCCGGCCTGGCGGCTCAGTCCCGGCAGATGCGCGTTGTCGCGGGCTTCCGGGCGCGCCGCCATCCAATCCGCGTCCTCGCGGACAAAGAACGTGATGGGCGCCACGCTCGTCGGGATCACGCGGCGGCGCCCGCGGTGCTCGCCGCCATCGCCGTGGCTGACGCTCACGAGGGTGGCTGAAAGCGATTGACCGCCCGTGGTACCAGGACCACGGGCAGTCAATCGATGTTCAGTTATAGCTGGATGGGGCGAGAGTCGTCCCCAACCCACGGCGCCGGTCAGGCACAGTTGATCCAGGACAGCCGGATCGTAGTTCGCGATGCGGCGCGAGAGCAGCCACGGCTCCCACACATTGGACGGCGCCTCAAACCCCTGAAGCTGCCGCAGCACTTCGAGCGTCCCGCGCTCGCCGTGGACCTGCGTGCCCGGCGCCACGTGCTGCCACTCGCAGAGCCACCGCATGAACACCGCCGGCGCCACGGGTTCGATCTCGCGCCGCAGCCGGCCGAGGGTGAGCTGATGAATGCGCGCGAGCAGGCGCCGATCGCACCACTCTTCCTGCGACCTGCCACCTGCCACCAGCGAACTGTCTCTGAACTTTCCTCGAAGCACCGATCCCGCGGCTTCGAGCCGCAGCATCGCTTCGTGCACGTCGCCGGCATCGAGGCCGATCCGCCGGGCCAGTTCGCCGGCCGTCACCGGACCCGCGTGCTGCATCCAGCCCTGCACCATCGCCACGCGCGCATCGACGGCACTGGTTGGACCCGTCGAGACGTCCGGCAGGCCATCCAGGCCCGTCGCCTCCGGAACAATCGCGACGAATGCCTTCACGCGTTCCGCCGAGACCCACCACGCGCGGTCCCGCGCCGTCGCGATGGCGGCCCGGTGCTGCGTCGCCAACGCGTCCGCGAAGGCGGTCCACGGTCCCATCCCGGCCGCCGGCAGCGCCACGAGCGTCAGCAGCGCATCGTGCAATTCATCGGCGTCCCGCACATCAGGCCACGCATCCGACACGACCTGTTCAATCGCGTCAGCATCGAGCGCGCCGACCTCGGACAACACGGCTTCGGGCAGCACGCGTCGCAACTGCACCGCCCGCGCCCGCCGCTCTTCCAGCGGCGCGTCGTCCAGGTACGCGTACGGGTTCGCATTGAGAATTTCGTGCGAGAACTGCGACGGCACCGGCGTGTCAACGGCGACGCATTCGATGCGGCCGTCAGCGATGCCAGCCAGAACGTCGATGAGGCCCTCGATGTCCATCGCCTCCGTCAGGACATCCTTCATGACCTCGCGGATGAGCGGATGATTCGGCAACTGAATGTCGCCTTCGATGTTTTCCTGGCAGGCCGCCGCGTCTGGAAAGACCGTCGCGAGCAAATCGTCCGATTGCATCCGCTGAATCGGCAGCGGCACTTTCCTGCCGCCGCGGAAGCGGGTCAGGGCCAGCGATCGGCTGGCGTCCCAGCGCCAGCGCGTGCCGAAGACCGGCGCCGGGATGACGGCCTGTTCCAGGACCTCACGCACCGACACCGCGCTGAGAAAGCGAAACACGTCACCGAGCGGAAAACTGTGCTGCTCGGCCAGCGCGATGTTGATGCCGTCCTCGGTGGCCGCGGCCTGCAGCTCGAAGTTGAAGGATCGGCAGAAGCGTTTGCGGAGCGCCAGGCCCCAGGCGCGGTTGATCCGCCCGCCGAACGGGGCGTGGATGACCAACTGCATCCCGCCGCCCTCGTCAAAGAAGCGCTCGGCGATCACACGGGTCTGCGTCGGCACCGCGCCCAGCACCGCGCGCCCGGCGGCGATGTAGTCCACGATTTGCTCGGCGCCGGAGCTGTCCAGTCCGCACTCGTCCTGAAGCCAGGCGACGGCGGCGGCTGCCGGGGGTTGCCGGTGCGCCGCATCGTCCGGTTTCGCATCCGGCGCCAGGCGATCGATCGTGCCGCGGACTTCGGCCACGACGGCTGAAAACTCCGGTGTGCGAGCCGGCGCTTCGCCTCGCCAGAACGGCACGGTCGGGGTGGAGCCCTGGGCGTTCTCCACGAGGACCCGGCCCTGGCCGACGCGCAGGACGCGCCACGATGCATTACCGAGCAGAAAGACATCGCCGCCCATGCTCTCGACGGCGAAGTCTTCGTCCACCGTTCCGACGACGCGGCCTTCGGGCTGCTCAACCACGCTGTACAGCGCCGTGTCGGGAATCGCGCCGCCGCCCGTAATGGCCGTCAGCCGCGCGCCCCGGCGTCCCCGCAGCCGGCCGTTGACCTTGTCGCGGTGCAAGTGCACGCCGTATCGTCCGCGGCGGGCCGCAATCCCTTCCGACAGCATCTCCACCACGTCGTCGAAGTCATCGCGCGGCAACTGGCGGTACGGATACGCGCGGCGAACCAGCGAATAGAGATCGTCCTCCTGCCAGTCTTCGGCGGCGCAGGCCGCGACGATCTGCTGCGCCAGAATGTCGAGCGGCGCCTCCGGCACGATGATGCGATCGAGCTGTCCCCGGCGGACGGCCAGCACCAGCGCCGCGCATTCGACCAGATCGTCGCGAGTGGTGGGGAAGATTCGGGCCTTCGGGACGGCCCCGCGCCAGTGCCCCGCGCGTCCGATTCGCTGCACCGCGACGGCGATGGACCGCGTGGATCCGATCTGGCACACCAGGTCGATCGTGCCGACGTCGATGCCGAGCTCGAGCGACGCGGTCGCCACGACCACGCGCAATTGCCCGGTCTTGAGTTTCTGTTCAGCCGCGAGGCGCGATTGCCGCGACAGACTTCCGTGATGGGCGGCCACGACATCTTCGCCGAGCCGCTCCCCTAAGTGGTGCGCGACGCGCTCGGCCACGCGGCGCGTATTGGTGAACACGATCGTCGATCGATGCTCGCGGACGAGCGCGGCGAGGCGGTCGTAGATTTCGCCCCAGAGCTCGTGGGTGGCAATCGGTCCGAGCTCGCTTCGCGGCACATCCACGGCCAGGTCGAACATCCGGCGCCGGTCGACGAGCACCAGATGCGGAGCGGGCCGTCCCGCGCCCACCAGAAACTGCGCCATCGTTTCGATGGGGGTGACCGTCGCGGACAAGCCGATGCGTGGAATCGGCCGGCCGACCAGCGCGTCCAGCCGCTCGAGCGACAGGGCCAGATGCGCGCCGCGCTTGTCGTCGGCCACCGCGTGAATTTCATCGACGATGACGGTGTCCACGGCCGAGAGCATCTGGCGCCCGCCGTTTGAGGTCAGCAGGATGTAGAGCGATTCGGGCGTCGTGACCAGGATGTGCGGCGGTCTGCGCATCATGGCCTGGCGGGCGGGCATCAGCGTGTCGCCGGTGCGCACGGCGGTGCGAATCTCCGGCAATGCCAGGCCTCGTTCCTGTGCGAGTGCCGTGATTTCGGCGAGTGGCCCATCGAGATTGCGCTGGATGTCGTTGCCGAGCGCTTTGAGCGGCGAGACGTACAGCACGGAGGTTCGATCGGTCAGGGTGCCGTCTGCGGCGCGCCTGACCAGCCGATCGATACAGGCGAGAAAGGCCGCGAGCGTCTTGCCGGACCCTGTCGGCGCCGAGATCAGCGCATCCCGGTTGGCGAGGATCTCCGGCCAGCCGGCTTCCTGCGGCTCGGTGGGCGAGCCGAACCGGTTCAGGAACCATTCGCGGACGAGGGGATGGGACCAGGCGAGCGCGTCGGCGCCTGGGTTCACGGAGACGGACATGGATGTTGATCGATGGTATCGCACCGGCGGGGCTGAATCTCTCGCCGCCCGAGGTTGAAGTATTTGCCAACTTGCTCGCGAGAACAGAACCCCGGAACCAGAACTCCGGCACCCCGGCACCCGGGACCCCGGATATGATTACTACCCGTGTCTGATGCCGAACGCGAAACGCTGGACCTCGACGTTCTGATCGTGGGCGGCGGACCCGCGGGCATGTCGGCGGCCCTCCGGCTCGCGCAATTGCAGCAGGCCCAGAGCGGCGAGCCGCTGTCGATTGCCATCATTGAAAAAGCCCGCGAGCCCGGCGCGCATGAGTTGTCGGGCGCCGTGCTTGATCCGTCCACGCTGCGCGATCTCATCCCCGATTTCGAGCAGAAGGGCGCGCCGCTGGCGGCGGCCGTGCATCACGACGCGGTCTATTACCTGACGAAGCGCGGCAAGCTGCGGTTTCCGATGATTCCGCCGCCGCTGCAGAATCACGGCAACTACGTCATCTCCATCAACAAGTTCGTCAAGTGGCTCGGCCAGCAGGTGGAAGCCGCGGGCATCGATATTTTCAGCGGTTTTTCCGGTCAGTCTGTGCTCTTCGACGGCGTGAAGGTGCTCGGCGTCCGGACCGGCGATCGCGGCCTCGACAAGAAGGGCCAGCCCAAACCCAACTTCGAGCCGGGCGTGGACATTCGCGCGAAGGTGACGATTTTCTGCGATGGTGTGCGCGGCAATCTCACGAAGTCGCTGGTGAAGCAGCTCAAGCTCGATGACGCCCGGCTGCCGCAGATCTACGCGATCGGGATCAAGGAGTTGTGGGAAGTCCCCGCCGGCCGGCTCAGTGCGGGATCGGTCATCCACACCATGGGCTATCCGCTCCGCAACGAGGAGTTCGGCGGCGCGTTCATCTACGGGTTACCGGACAATCAGGTGTCGATTGGATTCGTCAGCGGACTCGACTATCGCGATCCGATGTTCGACCCGCACCTGACCTTCCAGAAGTTCAAGCAGCATCCCTTTGTCTCGGCCTTGCTGGCGGGCGGCAAGATGCTCCGTTACGGCGCAAAGGCCCTCCCTGAAGGGGGATGGGCCACGACGCCGCGGGTGCACATGGACGGTGCGCTCATCGCCGGCGACGCGGGCGGCTTCATGAACTCGATGCGGCTCAAGGGCATCCACCTGGCGATGCGCACGGGCATGCTGGCCGCCGAGAGCGCGTTCGAAGCGATTCGCGCCGGCGACGTGAGCGCCGCCGCGCTCTCCAGTTATCAACGCCGGATTGACGCCAGTCCGGTGAAAAAGGAGCTCTATCCCGTCCGCAACGTGCATCAGGCCTTCGGCCATGGGCTGCTGGCGGGACTGGTGTACTCCGGCTTCGCGCTGGTCACGCGTGGCTGGTGGTTCAAGGATCCGATGCCCGGCCACGCCGGGTACGAACGCATGCGCACCCGCGCGGAGTACTACGGCGCGACGCCGCCGTCCCCCGACGTACCGGTCGAACCGGTGAAGATCGATCGCACATTGACATTCGATCGACTGACGAACGTGCATCACTCGGGCACACGCCATCGTGAAGATCAGCCGTCCCATCTCATCGTCCACGACACCGACATCTGCCGTACGCGATGCCGCGTCGAGTACGGCAATCCGTGCACGCGATTCTGTCCGGCCGCCGTCTACGAGATGGTGGACGCCGGCGATGGCACGAAGAAGCTGCACATCAACGCGTCGAACTGTGTCCACTGCAAGACCTGCGACATCATGGATCCGTACCAAATCATCGACTGGGTGCCGCCCGAAGGGGGCGAAGGCCCGCAGTACGACGGCCTGTGACGGAACCCGCGTGGCGCCGCTCCCGCTGGAAGCGCGCGCAGGCGGCGGCCATTGCCGCCATCGGCACGCCCCTGGTGGAGGCGCTGGGCGCCACCTACAACTGGCGCGAGTCGGGCGCCGATCATCTGCGCGAAGTCGCGCGTCAAGGACGCCAGCCGATTCTGGCCCTCTGGCACGGACGCATCCTGACCGCCACCCTCTACTTCCGCGACCGCGGCGTCGTCGCGATGACCAGCGAGAATTTCGACGGCGAGTGGGTGGCGCGGCTGATGAATCGCTTCGGGTACCACGCGGCGCGCGGCTCGACGTCACGAGGCGGCGCCAAAGCCCTCGCGCAGCTCCGTCGCGAAATGGCGAGCGGCTATCCGACGGCCTTTACCGTCGATGGCCCTCGCGGTCCCGCGCGCGTCGCGCAGCCAGGCGCCGCATGGCTCGCGAGCGCCTCCGGCCATCCCATCGTGCCGTTTCACATCGAGGCCGATCGGTTCTGGACCGTGCGCAGCTGGGACAGCCATCAGGTGCCCAAGCCGGGCGCGACCCTGGGCGTGGCGATAGGCCCGCCGATCGACGTGCCGGGCGACGCGGACGACGCCGCGATCGAGATCGGAAGGGAAGCGGTGGAGAGCGCGCTTGCCGACCTCGAGGAAGAGGCACTCGCTCTCGTGAGAAAATGAGCGGATTGGGTCTGGCGGCCGCCCTCAGCGCTCTGCCCGGCGAAGCCGGGCGACCAGACCCAACCGCTCCGCCTGCGTCTCCATGCACTCCATGGGCAAGGTGCGTTCGCTACATGGCCTACACGGTCTCCAAGGTGAATCCGAAGTTTCAGATTGAACAATGCTCTTGATATCCACTCCGCGCTTCGCGGAACACACCACGCCCCCGGGCCATCCCGAGCGCCCCGAGCGCGCCGCGGTCTTTGATGCCGTCGCCGCCGATTTCGCGGCCGGCGGCGGTCGTGTGGTCGCGCCAGAGGCCGCGACTCGCGAAGACCTGGCGCGCGTGCACACGGACGCGTATCTCGATCGCGTCGCCGGGACAGCGGGGCACGCGACGATGCTGGATCCGGATACATTCACGAGTCCTGAATCGCACGAGATCGCGTTGATCGCTGCCGGCGCGGCCGTGATGGCCGCGCGCCACGCGCGTGACACCGGCGAGCCGGCGTTCGCCCTTGTGCGTCCGCCCGGCCATCACGCCGAGCCCGGGCGCGCGATGGGGTTCTGTCTTTACAACAACATCGCCATCGCGGCCGCGGCCTTGCGCGCCGGCGGCTTGTCGCGTGTGGCGATCGTGGACATCGACGTGCATCACGGGAATGGCACCCAGGCCGCGTTCTACAGCGATCCCACGGTCCTGTTCATTTCGAGCC
>DASUGC010000149.1:0-30035 GCA_036274235.1 Vicinamibacterales bacterium
CTCGACCAGCCCGGTGAGCTGATCGATTGCATCGAGCGCGTCCAGTTGCTCCAACGTCCGTTGCGCCGCGCGCCGCATCCATTCCTCGGGGGACTCGACCATCTCCGCCAGCATGCGCCGCGCCTCTTGCCGGTTCCCGCCACGAGCCTCCGTGGTCGCCGCCATGTTGCGAAGCCAGGAGGGCGCACCGGGCATGGCCAGCGCCCGCTCAAACGACTTGGCGGCCGCGGCGAAATCGCCGGTGTGGAAGTAATGGACAAAGCCGATGTCATACGGCAGCTGCCAGGTGGTCGGATTGGCCGCCATCCCCTTCTCGAGCAGCTTGATCGCCAGGTCCGGCCGGCCCGGCCCATGCGGAGGTTCCATGGCCAGGAAGACCGAGCCGAACCGGTACGCGATCAGGAAATACGGGTCGAGCGACGTCGTGAGATTGAGCAATGGCTCGACCAGGGCGAACCGATCGGGCCGCGCGCGGTCGTTCAGATCGCGGCCGTAATTCTGGATGGAGCGAATCCAGTACACGTCAGACGCCAGCGCGTCAAAATCGAGCATCACCCGATCGGCTGCCTTGGGCGACCGCAGATACAGAAGGCGCTCGGTGGCCGCCGGGAGCGGATACCGCGTTTCCCTGGCGTGCAGAACCGCCGCGGCCGCGCCAATGCCGGCGAGCGCCGCCACGACCGCCAGAAACAGGCGCGCGCCTCTCACTTGAATTCCCGCCGTGAGAAGAGGGCCACCGACAGGGCCAGGGCCGAGGCCGAGTAGATGACTGCATACCCAATCATCGCCAGCACCACCCCGGGTTCGACCGGCAGGCCGTGGACAATCTGGCTCTTGATATCGAACTCGGAAAACGCGGGCAGCGCCCAGCCGATCGCCGACACGAACCAGGCCACCGCGGGGTTGACGTCCACGATGTCGCCAAAGTGCCGGAGGTCCGCGCTCGCAAGACCGGAGACGAAGATGCCGACGGTGAACACGACCGACAGCAGCGCGCTCGACGAAAACGTCGAAAACACCAATGCCACCGCCGTCAACACCGCCATCTCCCCCGTAATCATCGTCACGACCCACAACAAACGGGGATCGAGCGCGGGCGCGGTCCAGGACAACCGGATGTTTTCCGGCGAAGTCCACGCGAACCAGGCCAGCACCAGGTACAACGCGCCGGCCATTGCCCACAGGTTGACGGCAATTGTCAGCACCAGGCCGACGTACTTGCCCACGATGAATTCCCACCGGGGGAGCGGCTTGGCGAGCAGCGAGTAGATGCTGCGCCGGTCAATTTCCCGCGAGACCAGGCCGACGCCGATGAAAATCGTCATGAGGGCGCCGGCAATCTCAATGGTGGCCAGTCCCAGATCTTTGATGATCTTGACGTCCTGACCCGCCGTGATCTGGCCGATGAGCACCGACCCCGCGACCAGGAGCAGGGCAAACGCGGCGATGCCGTACAGGACGCGATCGCGCACGCTCTCCTTGAACACATGCCACGCGACCAGCCCTACGCGCCTCATGGTTTGGCGGGTCATCGGACGCGCTCCATGAAGACATCCTCGAGCGTGGTTCGCAGCGGTGCGACGGAGACCAGCGCGCCACCCGCAGCGGCGAGCTCGGCGATAAATGATTCGGGTCGTGCCTCGGGCCCCAGATCGAATGTGTAGCGATCGTCGCCGATGGCCGTGATTCTCGACACGCGGGCACGCAGACGTTCAACGGCTGCGGCCGGTACGCCCGACGCAACAACTTCCCACCCGCGGCCCGCCGAGGACGTGAGCTCCGTCAACGTGCCCGAGGCGACGAGTTTGCCTTTGGCCAGAATGCCGACCCGGCTGCAGAGCAGTTCCGCGTCCGCGAGAATGTGCGAGCTGAACAGAACCGTCCGGCCTTCGTCCCGGAGTTCCAGAATCAGCTCCCTGACGTCGCGTCTTCCCACCGGGTCCAGACCGGACATGGGCTCGTCGAGAATCACCAGCTCCGGGTCGTTCACCAGAGCCTGCGCAATTCCGACTCGCTGGACCATGCCTTTGGAGTACTGCCGGATCGGTCTGGTCCGATCGCCCGCCAGCCCCACACGATCCAACGCTTTCGCGGCGCGGGTCCTGCAATCGCTCGCCGAATATCCAAAGAGTCCCGCAAAATACGTCACCAGCTCCTGTCCGGTCAGGTAGTCGTAGAACGTCGGATGCTCCGGGAGGAAACCGAGGCGCCGATGCGCGTTGATGTCAGCGGGAGGAAGACCGAAGACGGAAGCGGTGCCTGAGGTTGGGCGCAGCAGACTGAGCAGCAGCTTCAGGGTAGTGCTCTTGCCCGCGCCATTGGGGCCGAGCAGGCCGAACACACCGCCGACAGGAATCTCAAACGTCAACCCGTCGAGTCCGCGATGCGGGCGCGGACGCCAGAAGCCGGCCGTGAAGTCTTTGGTGAGTCGATCCGTGCTGACCGCAGTCGGCATGGGCTGTTCGGCGTCTACTTGCCGGCCGCTTTGTCCAGCTCGAGTTGGATGGCCAGCTCGAAGTACGAGGCGGGCATCAGTCCCCTTCCCACCACGCGGACACCGTTGATGAACAGAGTGGGCGTTTCGCCGATTTTCAGGGCCGCGCCATCCGCCACGTCTTTCTTGATGTCGGGGATCTTCAGGGCGAACTGGCGGTCGAAATCCGTGATGCCGAGTATGCGCTCGGCGGCCGCTTTCACGGTGTCCGGCATCATCGAGGGCTGGTTGTTGTACAGCCACTCTTCCATTTCGACTTCCTTGGCGGGGCCCTGATCCCGCGCCATGCGCACGGCGGCGGCCGCTTCACACGCGGCGGTGTGACCCTGGCCGGGCTGGAGCGTGAAGTTGCACTTGGCGTTCCACGGCCAGTCCTTCAACACCATCTTCACCGCGCCAGGATTGGTCTTCTCGAACTTCTCCAGGACGGGCTTGTACCAGAAATACGTCTGGCCGCAGGCGGGACATTGAAAATCGTTGAACTTGACGACCACGACCTTGGCCCCGTCGGCCGGGATACCGAGATCGAGGCGCGGCATCCTGGCCCATGCGGCGGCAAAATCATCGGTGGCTGCCGGCGACGCGAGATCCGCGCCGGGCACGGTTCCTTCCTTCGGGAAGTTCGTGACCGCCAGGCCGACGCTCAAAAGCAGTGCACCGAGCAGTGCCAGGGGAAATGGATCCTCGAGCGCTTTTTTGGCGTCCCCAAACATGCGTGCCGGCAATTCCCGAACCGGGACGGTCGAAGCCGTGCCGGACACGATGAAGATTCCAATGACCGACGCGTAGGTCCCCAGGCAGAGCACGCACAAGTGCTTCAGGACGAACCAGGACGTGTAGCCGAGATAGAGCACGACCGCCAGGCCAATCGTGGCAATCGCGAACAGGTACGACCCGCCGGGCAGGCCGGATGACTTGGCGCCGGGCGTGGACCCGAAGGCAATGAGGGCGACGAGCCCAAACCAGAAGACGCCCGCCAGCGCTACAGGCACGCCGGCTACGGAACCGTACGGACTCAGATACACCTGCGAGCAATTGAAGACGGTGCTGATGTCGCACGGACTCTGATAGGACGGGTCCGTCAGAATCTTGTAGTGGACGAAGGCGGAGTACGTCGCAAAGCCCAGCCCAACCAGGGCCAGACTCAGGATTATCCAGCGGGATCGTGCGGACATAGGACTCTGGGAGTTGTACCACAGGTACGACGGGTACGACGGGTACGACAGGGTACGACAGGTACAAAACGAAACCGGGATTTGGGTTGCCCCAAATCCCGGTTTCGGCGTCTGAGTGGGTTACTGGATTGGCGTGGCCGGCGCGCCGAACGGCTCCGTGGGAGCCGTGCCGCCCGTCAGCTGCCAAATCGTGTTGCCCGCGTTCACCGCGAACGAGCGCGTGCCCGTCGTGCCGTTCGTCATCGGGACGCCCGTCGAGAGGTACGCCGTGATCGTCGCCGTGCCGTTGCAGTCGTTCGGGCCCGCCGCCGAGCCTGAGCCGGCCGCGAGGGTGAAGTTGTAGCCGCTCTTCTGCGGGGTCGCCGACGTGCCGAGGTCCGCCGAGATGAAACCCTGACCACCAGGTGAGGGCGGCGTGCCGAGCACGACGAAGGTCGCCGCGTAGGCGCCGTTGCCGCACGCCGCCGAGTAGGCGACCTGAGACGACGTGGTGACCTTCAGTGACGCGATGGCGGACGTTTCATTGCCCGTCATGCGCGCGCGCAGCAACCCGGGAACCGCGATCGCCGCGATGATGCTGATGATCGCGACAACGATCAGCAGCTCGATAAGGGTAAAACCCTGGTCCTTCTTCATGTGACTCTCTCCTCCAATGACGAAACTCAAACCAACCCACCGAGACGTGCCGACCGCCCCGGCACCGGGTGATACACGCGGCCTTCCAGCCGTGGCTCCCCTATCGCAACGTTGATGCCAAGCGATTCGGCCGTTTGAACGATCACGCAAGTCATTGATACACAGTCACTTAACACTTCTGTCCGGGTCCAGCCCGCTCTTACCGCTTTCGAAAAAAGAAGCCGGGCCAACAGTTAAGTAAGCCCGGCGTCTTCTCCGGTCATGGGAACGGAACCCGCGGTTTCCGCGACGAAACCGCCAGCCAATTTCAGATCCGGGTTCAGGGCGACGCGTTCAGCGTTCTGGGGTTCAGCGTGCGGCAAGGTTCGACAGAACCCTGAACTCACGCACGCGGAACCCTGAACGCTGAACCCAGTGTTACGACAACTGATTAATCAAGTCGAACAGCGGCAGATACATCGCCACGACGATCGTCCCGACGATGACGCCGAGGACCGCGATGAGCATGGGCTCGAGCACCGTCAGCAGGCCCTTGACCGCGACGTCCACTTCGTCTTCATAGAAGTCCGCGATCTTCGCGAGCATGGCGTCCAGGGCGCCGGTGCTCTCGCCGGCGCCGATCATCTGCACGACCATCGGGGGAAAGATGCCGGAGGCCCGCAAGGGCGCCGCAATCGTCTCACCGCGCTCGATGCGGCTGCGGACGGTGCGAATCGCGTTCTCGATGATCGCGTTCCCGGACGTCTTGGCCGTGATGTCCAGCCCGTCGAGGATGGGCACACCCGATCCGATCAGGGTGGACAAGGTGCGGCAGAATCGCGCGACGGCGACCTTCTTGAAGATGACGCCCAGCATCGGCAGCTTGAGGAGATAGGCGTCCACCTTGAGCCGCCCGGCCTTTGACGCGTAGTACCGCCGGAAGACGAAGGCCATGCCCATGCCGCCGACGATGAAGAACGGCAGCCCGATGACCATCTTGTTGCTGATCCAGATGACCATCAGGGTCGTGGCCGGAAGTTTGGCGTTGAGGCCGCGGAACAGGTCCTCGAACGTCGGGACGACCTTGATCATAATGACCGTCACGACGATCGCCGCGATGCTGAGCACCGCGATCGGATAAATCATGGCGGACTTCACCTGCGAGACCAGCTTGGCCTGCTTCTCGATGAACGTGGACAGGCGCTGGAGAATCACGTCCAGAATACCGCCGGCCTCACCGGCGGCAATCATGTTGGTGAAGAGGAAGTCGAAGGCGTACGGCCGCTTCTGCATGGCGTCGGCCAGCGTCGATCCGGCCTCGACGTCCACGCGGACCTGATCGATCGCGGCGGCCAGGCGCTTGTCGGGCTCCTCCTTCGCCAGCAGCTCCAGACACTGCACCAGCGGCAGGCCGGCATCGATCATGACGGAGAACTGGCGCGTGAAGATTGCCAGGCTCCGCGCGGACACCCGCTTGTACCGCTCTTCCTTCCGCACGGCGGCCCCGACGCTGGTGACGAGGATCTGCTCGCGTTTGAGCGCCTCGGTCAGCATTTCCGGTGTTTCCGCCGCGCGCTCGCCTTTGACAATCTGGCCGTTGCGCGTCCGGCCTACCCAGGCATATGTAGTCATCGGGCCCCCTGCATCGTGGGCACGCGCCGGACGCCGGGAGCACCGGCCGCTCCGGCCGGGCCCGGCGCCGACGAGCGCTCAAGCATCATTAACAATTCATCGCGAAGAGACGACGTGGCCAGGGCGGAGTCCCGGGTGATGACGCGCCGCTCCACCAGACGGGCCAGCGCCTGGTTCATGGTCTGCATCCCGAGTTTTTCCTGGCCGGTCTGCATCGTGCCGTAGATCTGATGGATCTTGTCGTCGCGGATCAGGTTGCGAATCGCCGGCGTCGCCACCAGAATCTCGAGCGCGGCCACGCGCCCCGTTCCGCCGGCCTTCGGAATCAGCGCCTGACAGACAATGCCCTCAAGCACCAGCGACAGCTGCGTCCGAATCTGGGATTGCTGGTGCGCCGGGAAGGCGTCGATGAGACGGGTGACCGTCTGCGCCGCGGAATTCGTGTGCAGCGTCGCCATCGTCAAGTGACCGGTCTCCGCGAGTTTGAGCGCGGCTTCCATGGTTTCCAGGTCGCGAAGCTCGCCGACGAGGACCACATCGGGGTCCTCGCGGAGCGCGGCGCGCAGCGCCAGGCTGAAGCTCTGGGTGTCGGCGTGCAGCTCGCGCTGGTTGATGAGCGCCGTCTTGTGCTGGTGCAGGTATTCGATCGGATCCTCAATCGTGAGGATGTGGGCCTTCTTGGCCAGATTGATCCGATCGATCATCGCGGCCAGCGTCGTCGATTTGCCGCTGCCGGTGGGCCCCGTCACGAGCACGAGCCCCCGCGGCCGATCGGCCAGTTCGGCGAGAACAGGCGGGAGGTTCAATTCCTCGAGCGAGCGGATCTTCTCGGGGATGAGACGGAAGACGGCGCCGACGGCGCCCTTCTGGTTGAAGACGTTGCAGCGGAAGCGGCCGACGCCCCGCAGGCCGAAGGCGAGGTCGAGTTCCCAGGTCTCCTCGAATTTCTTTTTCTGGACGTCGGTCAACACGCTGTAGGTCAGCGCCTTGATCCCATCCGGCGTGAGGTCGGGGAGCTCGAGCCGCTTGAGGTGTCCGTCGACGCGCACCTGGGGCGGCGAGCCCATCGAGAGGTGCAGGTCCGATCCCCCCAATTCGAGGGTGGCCTTGAGCAGATCCGGGAGATTCATCGCTGAGCTCATCGCATGGGTCCTTACATGGTTTCGCGGGCCACTTCTTCTATCGTCGTAATGCCGTCGCGGACTTTGAGCATGCCGCTCCGGCGCAGTGGAGACATGCCTTCGCTGAGTGCCTGGTCGCGTACGTCCTTGATCGTGGCATTCGACACGATCAGGTCGCGCATCGCCTCGGAGACTTCCATGATTTCGAACAGGCCGAGCCGGCCCTTGTAGCCGGTGCCGGAACATCGATCGCAGCCGCGGCCCTTCATCGTCTTGGCCTTCGATACTTCCGATTCGGGCAGGCCGGCCTCAATCAAGGTCTCGGGCGGGACTTCGTACGGCTCGCGGCACGCTTCGCAGATGCGGCGGACCAGGCGCTGCGCGGCGATCAGGTTGATCGAGTTGGCGACCAGGAACGGCTCGATGCCCATGTTGACCAGGCGGTTGATGGTGCTCGGCGCATCGTTGGTATGCAGCGTGGAGAGCACGAGGTGGCCGGTGAGCGCGGCCTTGACCGCAATGCCGGCCGTTTCACTGTCGCGGATTTCGCCGACGAGGATGATGTTGGGGTCCTGGCGCAGAAACGACCGCAGGGCGCCGGCGAAGGTGAGGCCGATCTGCTCGCGGACGAGCACCTGATTGATGCCGCTCAGGTTGAATTCGACCGGGTCCTCGGCGGTCATGATGTTGACGCCGGGCTGGTTGAGCTGACTCAGCGCGGAATACAGCGTATTGGTCTTGCCACTGCCCGTGGGCCCCGTCACGAGCACCATGCCCCACGGCTTGTGGATGGCCCGTTCAAAGCGCTCGAGCGCCTCGGGCTCAAAACCGAGCTGTGTCATGTCGAGCCGCAGGCCTTTGGCGTCGAGCAGGCGGAGCACGATTTTTTCGCCAAACAGCGTGGGCAGCACGGACACACGAAAGTCGATCTCGCGGCTCTGGCCACGATCGTTGAATCGCGCCTTGATGCGGCCGTCCTGCGGCAGCCGCTTCTCGGCGATGTCCAGGCGCGCCATGATCTTGATGCGCGACACCAGGGGATCGCGGAACTTGAGCGGCGGCGTCATCACCGACTGCAGCACGCCGTCAATGCGGAACCGGACCCGAAGATCTTTCTCGTAGGGTTCGATGTGGATGTCGCTGGCGCCTCGCTGAATCGCGGCCAGGAACAGCGCGTTCGCCAGCCGGATGACCGGCGCTTCTCCGCTCTGCCGTTCGAGCGACGCCGCATCGATCTCCTCCGCGCTGTCAACGACCTGGATCTCGTCCTGGCCGTCGAGATTCAGATCCTCGAGCGCCTTGTTGACGATCTCCATGGACTTCCCGCCGCCCGGCCCGCCATTCGCCGAGCTGGGGTTGCCGAAGTACTTCGTAATGGCTTCCCGGATGGCGCTGTCGGACGCGACGACCGGCTCCACGTGGAGACCCGTGCGGAACTTGATGTCGTCCATCGCGAAGACGTTGGTGGGATCCGTCATCGCCAGCGTGAGGGTGTTGCCGGTCCGCGTGACGGGAATGACGTTGTATTTCGCCGCCGTGTCGCCCGGAATCAGACGGACGAGGCTGGCGTCGAGCTCGAAGTCCCGGAGGTCGATCGCGGGAACGCCGTACTGACGGCTGAGGATTTCAGTGACGTCTTCGTCTTTGAGGAAGCCGAGCTTGACGAGCGTTGTGCCCAGACGGCCGCCGTTGGCGCGCTGGAACGTCAGCGCTTCCTGCAGCTGCGTCGGGGTGACGCGCTTTTCGCGCAACAACAGTTCGCCAAGCCGGACAGCCATGCACTCCCTTGCGGTACACGACTGGCGCGGGACGGCGACGCCGCCTGTCCCAAGGGCCCGCGTTATGAGCCGGCCCGAAACGCTACACCGAACCCCCGGTCATCGGAGCGACTGTAGGTCGTATACCCATCCAGCCACATGCCTTTTCGAATCTTCAGACTGGCGCCGATTGACGAGATGGGCCGCTTGTCACCGTCGCGGCTCCACCGAACCCCGCCCCGTAGCTCCAGACTGGGCCCCAGGCGGAATTCGCCGCCCGCGGCCATCATTCGACGCAGACCGACCAGGGGGTCGGCCGTGTCCAGGTCCACGTCAAAAGCAAGGGTCAGGCCATCCGTCGGTAGCGCGGCAAAGCCCAGCCGATAGCGTCTTTTGAGCTGAGTTGCAAAACCGGCATCGCCGACAAACGTTGGCTGAAAGAGATTCTTGGCCGTAAAACCCGCTTGAAACCATCCAATCGTGGCCATGACGCCCGCATCGAGGTCAAACGCCCCATCCGAGTCGGAGTTTCGTTTGATACCCTCCTCCAAAGCGTCGCCATTGGTGAATCCCGTGGTTTCTCCGGTGGCGACCTGTCCGCGCATGTATTTGGCCGTCGCGCCGACAACTAGCCCTTTTACAATGGTTTGCGTGACCGTCCCGCCGAAGAGATGGACCGTCACGCTGTTGACGACAGGGGTCCCGTCTTCTTTGATCGCCACCACCTGGGCGGCCCGAAGATACCCATAGGAAATGCCCAATGGGTAGGTTGCCACACTGGTGAGGGTGGCCGCGTTTCGGGTGGAACCGACGACAGCCGGAAGGTTTGGATCACCGAAATGTAACTGATCCCACCCAATCGTCATGCCGGCGAGCGACCCACTGGCCAGCCCTGCAGGGTTCCAGTGGACGGCTGTCGGGTCGTTGGCAACCCCGACGAAGGCGCCTCCCATGCCGAGCGCCCGGGCGCCGGCCACTTCGAAAGGAATCTGACCATAGGCCGGACCGGCACCGCAGGCGATCAGGAGGCAACCCAGCATTGAGGCCCGGAGAGTCATAACCCGGATCTATCGGCGCCAGGACCCGCCGGCAGGCGAGGTCCGTCCAGGCGAGGAACCTGCGGCTGGCATGTCCGTAATTACTGGCGGGCTTAGAATTGATCGGATGTGGCACGCGCGAGGTCGCCACCCGGGAGCCCACTCATGACTGAACCGACCGCGGCGGCCAAGCCGCTCAGCCTGATTTCCAGAATCATCGGCGTCATCACGTCTCCGAGGCCGACCTTCGAACAAGCGCTCGCGGTGCCGCGCCCGGTGGGTGTGTTGTTTGTGGCTGCGCTCCTGATGGGGGTGGCGGCAGCGATCCCTCAGTTCACGCCGGCCGCGCAGGAAGCCGTCCTGAACGCGCAAATCGACGCGCTCAGCCGCAACGGCCCGCCCCCGGCGGACGCCGTGGCCCGGCTCCAGACCCTCGCACCGTTCCTGCCGTACGTCGTGCTGGTGTCCACGCTGATTTTCGTGCCGATCGTCGCGATGGTCCTCGGGGCGGTGTATTGGGCCATCTTCAACACCATCATGGGCGGCACCGCCACATTCAAGCAGGTGCTGACTGTGGTGACGCACTCGCAGATCATCCGGGCGCTGTCCATCGTTGCCGCGGTGCCGTTCATGTTGTCGCATCCGACGATGAAATTCGGCGGGCCGTTCAACCTGAGCGCCCTGGCGCCGATGGTCGATGAAACGTCCAGGCTGGCGCGATTTCTGGGAAACATCAGTGTGTTCGACCTGTGGGCCGCCTTCGTCACCGCGACGGGCCTCTCGGTCCTGTACCGCCGATCCCTGGGGAGCATCCTGGTCGTCGTGCTGGGTCTGCTGGTGATCGTGGCCTACGGCTTCACCTTCCTGAGTCGCTAGCGAAGAGAAACAACGGACAACATGAATCGCAAGAAAATCCTGATCGGCCTCGGCCTCGTCATCGTCCTTGCCGCCTTTGCATGGGCGAACCTGAATACCACACGCACGTCCGGCGTATCGGTGAACGTGGAAAAGATTCAGGTCAGGGACCTCGAGTCCACCGTGACCGCCAGCGGCAAAGTGCAGCCGCGCCGGACGGTGCTCGTGAGCAACGAGGCGTCCGGGAAAGTGCTCCGGCTCGCCGTTCGCGAAGGCGACGCGGTCACGAAGGGCCAGGTGCTGGTCGAGATCGATCCGACGCAGTTGGAAACGATCGTTGAGAACCGGCAGGCCAGCCTGGAAAGCGCCCGATCCACGCTCAGCCAGATGACGGTGCAGGTGGAAAACGCGAAGGTCGCCAGCAATCAGGCTCAGGAGACGTTCAAACGCGCGGAGGCCCAGCTCAAGGCCGGGTTGATCTCGCGTGAGGCTTACGAACGCGCCCAGAACGACGTCAAGCTGCAGGCGGCCAACGTCAAGAGCGCCGAACAAGCGGTGATCACCCAGCAGCAACGGGTCAAGCAGGCGGAAGCCGACCTCGAGAGCGCGCAGATCGACTTCACCAAAGTGAAGGTGTATTCGCCCATTACGGGAATCGTGACCCAGCGGCTGATTGAAGAGGGCGAAATGGCGCGCTACAGCGCGCTGGCCGGCGGCGTGGATCTGCTGGCCATTGCGGACATGTCGGGAGTCCAGGCGGAAGTGGACGTGGACGAAACGGATATCCCGTTCGTCAGGATCGGCCAGGCGACCAAGGTCACGATTGATGCATTGCCGGACCAGACATTCGCCGGCCACGTGTCTGAAGTCGGCAACAGTCCCGTGGCGGCCACAGCGGGCGCGGCGGGCCGCGCGACGAATTTCAAGGTCAAGGTCACGATTGACGGCACCGTCCCGAACATCCGGCCCGGGTTCACGTGCACCGCCGTCGTCACCACCGCCGTGCGGCCCAAAGTCCTTGCGGTGCCGATCCAGGCGATGACGGTGCGGGAGATGATCGTGGACGCGCAGGGCAATATTGTGAGAGCGACGCCGGTCCCCGGCCGGTCCACGGCGGTGCCCACGGCGCTGCCCGAGCCCAAAGAGGGCGAGAGCCGCAAGGAAATTGACGGAGTCTTTACGATCAAGGACGGCAAGGCCCTGTTCGTGCCGGTCAAGGCGGGCATTGCCGGGGAACGGTATTTCGAGGTGCTGTCGGGGCTCTCGGCCGGCGATGAAGTCATCATCGGGCCGCCGACGGTCGCGCGGAACCTGCGCGAAGGAGACGCGGTCAAGGTCGTGGCGCCCGTGGCGCTGCCCCCGGGCGTGGCGCCGGCCAAGTAAGTCATGAACCAGTTCATGGAGGCGGCCGCAATCGCCCTCCAGGCGATCTGGGCGAACAAGCTGCGGTCGCTGCTCACCGTCCTCGGCAATATCGTCGCCGTCACGTCGATCATCGCGGTCGTCTCGCTCGTGCAGGGCCTGAATGCGAGCGTGAAAGACTCGGTCCAATCGCAGGTCGGCGCCGATGCCTTTCAGGTATCGCGGGACACGCCGACGCTGACGGGGCGGCAGGCCGACCGGGCGGCGAGCAATCCCAACGTGACGTTGGACGAGGCCGAGGCGCTGCGCGCCTTCGGCGGCCATATCGGCTCGGTCATGGCAGAGGCCGGATCGAGCGGGCCGGCCAAGTACCGGTCTGAATCCCTCGATTCCATTCGCATTCGTGGCGTCACCAGGGAGTACGCGCAGCTCTCGACCACCCGTGTCGAGCGCGGCCGCCTGATCACCCCGCGCGAGTTCGACGACGGGCGGAATGTCGCGATTCTGGGGTGGGGCGCGGCCGACCGTCTGTTTGGAGCGATCGATCCGCTGGAAAAGACCGTAACGCTCGCCGGCGAGCATTTCCGCGTGGTCGGCGTGGCGGAGAAGAAGGGCGCGATCCTCGGGCAATCGCAGGATGAATTCGCGATCGTCCCGCTGCGCGCCTTTCAGAAGATTTTCGGAACGCGACAGTCGTTGACACTCACGGTGACGCCGACGGATCCGTCCGCGACCGCGACGGCCATGGACGACGCCACGGCCGCGATGCGAATCCAGCGCCGGCTGCGGCCGCGCGATCCGGACAATTTCGGCGTCGCGTCGTCCGCCACCTTTCTTGATTTGTACAATCAGATCACCTCCGGCGTCTTCGCGATCCTGATCGGCGTCGTCAGCCTCTCGCTGGTGGTCGGCGGCATCGTCATCATGAACATCATGCTGATGGCCGTCACGGAGCGGACGCGTGAGATTGGCTTGCGCAAGTCGCTCGGGGCCCGCCGGCGCGACATCCTGTGGCAGATCCTGACCGAATCCGTGACGCTGTCCACCTTTGGCGGCGTCATCGGCACCGTCATGGGATTTGCCATCGCCAAGATCATCAGCATGGTCAGTCCCCTGCCGGCCATCGTGGAGGTCTGGTCGGTGGTACTGGGCATCTCCGTGACGGCCGTCGTCGGCCTGTTCTTCGGACTGTACCCGGCCACCCGGGCGGCGCGGCTGGATCCGATCGAAGCGCTGCGGAAGGAATAGCACGCGGATGCGCTGGTCCTTATTCGACGAAATCGTGCGGATGTCCTGGGACACGCTGCGGGCCAACAAGGTCCGGTCCGTGCTGACGGTGCTGGGCGTTGTCATCGGCATCATGTCCATCGTCGGCATGACGTCGCTCATCCGCGGGTTCGACACATCGCTGCGTGATTCGATCAAGACCATCGGCCCGGACACGATTTTCGTGGCGAAGTTTTCCGGGGTCAGCCTCGCGTCGGGCACCAGCTTCCAGGAGCTGATGAAGCGGCCGAACATGATGCCGGAGGACGCGGCCGCCATTGAACGCGGCGCGCCGTCGATTGAAGTCGTCTCGATCATTCTCGGCCAGGGCGCGGCCAATGAAACGATGTCGTACCGCAACCAGCGGACCAAGCCGATGCCCATCATCGGCGTGGACGACAAGTACACGCGCATGACGCGGCTGCCCATCGAGATGGGGCGGTTCTTCAACTACACGGAGGTCCAGCGGCGCGCGAATACCGTCGTGATCGGCCAGGGCCCGTACAAAGCGCTCTTTGCGGGACTCGACCCCATCGGCAAGAAGATCCGCGTGGGACTGGCGGAGTACGAAGTGATCGGCGTGCTCGGCAAGCGGCCGACGCCGGGCGGCTTCGATCTGGGCGCCGACGACTTTGCCGTGATCCCCGAGACGACCTACCAGAAGCAGTTCGGCCTGCGCGCCGTGAACTTCGGGCGCGGGGAAATGCGGCCCGTGATGATCGGCGCCCTCCCGCGCGAAGGCGTGTCACGCGAGCAGGCGATGCGCGAAGTCGAGGACGTCATGCGCATTCGCCACGGCCTCCGCCTGGATCAGCCCAATGATTTCGACATCGTCACGCAGGACGCGATCCTCGCGATCTGGGATCAGGTCAGCCAGGCGACATTCCTGGCGCTCGTCGTTCTGTCGTCAATTGCACTGCTCGTCGGCGGTATCGGCGTGATGAGCATCATGACGATCAGCGTCACGGAGCGGACGCGGGAGATCGGTGTCCGCAAGGCGCTGGGCGCCCGACGTGTCGAGGTGCTCTGGCAGTTTCTGCTCGAGGCCGTGTTCCTCACCTCGGCGGGGGGCGTGCTCGGCATCCTCTTCGGCAGCTCGATCGGGCTCGGCGTGCACTGGCTCACGGGCTTCCCCGTCTCGCTGCCGTGGTGGTCCTTCGCGATTGGCATCGGGTTCTCGGCCGGCGTGGGCGTGTTCTTCGGCATGATTCCGGCGATTCGGGCGTCACGATTGGACCCGATCGAGGCGCTCCGGTACGAGTAGCGCCAACTGTCTATTTGTTGCGCGCGGGGCCCCACCCCCGCGCGCGATCTATCATTCGCCTTAGAGAAGGGCGGTCCATATGAAGGTCTTCGAGGCGGCTGGCATCAGGAACGTGGCGGTGGTCGGACACAGCGGCGCGGGCAAGACGCAGCTGATTTCGGCGGCCCTCCTGGACGCCGGCGCCGTGAATCGATTTGGCAAGGTTGACGAAGGGACGACGGTCACCGACTACGACGAAGAAGCGATCGCCCGCCACCACACGCTGGCCGCCTCGCTCGCCTACCTGGAATTCGACAAGCACAAAATCAACCTGATCGACACGCCAGGCATGGGCAATTTCCTGACCGACGCGCGGGCGGCGCTCAGGGTTGCCGAAGCCGCGGTCGTCGTCGTGGATGCCGTCTCCGGACCGCAGGTCTCCACCGAGAAGGTCTGGGAGACCGCCGACGAACTGCAGATTCCGCGCCTGATCGTCTGCACGAGACTGGACCGCGATCGCGCCAGCCTCTCGCGGGCTGTTGAAGCCATGCAGGCCGCGCTCGGCCGCAACTGCGTGCCCGTGCAGTTGCCGATCGGGGAAGAAAAAGACTTCAAGGGCGTCATCGATCTCGTCGCGATGAAAGCGTACACGTTTGCCGCCGACGAGAGCGGCGCGATGACGGAAGCGCCGGTGCCGGACGCGCTGGCGGGCGCCGCGGCTTCGGCGCGGGAAGGCCTCATCGAGATGGTGGCCGAGGCCGACGATTCGCTGATGGAGAAGTTCTTCGAGAACGGCACGCTGACAGACGAAGAGCTGACCGGCGGACTGGCGCGCGCCATCCGGGCGGGCAAGCTGTTTCCGGTCTTCTGCGCGTCGGGTTTGCGCAACATCGGCCTCCAGCCGATTCTCAAGGCCATCCTCACCTACGTGCCGTCGCCGGCCGATCGGCCCTTCCCCGGCACCAACCGCGAAGGCGCCGCCGTGACGCGCGCGGCCGACGACAAGGCGCCGCTCGTCATCTGGGTCTGGAAGACCATTGCCGATCAGTTCGCCGGGCGCATCACGATGTTCCGCGTGGTGTCAGGCGTGTTGAAGTCCGACACCACAATCCACAACACCACGCGCGACCAGCCCGAGCGGGTGGGCCACGTCCTGATCATGGAAGGCAAGACGCAGACCCACGTGCCCGAGCTGCACGCCGGTGACATCGGCGCGGTGGCCAAGCTCAAGGACACGCACACCAATGACGTGCTCGGCGACAAGACCGCGGGCTTTTCCGTGCCGCCCATCGCCTTCCCGGAAGCGGTCCTGTCGTACGCCATCGAGCCGAAGAGCCGGAACGACGAAGACAAGATTGGGCCGGCCATGCAGCGGCTGCACGAGGAGGATCCGTCCATCAGCTATGCCCGCGATCCACAGACGCACGAGCTGCTGCTGTCCGGACAGGGGCAACTGCACATCGAGGTCACGGTGGCGAAGCTGCGCCGGCGGTTCGGCGTGGAAGTCACGCTGAAACCGCCGAGAATCGCCTATCGCGAGACGATCACGGCGAAGGTGGAGGCGCACGGCCGGCACAAGAAGCAGACCGGCGGTCACGGGCAATTCGGCGACTGCAAGATCCGGATGGAGCCGCTGCCGCGCGGCGCCGACTTCGAGTTCGTGGACGACATCTTTGGCGGCGCCATTCCGCGCCAGTTCGTGCCGGCCGTCGAAAAAGGCATCCAGGACACGCGCATGCGCGGCTACCTGGCCGGTTACCCGGTCGTGGATTTCCGCGTCACTGTTACGGACGGCTCGTACCACGACGTGGACTCCAGCGAAATGGCGTTCCGGCTGGCCGGCCGCCTCGCGTTCCGCGACGGCATGACGCGCGCCAAGCCGACGCTGCTCGAGCCGATCATGAACGTCGAAGTGTACGCGCCGTCGGACTTCGCCGGCGATTTGATGGGCGATCTCAACAGCCGGCGGGGCCGCATCGCGGGCATGGACACCAAGGGATCCGCCACGGTCATTCGGGCGACCGTGCCGATGGCGGAAATGCTCAGCTACGAACAGACGCTGACGTCCACCACGGGCGGCCGCGGCGGCTATCACATGGAGTTTTCGCACTACGACGAAGTGCCGGGACACCTGCACGGGAAGATCATCGCGGCGTCGAAGGCGGAGCGTGGAGAGGTCAAGGAAGAAGAAGAGTAGCCGCCGGGCTTCGGCCCGCTGTTTCAACTCACGCGAAGAAGGGACGGAGCTCCCGGCGACGAACAACAATTAAACTTGTAGGACATCTGATCATGTAGGACCGTCTAGAAGGCGCGCAGACGGAACGTTGGGTGTGGTCGCCCGGCTTCGCCGGGCGTAGCGCTGAAAGGAACGGCCGCGAAAACAAGAGCCACGCGATCAAAAGCTCTTGTTTTCGCGGCCGTTCATTTCAGCGCCAGCCGCCGCAGGCGGCTGCCAGATCCAACGCTACATGGCCCTATACGGCCTACAAGGTGAAATCGATTTCTCTTCGCGCCTCCGCGTCTCCGCGTGAGCCGCCCATTACCGTGGTACTCTCGGTCGAGAGCTCATGGTGAAACCGGCTGTCGTGACAGCGTTGTTACTGGTCGGATTGGCGCCGCCACAGCAGACCACTCCGTCGCCTTCTCAGACCCCCGCACCCACGCCCACGCAGACCTTCGAGCAATTCCTCGCCGGCGTCCGCGCCGAGGCGCTCAAGGCCGGCGTCCGCGCGGAAACGATCGACGCCGCGTTTGCCGGCCTGGAGCCCAACCCGGTCGTCATCGCGCGCGATCGCGCGCAGCCGGAAGCGACGCAGAGCCTGGACGAGTATCTGGCCGCGCGCCTGACGCCCACGCGAATCGAGAACGGCAGGACCATGGCGCAGACGCATGCCGAGCTGCTGACGCGCATCGAGCAGATCTACGGCATCCAGCCGCACCTGATGATCGCGTTCTGGGGACTGGAATCGAACTTCGGCGCGTTTACGGGCACATACCAGACCATCTCGTCGCTGGCGACGCTGGCCTATGACGGCCGTCGCTCGCTGTTCAGAAGCGAACTAATTGCCGCCCTGAAGATTATCGACGCCGGCCCGATCACGGCCGCCGATTTGAAGGGATCGTGGGCGGGCGCCATGGGCCAGCCGCAGTTCATGCCCTCCAGCTATCTGGCCAACGCGATCGACTTCGACGGAGACGGCCGGGCCGACATCTGGACGAACCTGCCGGACGTCTTTGCGTCCATCGGCAACTACCTGAAGAAGTCCGGCTGGCAGGCCGGTGAGCCGTGGGGCCGCGAGGTCAAGCTGTCAAAGGACGCCCTCGCGGACGTGGAGAAGGCCGTGCCGATGCGAACCACGGGCTGCCGGGCCCTGAAGGAAATGACCGCGTCACGCCCGGTCGCGGATTGGACGGAGCTCGGGGTCAAGAACCTTGACGGGACAGCGCTGCCCAAGGCGATGCCCAACGCGTCCCTGGTGCGCGGCCAGGCGCGCTATTTCCTGGTGCACCGCAACTACGAGGCGATCATCGCCTACAACTGTTCGAACTCGTATGCGGTCAGCGTGGGACTCCTTGCAGACAAGATCCCTGCAAGTCAGAAGTCAGAAGCCAAAATTCAAAAGTCAGAAGTGAAATTGAAAGTGGGAAAGTAGCAAAAGAAGCGCGCAAGTCAGCGGATACGGATATCCTGATTCTTCTTCTCGCCCCCCGCCGGCAGATTCACGAACACAAACGCGCCGTCGTGCGATGGCTTCGTCTGCATGATCCGTCGTGATCCCAGCTCCAGAGAGGACCTGCACTCCTGTGACCTCGGCCTGAATGTCCACAAAGCGTTCCAGGAGATCCGCGTCTCCTGACATCGCCGAGCTGAACGCCCAGACTCGATCGGCCGGCGTGGCGCCCTGAAACGAGGCCGACAGTCGATAGCGTCGGAGGGATTATTCTAAGCGTGGGCCCAACGAATTTGGCGAGGCATCCGATTTCACGTCGTGCGGCGATCTTTGCGGGGCTCGCGGCCAGCCTGTGCCTTCTCTGGGGAAGGCCGGAAGCCCGTCAGGCGCAGCCTGCGACCAGACCGCAGGACACCTTCGCCGCCCGCGTCGCCGCACTTTCCGAACCCGGCGGCTACTTCAACACCGACAACCTGATCTCGAACGAGCGATCGTTCCTCCACGTCGCGCCGACACTCCGAACTCTCGGCGCCAAGGCTCCAGACGCCGCCTACGTGGGCGTTGGACCGGACCAGAATTTTTCGTACATCGCCCAGCTGCGGCCGGCCGTCGCCGTCATCATCGACATCCGGCGCGACAACCTCCTGCTTCACCTGCTCTTCAAGGCCCTGTTTGCCGCGGCCAATACCCGAGCCGACTACCTTGCGCTGCTGACGGGCCGCGCGCTACCGGGAAACCAGGATTGGGCGCATGCCTCGATCGACACCGTCGTCCGGGCCATCGACACCGCGCAGCCGCTCGCATCCGCACGGGTCGCCACCCTCAGGACCGATCTGGCTCGTGCCGTCGATCGCTTCGGCGTCCCACTCACCGCGGCGGACCGCGCGACGATTGACACGTTCCATCGGCGCTTCATCACGGACGGCCTGTCGCTGCAGTTCAATACAACGGGGCGAGCGCCGCAGGTGGACTACCCGACGTATCGCGATCTCATTCTGGAAAAAGATCTCACCGGCACACGCCAGAGCTTCCTGGCGTCGGAAGACGACTTCCAGTTCGTTAAACGCCTGCAGGCGCGCGACGGCGTGATCCCTGTCGTCGGCGACCTCAGCGGCCCATCGGCCATGGCCTCAATCGGCAGGTTTCTCAGCGAGACGCATCACCCGGTGTCGGCGTTCTACACGTCCAACGTGGAGTTTTACCTGTTTCGAGACGGCACTTTTCCGCGCTTCATCGCGAATGTTGGACGCCTTCCGCACACGCCCAACGCCGTCATCGTCAGAAGCGTCTTTCCATCCGGCGGCGGCGGTGCCGTCCTCCGGCCCGGCTACAACAGCGCGCAACTGACGCAGCCGGTTCAGACGCTGCTCGATGGGTACGCGAAGGGATTGTTCCGGCAGTACTACGAATTGATTCGATAGTCACAAAGCCAGAAGTCAGGGGGCCCGTCCGAACCTCTGACTTCTGACTTGGTAGCGTCAGCTCAACGTCCTCCCGGCACCATCAACTTCCGCCGCATCCCCATCGTCGAGTGCAGGCCGACGGGACACTCAACGTCGTAGGTGCCCGACGTCAAGGCAACGACTAGCGTTCCCGTGGCGCCGGGCTTGAGATCGGCGTCCAGGCGCTTCTTGGTGTCGCCCACTTCAATCTGGAAGTTGTGGTCGTGGCTGCCGGCGTTCGTGATGTTGAACTTGACCGTCCCCGGCGGAACGCTCTCCGGCATGACGATCTCGTAGTCCTTCAGAATCACTTCGGCCACCGGTCCAGCGGCCGTTTCGGTGACTTGGGTCGTACCGACCTTGCCCTGCGAGCTCGAGCAGGCGGACAGCATGATGACGGCGCCCGCGGCCATGAACACCGCGGCGACGCGGCCGATCCAGCGCGCGCGCTTCCTGTGCAGAAACATATCCATGTGGTCCTCTGGTCGTTTCCGTGCACAGATCGGGCCAGATGGCTTGCGCGCCGCCTCGCCACGGGGCAGCACTGAAGGGCTCAGCGCGCCATACTATTGGCAATCTCCGGGAGATCTCGCGGTCACCGCTCAGGCCGGACGGCGTTCGACAGCGCCAGCCGGGCATTCGCGCCGCCGCAACTGATGTGCCGGTCTAGTTCCACCGGAGCCCCTTGAGCTGATCCAGATTCACATTGCCGCCGGACAGGACGCAGACGACTTTCGATCCGGCCGGCGCCTTCACCAGTCCGTGCAGCAGCGCGGCCACGGTTGACGCGGCCGCGCCCTCAGGCACCAGCTTCGTATGGTGCATCGTCCAGACCACCGCGTCGAAGATCTGCTCGTCGGGAAGGGTGACGATCTCATCGACGAAGTCGCGCACGACTTCGTACGTGAGTTGGCCGACGCGCTTCACGCGCAAACCGTCGATGATGCAGTCCACGCGATCGAGCGTGACGACCTGCCCCTCGTCGACGCTCCGTTTCATGCCCGGCGCGCCCGAGGACTCGACGCCGATCACGCGGACGCCGGGATTGCGGGTCTTTGCGGCCATCGACACGCCGGAAATCAGTCCACCGCCGCCAATCGGGACGACGAGCAGGTCCACCTCCGGCCAATCCTGCAGGATTTCAATCCCGACCGTGCCCTGGCCGGTCATCAGTTGCCGATCGTCGAAGGGATGAATGTACGTGTAGCCCTTCTCGGCCACGAGCTGCTTCGCGCGCTCGTTCGCTTCGTCCCAGATCGATCCGTGCAGCACGACCTCGGCGCCGTAGGCGCGTGTCGCTTCCACCTTGGACGGCGTCGCGTTCGCGGCCATGCAGACCACGGCCTTGATGCCGTGGATCCGCGCGGCCAGGGCCACGCCCTGCGCGTGATTGCCCGCCGACGAGCAAATCACGCCGCGCCGCTTCTCCTCGTCGGACAACTGCGCGAACTTGTTGAGCGGGCCGCGGATCTTGTAGGAGCCCGTGCGCTGAAACAGCTCGGCTTTGAGCCGGACGTCGAAACCGGTCCGGTCGGACAGGATGCGCGACGCAAGCAGCGGCGTGTGATGCACGTGCGCGCCCATGCGTGCCCGCGCGTCGAGAAACTCTTGTGTCGTGACTGGCTTCATTCGGGGACCTTTGGCGCTCGATACCACTCGAGTCCGAGCGCGGACACGGCGGCTTTGTACGGCTTGATGCGGCGATCGTCAGACGACACTTCGTTTGCGTCCTGGACGATCTCCGCCAGCCGCCACTCGAGCGTCGTGAAATGCAGATCCGGAGGCGGCGTGAGCCTGACCGCCACGTGGCATGCGCCGGCGTCGAGTTCGGTGAGCTTGCCGTTCATCCACGTGATCACGGCGCCGGCGTCTTCCTTCGAGAATCCGCGCAGGATGAACGGACGACCGTTCAGTTCGGCGACATCGGCAATGGCCAGCCCCAGTTTCACGCCCTGTGGCGTCTTCCAACTGCTCGTCCGATCCCAGACCATGAAGGACGCCAGCGCGCTCCGGCTCGCATCCGCCCAGATCACCTCGATTCGCTTCTCGGGCGTGTTCGGAAACAGATAGGCCACAGGCCGGCCGTCCGCACCCGCGGCCTCCCGCAGGCTGTCGGGACCGAACTTCTGCCGCAGCGCGGCCGGCGTCGTCTGCCGCGGCACCGCGCCGCACGACAACTCCAGCCCTTCGCCTTGCGCCGCTGATGAACCGGACCACGCGAGCGTCAGGGCCACGGCCCCACAAACGACAAAACGGCCCGCCGCAACCGCGACGGACCGTCTCTGAACCGTTGGACCTTTGGACTGGACCGTTGGACCTTTGGACTGGACCATTGAACCCTTGGACTGGACCATTGAACCCTTGGACCGAACCCTTGGACCTTTGGACCGTGGACCCTTGGACCGACTAGGAGCCACCCGCCTTGCGGGGCGTGCTGATTTTCTTACCCGCCCCCTTGGCGTCGACCTTCCCCTTGGCGCCGTCGTCGTTCTTCTTTCGTCCGCCGCCGAGCGCGCCGCGGAGCCGATCGCCCATCGTCTTCTTCCTGGGCTTGTCGCCGCCGTCGTCAGGCCCCTTGGCCGCGGCGGCCTTCGGATCATATTCGCTGCCGATCAGTTCCACCGACGCGAGGTCGGCGGCGTCACCGCGGCGATGTCCCAGCCGCAGCAGGCGCGTGTAACCGCCCGGACGTTCGCTGAAGCGAGGCGCGATCGTGTCGAACAGCTTGGTCACCACCTCGCGGTCTGCGATGTCCGCCGCCACCCGGCGGCGGGCGATGACCGCGCGCGAGCTGCCCGCCGGCGCGTCCAGGCTGCGCTTCGCAATGGAGATGATCCGTTCGACGAACGGCCGCAACTCCTTGGCCTTCGGCACGGTGGTCTGGATCCGCTCGTGCTCGAGCAGAGCGGAGGCCTGGTTGCGAAGCATCGCGATGCGATGCTCCGTGACCCGGCCCAGTTTCCGATACGCAACTCTATGACGCATGACTTAGTCCTGTGCTGCCGGCGCGTCCAGGCGCATGCCGAGGCCGAGGCCCATCGAACTCAGGATGTCCTTGATCTCGTTGAGGGACTTCCGGCCGAAGTTCTTGGTCTTCAGCATCTCGCCTTCCGTCTTCTGCACGAGCTCGCGCAGCGTCCGGATGTTCGCGTTCTTGAGGCAGTTGTATGACCGGACGGAGAGCTCGAGCTCCTCGACGCTCTTGTCCAGGTTTTCGTTGATCGAATTGGCCGGCTCCGCGGCTTCCAGCGGCTGATCGCCCGCCTCATCGAGGCCCACGAAGATCGTGAAATGGTCGCGGATCAGCTTGGCGGCCAGCGACACGGCGTCGCGCGGCGTCACCGCGCCGTTGGTCCAGACTTCGAGCGTCAGCTTGTCGTAGTCGGTTGTCTGGCCGATGCGCGCCGCATCGACGACGTAGTTCACCTTCTTCACGGGCGAGTGGACCGAATCGATCGGAATCCAGCCGATGCCGAGGTCTTCATCGAAATTCTTGTCGGCGGCCACGTAGCCGCGGCCGCGCTTGAGGCGCAGCTCCATCTCCAGCCGTCCGCCCTCGCTCACGGTGGCGATATGCGCGTCCGGCTCCAGGATTTCGACGTCCGCGTCGGCGACGATGTCGCGCGCCCGCACTTCGCCGGGCTTGAGCACACGGACGGTCACCGTCTTGGCCTGATCCGTGTGCAGCTTCAGCGGAATCTGCTTCAGGTTCAGGATGATGTCCGTCGCGTCCTCCACGACGCCCTGGATCGGCGAGAACTCATGCAGCACGCCTTCGATCTTGACCGCGGTCACCGCCGCGCCTTCGATGGACGACAGCAGGACCCGGCGCATCGCGTTGCCGACGGTCGTCCCGAACCCGCGCTCGAACGGCTGCGCCGAAAACCGGCCGAACCGATCCGTCAACGTCTCGCGCTCGAACTCCAGCCTCTTCGGCCGCTGAAAACCCTTCCACAACATCGGACTTGTCCTTTCGCCTTCCCCACGCCGGGGCCAGACCTGCTGAAAGTCACCAACCTCACGCCGCAGGCCTGAGAGCTGCGGGCTGGCGACTGGCATCATTGCCAACGTTCTATTCGTTGCTCGCGGGGCCCCACCCCCGCTCGCTCCTCGCCGCTCCCGCGGCTCGGCCGCTCCGCGCCCTCGCTACGCTCGGGGCGTCGCGGCGGCTACGGGCTACTTCGAATACAACTCGACGATCAGCTGTTCCTGCACGGGCAGGTTGATCTGCTCACGCGTCGGCAGCTGCGAAATCCGGCCGGCCAGGGCCGACGGGTCGAAATTGAGCCACTCGGGAATCCCGCGGCCCTTGACCTCTTCCATCGCGTGCACGATGGTCGGGTTCTGCGCGCTGCCGCTGCGAATCCCCACCGAATCGCCCGACCGCACGGCGAACGACGGTATGTCCACCTTCTTGCCGTTCACCAGGAAGTGGCCATGCCGCACCAGCTGGCGGGCCTGCGCGCGCGACGTGGCGAAGCCGAGGCGATAGACGACGTTGTCGAGGCGCCGCTCGAGCATCTGCAGCAGCAATTCGCCGGTGACGCCCTTCTGCCGGTCGGCCGCCTCGAAGTAGCGGCGGAACTGGCTCTCGAGCACGCCGTAGGTGCGCTTGACCTTCTGCTTCTCGCGCAGCTGCACGCCGTAGCCGGCCATCTTGGCCTTGCGCGCGCGGCCGTGCTGGCCGGGCGGCACATTGCGCTTCTCGATGGCGCACTTGTCCGTATAGCAGCGCTCGCCCTTGAGAAAGAGCTTCATGCCTTCGCGCCGGCAAAGACGACAAACGGGTCCGATGTATCGAGCCATTAAACGGGTCCTCTTTTATTCAGTCGCTCGCGGGGCCCCACCCCCGCTCGCTGCTCGCGGCTCCCGCCGCTCGCTTCCGCGCTCGAGGCTCGCTACGCTCGCACCTCGCGCGGTCTTTCTTTACTCGCTCAACTCCCTCGCTGCGCTCGGGGCTTCGCGGTCTTTCCTTATACTCGCCGGCGCTTCGGCGGCCGGCAGCCGTTGTGCGGAATCGGCGTGACGTCGCGGATCGACTTCACGTCGATGCCGACCGTCTGCAGCGCGCGAATCGCCGATTCGCGGCCGGCGCCCGGGCCCTTGACGCGCACTTCCACGCTGCGCAGCCCGTACGCCTTCGCACCGTTGCCCGCGGCAATCGCCGCCTGCGTGGCCGCGAACGGCGTGCCCTTGCGCGATCCCTTGAATCCGATGCCGCCGGCGCTCGACCAGGCGATCACGTGGCCGTCGGCGTCCGTGATCGTGATGATCGTGTTGTTGAAGGACGCCTGGATGTGCGCGAAGCCGTGATGGACGACGCGCTTCTCGCCCTTCTTCTTGAACGCCTTTTTCCTGGCCGGCGCTTTGCCTTCTTCAGGCGTCCCGGCGGCGGCGTCTTGCGCTTTCTCTTTAGCCATGACTACTCAACCTTCTTCTTGGCGATCGTGCCCTTGCGCGGGCCCTTGCGCGTGCGCGAGTTCGTGCGCGTGCGCTGGCCGCGCACCGGAAGATTGCGGCGATGCCTCGAGCCGCGGTAGCTCCCGATTTCCACCAGGCGCTTGATGTTCATGGAAATCTCCTTCCGGAGATCGCCCTCGACGCCGCCCACTTCTTCGATCACCCGGCTGATCTTCCGGACGTCTTCTTCCGACAGATCCTTGACGCGGATGTCCGCGCTGACCCCGGCCGAAGAGAGGATGTCATTCGACTTCTTCCGGCCAATGCCGTAGATATACGTGAGCCCGATCTCGACGCGCTTGGTGCGCGGCAGATCCACGCCTGCGATTCGTGCCATATAGGTTTCTCTCTCGTTAACTTCGACCGTCGACGTCCGACCGTCGATCTGTCATCAGCCCTGCCGCTGCTTGTGTTTCTGGTTCGTGCAGATCACGCGCACGACGCCCGCGCGCTTCACGATCTTGCACTTGTCGCAAATCCGCTTCACCGACGCTCGCACCTTCATAGCGTTACCTCGGCCGGCGGGCTAACGCCCGCCGGCTACGATAATTTCCTCACCACCCGCGCGCGGCCCTTGTCGCGCGCCGTCAACTCCAGCGCCACGCGATCCCCGACCACGAGCCGGACGAAATTACGGCCGGCGCCGGACGCCGCGTGCGCCGTGACTTCCGGGCCGCCGTCCATCGCGATCCGGTACAGCGCCCGCGGCAACACCGCCCGCACCGTCCCGGTCTCCGCGGCCCGCGCCATGCCGTCCGCTCCTTCAGCTACCGGGCGCCCGCCCCGGCCGCCGTACCCTGGCCCTGGCGCGCCGTCAGCACAATCGGCCCATTCGCGGACACCGCGACGGTGTGTTCGAAATGCGCCGCCGCGCTGCCGTCCTTCGTCACGGCCGTCCAGCCGTCGGCCAGCACTTTCGTTTCCGGCCGTCCCTGCGCGACCATCGGTTCAATCGCGAGCACCATGCCCGCCTCGAGCCTGGGTCCGCGGCCCGGTTGCCCGTAATTGGGGATCTGCGGCTCTTCATGGAGCTTCTCGCCGATCCCGTGACCCACGAATTCCCGCACGATCGAGAACCCGTGCATCTCCACCCACGTCTGCACGGCGTGGCCGATATCCGACAGCCGGCCGCCAACCTGCACCTGCGCGATGGCGCGCTCGAGCGACTCGCGCGTCACCTGCAGCAGCCGCGCACGCGCCTCCGAAATCCGGCCGACCGGCACCGTCACCGCCGAATCGCCGTAGAACCCGTTGAGCTTCACGCCCACATCGATCGAGACAATGTCGCCCTCGACGAGCTTCTTGCCCGCCGACGGGATGCCGTGCACCACCTGCTCGTTCACCGACGTGCAGAGCGTCGCCGGAAACCCGCGATACCCCTTGAACGCCGGCACTGCGCCGCCGTCACGCACCAGCCGCTCCGCCAGCCGGTCCAGATCGCCCGTCGTCACGCCCGGGGCCACGGCGGCCTCGAGCTCGACCAGCAGATCCGCCACGAACTGATTGGCGGCGCGCATCCGCTCGATCTCCGCAGCCGACCGGCAGATGATCACACCTGCCCTCCCACGACTGACGCGACGGCCGCGGCCAGATCCGCCGCCACCGCATCCGGCGTCTGATCCCCGTCCACCGATCGGAACGTCGGCCGGGACTCGTAAAACTCGACGAGCGGCTGCGTGTCCCGGTCGTACACGCGCAGACGCTCCTTGACGACCTCGACGTTGTCGTCCCGGCGCTGCACCAGCGGCCCGCCGCAGCGGGCGCACGACGTCAGCCCCGGCACGGCGATCCAGCCGCAATTCGCGCAGATCCTCCGCGTCGTCAGCCGATCGATCAGCGCCGCTTCCGGCACTTCGATATTGACGATGACGAGGGGCGCGCCGCCCTTCAGCATCGCATCGAGCGCCACGGCCTGCGTCACCGTCCGCGGAAAACCGTCGAGCACGAACCCGGTGGACGTGTCCGCGCGCGCCAGGCGTTCCTTGACGATCGCGATCATGACGTCGTCGCCAATCAGCTGGCCGGCATCCATGATCGCCTTGCTCGCCCGTCCCAGCTCCGTTCCGGCCTGCACGGCTTCCCGCAGGATGTCGCCGGTCGAAATCTTCGGCACACCGCGGTTGCGCGCGAAGCGCTCCGCCTGCGTACCCTTGCCGGCTCCCGGAGCCCCCAACATGACGAGACGTACGGACACGTTGTGTTACCCGCGGCGCCCGCGAATGCGCGTCTTCTTCATGAACCCGTCGTAATGGCGCATGATGAGCTGCGATTCGACCTGCTGGACCGTATCCATCGCAACGCCGACGATGATCAGCAACGACGTGCCGCCAAAATAGAACTTCACGCCCAGCCCTTCGGTGATGAACTTCGGCGTCACCGAGTCGAGCCAGGGCCCAATCCAGGGAATGGGCTCGAGCTTGACGCCCACCATCAGGAGCTCCGGCAGGAGCGCGATCGCCGCCAAGTACACGGCGCCGGCCAGCGTCACGCGGGCCAGAATCGTGTCGATGTATTCGGCCGTGCGCTTGCCCGGCCGGATGCCCGGGACAAAGCCGCCGTACTTCCGCATGTTCTCCGCGACGTCATCGGGATTGAAGATGATCGCGGTATAGAAGTACGCGAAGAAAATGATCATCGCGACGTACAGCAGGTTGTAAAGCGGATACCCCAGACTGATCTGGGTGATCGCCTTCTCCATGAACCCGCCGGCCGGAAACATCGGCTGCATGGTCCGCGGAAACGCCAGAATGGAGGAGGCGAAGATGACGGGCATGACGCCGCCCGTGTTCACCTTGAGCGGGATGTGCGTGCTGGCGCCGCCGTACATGCGGCGGCCCACCATGCGCCTGGCGTACTGGACCGTGACGCGCCGATGGCCGCGCTCCATGAACACGACGGCCGCCACGACGGCAATCATCAAGGCGACCAGCAGGACCACCCGGAGCGGCGACATTTCACCCGTGCCGATTTGCGAGAACGTGGTGGCGGCGCCGCGCGGCAGGCCCGCCACGATGCCGGCATAGATCAGCAGCGACATCCCGTTGCCGATCCCCCGCTCGGTAATCTGCTCACCAAGCCACATGACGAGCACCGATCCGGTTGTCAGCGTGAGCACCGTCGTGAACCGGAAGAACCAGCCCGGGTTGAACACGATGGGCAGCCCGCCCTGAACGCCCGTGACCGACTCCAGGTAGATCGCGATCGCCAGGCCCTGCACGATTGACAGCAGGATGGTCCCGTATCGCGTGTATTGCGTGATCTTCCGGCGGCCCAGCTCGCCTTCCTTCGAAAGGCGTTCCATGTACGGCCAGACGACCGTAAGCAGCTGCAGGATGATCGACGCGCTGATGTACGGCATGACGCCGAGCGCAAACAGCGTCATCTGCGACAGGCTGTATCCCGAGAACATGTCGTACAAGCCGAACAGGTTGTTCGCGGCAGCCTGTTGGGCCAGTTCGGCAAGCGCGCGGCCGTTGATGCCGGGCGTGGGGATGTGCCCGCCGATCCGGAAGACCGCCAGCAAGCCGAACGTAAACAGAATTCGCTTGCGCAGCTCCGGGATGGCGAAGATGTTCTTCAGACTATCCATGGGTTTCTCGTGTCCGGCCGCCCGTCGATCCGGCGGCTAGTCGAGCACCTCCGTCGTTCCGCCAGCCGCGGCGATTTTCTCCGCCGCGCTGCCGCTGAATTTGTGCGCCTGCACCGAGAGCTTCTTCGTGATGTCGCCGCGGCCCAGCACCTTGATCTTGGCCCGCGATTGCCGCACCAGGCCGCGCTCGCGCAGCAGCTCGGGCGTCACCGCGGACCCGGCTTCGAACACCTCAGCCAGCGTGTCCAGGTTCACCACCGCGTACTCGACCCGGAACGGGTTGTGGAAGCCGCGCTTCGGCACGCGCCGATGGAGCGGCATCTGGCCGCCTTCGAACCCGCGCTTGAAGCTGAAGCCCGATCGCGACTGGGCGCCCTTGTGGCCGCGCGACGCCGTGTGGCCGTGACCCGATCCCGGTCCGCGCCCGACTCGCTTCTTGGCGTGCTTGGCGCCTTTGGGCGGACGAATGTTATTGAGCGACATCATTCACCTTCAACTGTGACGAGGTGTCGAACCTGCAGAATCAGCCCGCGGACCGCGGGCGTGTCCTCGAGTTCCACGGTATGCCGGATCCGGCGCAGCCCGAGCCCGCGCATCGCGAGCGCCTGCTTCCTGTCGAACCCGATGGTGCTGCGCACCTGGGTCACCGTGATTGCCTTCCTGGCCTTCGCTGGCTTGTCCGGTTGTGCCTTCTGGGCCGTCATGACGTGAGCTCCTCGACTTCCTTGCCCCGCAGCCGCGCCACGCCGGCCGGATCTCGCAGATCCTCCAGCGCTGCGAACGTCGCCCGCACGACGTTGTGCGGATTGGCCGATCCCAGCGACTTGGTCAGCACGTTGTGAATCCCGGCCGATTCGACCACGGCGCGCACGGCGCCGCCGGCGATGATGCCCGTGCCATCCGGCGCGGGCTTGAGCAGCACCGATCCGGCGCCGAAGTTGCCGAGCACCGGGTGCGGGATCGACGTCCCCTTCATCGGCACCCGCACCAGCACCTTCTTGGCGGCCTCGATCGCCTTCTTGATGGCGGATGGCACTTCCTTGGCCTTGCCGATGCCGAATCCCACGACGCCGTGACCGTCGCCGATCACCACGAGCGCGCTGAAGCTCAGATTCTTGCCGCCCTTGACGACTTTCGTGACGCGGCTGATCGACACCACCGTGTCCTTCAGCTCGAACTCCGACGGGTCGATCTTTTCCCTGGAGACCATACGTTAGAACTCCAACCCTGCTTTGCGAGCCGCCTCGGCGACCGCTTTGATGCGTCCGTGATACAGATTGCCGCCCCGATCGAACACCACGCGCGTGATGCCCTTG
>DASUGC010000150.1:0-23846 GCA_036274235.1 Vicinamibacterales bacterium
ACCCCGACACCCCGGAACCCCGACACCCCGGAACCCCGACACCCCGGAACCCCGACACCCCGGAACCCAAGCTCTACTTCACATCCACTCTCATAATCCCCCAGCCCGCTCGCGTTCGCTGGAGCAGAAACGACCATTGATGCGCGTCCACGCGCGGGGTTTTGCTGCCGACTTTGGGCACGTACTGCACGCGGCCTCTGCACGTGGCGTCGGCCTGCGCGCCGCGGACCTCGACCGTGCAGGTGTCGAACGTCACGTTCTGGGACTCGAGCTGGTCGAACGCGCGGCCGAGCGATCGCACGTTGACCGACGGCCAGAACTCCGCGACATCGTTCACGCTCAAGGAGGCAAACGCCTGGCGATACCGATCGAGCACGCCATGAACGGCCGCTTTCTCGGCCGCCTCGGGTGACACCGCCGGCGGCGCGGTCTCGGCCACCGCTTTCGCGTCGTCTCGCGCGGGCGGGGTTGGCCGGGGCGGTGCGGTTGGCGTCGCCGCCGGTGTTGGCCTGGGCGCCGGCGCCGTCGTTGCCGGAGTGGACGTGAGTGGGGGCACGGGCGTGGCCGTCGGTGTTCCTGTCGGCGTTGGTGTTGCCGTCGGTGTTGGTGTTGCCGTCGGTGCCGCTGTCGAGGCCCGTGACGAGGGTGTCACGGACGGAACGGCCGGCGTACGAATTGGCGTTGGCGCCGGCGTCCGGGCAGGCGTCGCGGGTGGCTCCATGACGGATCGCTTTGCCGGTGTGGATGTGGATGCCGGCGTTGGCATCGGCAACGACTGCGACGAAGCGGCGGTTGCTGGCGCATCGAAACTGCTGCGGCCCTTCGACGTCTGCGAGGCCATCGAAGTTATCTGACCGGCCGCTGACGTGTCTGCCGGCGCCGTTCTTCCCGTCACGGCTTTTGTCACGGACAACGTGTCCAGCGTCGGCATCTGCGCCTGCAGGGGCGATGGCATCGCGGACTTTTGTCCGACGGTCGCACCGAACAATGCGGCCGCCGGCGATCCGGGTTCACCGGCGTCGAAGCCGATTTGGTCCGACACCTTTTCCGGCTGCCGTTGCCAGCGCCGTACGGCAAAACTCGCCGCGGTCGCGGCCGATGAGATCAGGACGATCACGGCCGTGGCGACGACCACGGTGCGCCGCCGCCGCACGAGCCGCAGCATCCCGGCGCGATAGTCTCCTGCCGGGAGTACGCGCTCGAAAAATGAGGAAGGGGGTCCGGGATACTCGCCGACCCGGCGTTGCGGCTCCGACGGCGGACCGGCTGGGACGACGCGGAACAGCGGCTGCTGTTCGCGCGGCTGCGGGCGCTGGACGACGTCCGAGGGAAACATCTGCAGCGTGGAGTCCTCCTGCTCGGCCGTATGGACGGGCTCGGGTTCGGGATCGAATTCGGCGAACCAGTCCTTGGGTTCTTCCGGAGCGGGAACGGAATGGTTGAGCCGCATGTCAGCCTCCGAAGGCGTAATCAACGTTGATACTGGTGACCCATCGGGCGTTCAGGCCCGCGGTGGTAATCGGCCGAAGCACGTAGGCGCCGACCAGCCATTGTCCAGCCACGTTCCAGCGGACGCCGCCGACGACGATGGCGTGATTGGTGGTGGCGGGAAGCGCCACCAGGCGAATCGTTTCGACGCCGGTCAAATCCAGGCGAGGCTCGACGATTTCCGTGAGCTGGTGACTGTGGTTCACGCGGCGGCCGACGATTTCTCCCACGAACGTGATCCGTGGAGACGCGACGGCGCTGACGGCGCCGCTGTATTCGACGGCGCGAATGGTCTGGCCGATCGTGTAGCCAAAGTTGCCGTCCAGCTCGAGCCAGCCGCGTTCGTACGACACCATGGCTCGCGGCGTGAAGAGATTTTCGCCGCCGCCAATCAGGTTTTCGCGATCGCCGGTGGCCAGGCGGGCCTCGGCGCCCGCGGCGATCCCGCTGGCGCCGCGCCGCCACACGTTGTATTTGGCCCGAAGGACCACATCACCCACGCCGATCGCCGAAGCCGACGCGGTCGCCTGCACGGCCGCCGATCCACGATACGTATCCACGCGCTCGCCGCTGAAGTTCACGCTCACCAGCGGGAGAGCCGCGCCGACGTCCAGGCGATCGGTCACACCGGCGTGCGCCGTCAGCGTGACGACACGGGAGTTCATGCGCACGGTCAGCGTCTCCGCGTCAAACGGCTGGGTCTCGCCTGTCAGGCGGCTGGCGGTCGCCACCAGCGTGCCGTCGCGCAGATTCCGGCCGTCCATCGTCTCGAAGGACGCCTGGCTGAACGCGAGGCCGAACGAATATTGTTGACGGCCGGCCGAGAGCGATCGCTCGGTGAAGAAGGGGCCGAAGCTGTCGCTCGATCGGACCGCGGCACCGAGCGACGGATCGAGGCGATAGGTAAACCCGCTGGCGGGCGAGGTCACCGGCAGCGTCGCCAGTTCCGTCTGCAGGAACGAGATGATGGCATCGCGTGTGGCGGCGGCCGCCTGCTCGTCGCGCGTGAAATCGCCCGTTTGAACCGAGCGATTAATCAGCAGGAACGACAGGACGCCGGATAACGTGTCCTGCGCGGACGCCGGTGCGGCAACGGCCATCGCGGCCGCCAGCAGCACGCCGATCGTCACTCCGCGCCGCCTCGTCATCGCTATTTGCCCTGGTTGACCGTGAAGGTCTTCCCGGCGATGGTGATGGTGCCGGTCCGGGCGTTCCCGGTGTTGTTGTTGGAGACGGAGAACGTGACGGTGCCGTTGCCGGTTCCGGACGCGCCGGTTTCAACCGTGATGAAGCTGTCGTTTGACACCGCCGTCCACGGACAACCCGCGCCCGCCGTGACCGTGATCGTCGTCCCCGTCTGCGCGTTCTTGCTGAGATTCTGAGACGTGGGATTGATCGAGAACGTGCAGCCGCTGCTCTGCGTGACGGTGTGCGGCTGACCCGCGATCGTGATCGTATCGACGCGCTGCGGCCCCGTGTTCGCGGCGACCGTAAAGCGGACCGTGCCGTTGCCGGTCCCGCTCGCGCCGCTCGTGATCGTGATCCACGACGCGGTCTCTGTGGCGGTCCATGCGCAGCCGGTGGGAGTCGTGACGTCCACGTCCGTGGCAGCGCCCCCGCCGGCGCTCACGGTCTGCGACGCCGGGTTGAGTGAGGCGGGGCAGGCGCCGGATTGCGTCACGGTATGCGTCTGGCCTGCGATGCTGATGGGGCCGGTCCGGCTCGTCGTGTTCGGATTCGCGGTGACGTCGAACGCGACCGTGCCGTTGCCCGAGCCGCTCGCGCCGCTGGTGATCGTGATCCACGGCGTCGTCGTGCTCGCGGTCCACGCGCAACCGGCGGGCACCGCCACGCCGACCGTCGCGGATCCGGCGCCGGATCCAACCGTCTGGCTGGTGGGATTGAGCGTCGCGACACAGGAACCGGCCTGTGTCACGGAGAACGGTTGATTCGCAATTGTGATGGTGCCGCTCCTGGCACTTCCGCTGTTGGCGGCTACGGAGAACGCGACGGTACCGTTGCCCGTGCCGCTGGCGCCCGAGGTGATCGTGATCCAGGAATCGGCCGTGGAAGCGGTCCAGGCGCAGCCGGCCGCAATCGTGACGGCGGTCGAACTGTTTCCGGCGGCCGCCGTCAGCGAGGCGCTCGGCGGCGCGAACGTGGCGAGGCAGGATCCGGTCTGGGTGACCGTCAACGTCTGCCCGGCAATCGTCGCGGTGCCGACGCGCGTATTGCCCGTGTTGGCCGCGGCGGCGATCGTGACGGATCCATTGCCAACGCCGGTCCCGATGCCGAACACCGCGAGCCATGCCACGTTACTGACAGCCGTCCACGAACACGAGGGCGTGGCGGTGATCGTGACGGTGATATTGGTGGCGCCGGATCCGACGTTCTGCGACGTCGGCTGAATCGCGTTGGAGCAGGGCGGCGCGCCCGGCTCCGGCTGAGCCACGGTGAATGTCTGGTTGGCGATGGTCAGCGTGCCAACGCGGGCGGCAGCCCCGGTGTTCGCCGCGGCAGTGAATCCCACGACTCCGTTGCCGTCGCCGGAGCTCCCGGATGCGATGGTCAGCCACGAGTCGTTGCTCGTCACCGCCCAGCCGCAGCCGGTGGCGGCGCTCACGTGCACCTGGCCCGAACCGCCGCCGGCCGGCACGGCCTGGCTCGTCGGCGCGATCGTGATGCTGCAGGCCGGCGCGCCTTGACCGACGTTGGCGCGGACACCGTTCACATTGATCGCGCCTTGACGGCCAGCCTGGCTGGGATTGGGCGCGACTTGAAAGTGAATGTCGGCCGTGCCCTGGCCGCTGGCCGGCGAGAGATTGGTGATCCAGCTGACCTCGCTCGTCGCGGTCCACGCGCATTCCGGCGCCGATGTCACCGTGACCGCCCCTGGTCCGCCGGCCGGATCCATCGTGGCCTGCGCCAGCGTCAGCGCAACCGTACACTTGACGGGCGTCGGGCCCGTGGCGACGTTCGTCGATGTGGAATTGCACCCAAGGACCGCGAAGGCGCACGCGAGCGCGACCGCGAGCAGTGTCAGGGGCCGGGTTGGGGAGTGCTGACCTGTCTTCACGGCAATCTCGGTACGCCGCTGCCGAGTACGCAACATCAAGGCCAGTACCGAATCGGCCGTACGGTCGGGTGGAGAGAAACGATCTGCCGACTGTTGGCAGGAACGGTCAGAGTACGGGGGGCTTCTGGCTTTCGACCGCCAGGTGCTCGAAGAGGATCGGGTTTGCTGTCGCCCGCGACTGCTTTCGCACAATCAACTCAAGCGTCGGGGGCTTCAGCCCGGTGTAGAACGGCGTATCGGGCTCGCCGGCCGTGGCCCCCGTTGTGGTGAGGCAGATGTCCTGCACGACGCCGGCGTCTATCAACGACGTCGCCGTGACCCGGCCGCCGATGGCCGAAATCCGCTCGATCCCATGTTCGGCCCGCAATCGGGCGAGCGTTCGTGGCCAGCCTCCGTGATCGCCCTCAATCGGCACGACCGATACCCACGGGCGGGACGCGAACGCGGCGCCGCACTGTTCGCGACAACCCGCGCCTGCCAGTACGACGACCGGCACGTCCGGCACGTTGAAGAGCAGAGAGTTGTTGACGTCAAGATGGCCGTCCCGGGACGCGACGATTTGGGTCGGATGCCGCCGCAGCCCGAGGCTGGCCCGAAGCTCAACCAGTTCCGGGCGCCACACCGAAAAGAATGCGGATTTGCTGGCCGCCGTCGTCGCGCCGGCCATGACCGCGTGGGCGGCCACGCGCGCCAGGCCTTCGTAGATCAAGTGTTTATCGACGTCGCCACCTCCGAGGCTGGCCGGATCACTCGCGCCCGTATTGCCATCACGTGACTGGACGAAGACGAGTGACACCGACGGTTGGGCCGCGGGAACCGGCGGCAACGCGAACCCGCCGTCGTAGAGGCGACGTGACCACTCATTCCCGAGGTCGACGGCCCCCGGCCACGGCCTGCCAGCCTGAACGGTATCCAGCGGAGAAATGTCCGCGGCCGCGGCTTCGGCCGTTTTCTTCTCGGCAAACGTGGCGAAGCGGTTTTGCCAGGTGGCATCAGCGGTCATCGGCGCGGGGCCTGTGTGGGAATCGCATTGCCAATCTTCGGCACTCCGATAGCCTTACGAGGTTCACCAGCAGAACAAGGAGCAAGCACCGTGCCCGTTCTGTGCCGCCTTGCCGGGGTACCCGTATTGCACGAAGATGGCTTCCGCTGCCGACACGAATTCCGGCACAAACAGGGTGAGGGATGGGGAGAAACGTGAGACAGACTGCGGGGCCGTCGGCGGCACATCCGGGGCGCAAGATCGTTGCGACGGGAATCGAGGGCCTGGACCACGTGTTGGCCGGTGGGCTCACCGCCGGCCGCCTGTATCTGGTTGAGGGGGTTCCCGGATCGGGCAAGACCACGCTGGCCATGCAGTGCCTGATCGCGGGCGCGGCGCGCGGCGAGACCGTCCGGTACGTGACGCTCTCGGAAACGGAAGAAGAGCTCCGGGCGGTATCCCTCTCGCACGGATGGGATATCAGCAGCATCAGTATTCACGAAGTCGTGCCATCCGAGAGTGATCTGGATCCGGAACTCCAGAACACGATGTATCACCCGGCTGAAATCGAGCTGGCTGAAACCACCAAACGAATTCTCCGCGAGGTCGAAGATTCCAAGCCGGCCTTCGTGGTGTTCGATTCATTGTCGGAGCTCCGCTTGCTCGCGGGCAGCCCGTTGCGCTTCCGGCGCCAGATCATGGCGCTCAAGCAATTCTTCTCCAAGCGCGCCATTACCGTGCTGCTGATCGATGACATGACGTCAACCGATCGGGATCTGCAGGTCCAGAGCATCGCGCACGGTGTGATCGTGCTCGACCAGCTCAATCCCGAGTACGGAACGGAGCGACGCCGGTTGCGCGTCGCCAAGATGCGCGGCGTCCGGTTTCGCGGCGGGTATCACGACTATGTCATCCGGCGCGGCGGGCTGGACGTGTTCCCGCGTCTGGTGGCCGCCGAGCACCGCCAGGTGGCCGACCGGGCGCTTTTGCCGAGCGGTGTTCCGGAACTGGATCGGCTGCTCGGCGGCGGCATCGAGGCCGGCACCAGCACGCTCATCGTCGGGGCGGCCGGTACCGGCAAGTCCACGCTCGCCGCGCAGTTTGCGTCGGCGGCCGCGCTCGCCGGCGTGCGCGGGGCGATGTTCATCTTTGACGAGAGTCCCGCGACGCTGCTCTCTCGCTGTCGGCAACTGCGGATCGCGCTGCCGGAACGCGTCGAAGAAGGCAGGATTACGCTCCAGCAGGTGGATCCCGCCGAACTCACGCCCGGCGAGTTCGTCCATACGATCCGGCGGGCCGTGGAGCACGACGGCGCCAGAGTCATCGTCATCGACAGCCTCAACGGCTATCTGTCGGCGATGCCCGAGGAACATTTCCTGACGATCCAGCTCCACGAATTGCTCATGTATCTGGGGCAGCGGGGCGTGGCAACGCTGATGATCAGCGCGCATCAGGGCATGGTCGGGACCGCGATGAATTCCCCGGTCGATGCCAGCTATCTATCGGACGCGGTCATCCTGATGCGCTACTTCGAGGCGTCTGGCGAACTTCGGCAGGCGATTTCGGTTGTCAAGAAGCGCGGCGGCCAGCACGAGCGCTCGATTCGCGAGTTCCGGACGAACAGCGGCCGCATCGAAGTCGGGAGGCGCTGCGGGGCTTTCGCGGCATCCTCACGGGTGTGCCGACGTCCGAGCGAACGAATCCAGCGCCCGAGACAACAGTGCCATGACCGCGGGGCGAACCGATCTCGACCAGCGCGTCCTGTTTCTCGCCCCAACCGCCAGGGACGCCGCGACGACGGGCGAGTTGTTTCGCGCCTCGGGCATTGCCGTCGCCTGGTATCGAACGCTGGTCGAGCTGCTCGATGGCATCGATCAGGGCGCGGCGGCCATCCTGATTCCTGAGGAGTCGTTGACGACGGAGCTCTCGGCCAGGCTGTCCGACTTGCTGTCCAATCAGGCCCCGTGGTCCGACTTGCCGATCCTGATCCTCACGCGCGCCGGCGCGGACTCGCCGACCATCACCATGGCCGTCCGGATGCTGGGCAACGTCACGCTGCTCGAGCGGCCGGTTCGTGTGGGGACGCTGTTGACCGCCGTGCAAACCGCGTTGCGCGCCCGCGAGCGCCAGTATCAGATCCGCGGCTATCTCGCGGACCGGGCCGAGGCCGAAGCGGCGCTCCGCCTGGCCGATCAGCGCAAAGATGAATTCCTGGCGACGCTTGGCCACGAGCTCCGCAATCCGCTGACGCCGCTCCTCATGGGCCTGCAGTTACTGAAGAAGTCGTCCGGACCCGCCGGCGCAGATGAACGCGTCAAAGCCGTGATGGAACGGCAAATCAATCATCTCGTGCGCCTGGTCGACGATTTGCTGGAGGTGTCGCGGATCACGCGCGGCCTGATCGAAGCGCAACGCGAACCCATGGATCTGGCGTCGGCCCTCCGCTACGCCATCGACACCAGCCGCGCGATGGTCGAGGCCGCCGGCCACACGCTCATCGTCGAGCTGCCGGCCGAGCCGATCACGGTGGCGGGCGACGCGGTCCGGCTCACGCAGGTGTTTTCGAACCTGATTGCCAACGCCGCGAAATACACGAACAGCGGCGGCAAGATCTGGGTGACGCTCACGCGCGCGGGCGGCCGCGCGATCGTGTCGGTCAGGGACAACGGCATCGGCATTCCGGCGGCGCACTTGCGCTCGGTCTTCGACATGTTCATGCAGGTGGACCGTAAAGGACGCCGGGCCCAAGGTGGGCTGGGGATTGGTCTCACGCTGGTGCGCAGCCTGGTCGAGATGCACGGCGGACGGGTCGAAGCCCGGAGTGACGGCCCGGGCACCGGCAGCGAGTTCATCGTCGATCTGCCGGCGAGCGCCGAGGCGATTCTGCCCGCCGACGCGCCGCAGATTGGCGAGCCCCTGCCGCCACGTCGAATCCTTCTCGTGGACGACAATCAGGACGCCCTCGAAACACTGGCGTCGCTGCTGGCGGCGCTGGGGAGCACCGTGACGACCGCCACGAGCGGGCGTGAGGCCCTGGCCCTCCTGGACCAGGTGCAGCCGGATACCGTGCTGCTCGACATCGGGATGCCGGAGATGGACGGGCACGAAGTCGCCCGCCGGATCCGCGGCAATGCACGGCACGCCGGCGCGCTGCTGATTGCGTTGACGGGCTGGGGTCAGGACCATGATTTTGCCCTGTCCTCGGCCGCCGGCTTCGATCACCACCTGGTCAAACCGCTGGATCTGGAACAACTGCGCACGATCCTGACGGAGTCGCCTCCAGGCGCCCGCGCGGCGGCGCCTGCTCCCGGCAAGCGGCGAATCCTCCGGCACGCGATCAGCTAGCAGCGGCCGTCCGTACGTCGCCACCTGCTCAGAGTGGCAAGACCGCTGACCTGACCCGTCCGGCAGACACGGCGATCGCAACGTTTCGACCGGTATGAAACCTGCACAAGTGATCGCGCGAACTATCTGGAGGTTGTATGCGAGACGAGACCACACTGCGCGATCTGTTCACGGAAGAACTACAGGACATCCTGCACGGCGAGCGCCAGCTCGTGAAGGCGCTGCCGAAGATGGCCAAAGCCGCCACATCGCCCGAGCTGCGCGAGGCGCTGCAGAACCACCTGGCGGAGACCGAGGAACATGTCTCCCGCCTCGAACAAGCCTTCGAACTGATCGATGAGACCGTCAAGACCAAGGTGTGCGCCGGCCTGCAGGGCATCATCGAAGAGGGCAGCGACGTCATCAAGGAACACGACAAGAGCCCGGCCCTGGATGCGGCCATCATCGCGGGCGGCCAGCGGGCCGAACATTACGAGATTGCCGTGTACGGCACGTTGATGGCCTGGGCCAGGGCGCTGGGTCACGACGACGTCGCCGCGCTCCTGTCCGACACGCTGGAGGAAGAAAAGGCGGCCGACGAGAAGCTGACCGAGCTGGCCGAGGCGGGCATCAACCAGGCGGCCCAATCGTCTCAGTCGGGTGAGGACGAAGAGGCCGAAGAGGGCGAGACCGACGAGGAAGACGAGGAAATGGCCGCGGCGGGTTCGTCCGCGTCCAAGGGCCGGAGCCGCAGCAGTTCGACTTCGAATTCGAGAGGCCAGGCCCAGCGGGCCCGCGGCCGCAGCCAGCGGTCGTAGGCCATGGATCAGAACCCTGCGTCCGATCCGAAGACGAGCCCGGGCACGTCACGGCCCGGTGAGACACCGTCGCGGGAATCACGGCCCGGCGATCGGCCGCTCACCGACAACGAGCGTCATGCCGGCACGGAACAGAGCGAAAAAATCCGCCGCTCCAATCTCGCGGGAGATCAGGACGTCGACGGATCCGGCTCGGACGACGCCGGGCGCTGACGCCGGCGTCGATCGGCCGGACACGAACATCGTGATCGCCGGCCTGCTCGGCGATCTGGCGGCGGCGCAGACCGATCCGCACCGGAAGTTCGGCTACAAACAGGCGGCCAGCGCCATCCGTCGGCTCGAAGAGCCGATTGAGGCGCTGGTCGAGCCTGACGGCACGCTGGCGCGTATTCCGCGAATCGGCCCGGCCTCGGCGCGCGTGATCATGGACGTCGTCCGTACCGGCGGATCGCCGTTTGTGGAGGCAGCCGTGGATGCCAGCGGGCGGCGAGCGGACATTCTGCGCCGCCGCGGCTGCCGCGATCACTTTCTCAGCCACGCGCGGGTGCGCGAGATCCTCGCAGGCCGGACTCCCGGCGGCCCCGGTCGGCAGGACTATCACGGCGACCTGCAGATGCATTCCACCTGGAGTGACGGCGCGCAGTCGCTCGAAGCCATCTTTGCCGCCGGAATCGACCGCAACTATCGGTTCGCCGCCGTCACGGACCATTCGGCCGGCCTGCCGATCGCGAACGGCGTGCCGTTTTCACGATTCCTGGAACAGCGCCGCGAAATTGCCCGATTGAACGCCCGCCACCGGGGGCGCTTCCGGCTGTTGTCTGGTGTGGAAGCGAACATCCGCGCCGATGGCGAGGTGGATGTGCCGTTGGAGGAGCGCCGGCTTTTCGACGTCGTCGTGGCGGCGCCACATTCGGCGCTCCGGCGCGCGGATATGCAGACGGAGCGCATGATCGCGGCGGTCACCGCGCCGGGTGTCCACATCCTGGGTCACCCGCGCGGCCGCATGTATGGATCGCGTCCGGGCGTCGCCGCCGATTGGCCGCGCGTGTTTGCGGCCGCGGCCCGGAGTGGCGTGGCGATTGAGCTGGACGGCGATCCATCGCGGCAGGATCTGGACTGGGTGCTGGCGCGGCAGGCGCTCGACGCCGGGTGCATCTTCGCGCTCGACAGCGACGCGCATGACGTGGACGAGTGGAGCAACGTGGACTGTGCGCTGGCGCACGCGGTGCTGGCGGGCATCCCCGCCGAGCGCATCATCAATGCGTGGGAGCTCGATCGATTGCTCGCGTGGGCGGCTCGGCGGCGGGAAGGAAGGGCGCCGGCTTGAGCAGGCTTCGCAACTCGAACGCGTTTTCGGTCGCCGTGCCGAGGGCGGTGTTGTCAAAGATGCACCAGACGTCGCCGGCCCGTGCGGCCGTCGTGAGCGTTCGCGCCAGCGCTTCGATCGATGCCGCGTCATAGCGCGACCAGTACATGCGCGGCGATCCGTGGAGCCTGAAGTACGCGAATGCCTCCCAGGCGCCCGGGGCGCCACCTCCGGGCGCGCACGACGGATCGGCGGCGACCCGCGCGACCTGGTGCCGAATCAACAGTTGCGTGGCGGCCGGACGGAACCAGGTCGGATGCCGCGGCTCGCAGACGATCGGGCCGTCGTAGCGATCCCGGAACGCGTCAAAAAATCTGGCGGCCACTCGTCCGTCGAACCACAGCGAGGGCGGCAGCTGCACCAGCAGCGGCCCGCGTTTCCGGCCGAGGCCCGATGTATCTTCCAGGAACTCGCGCAGCGCGAGGCGCGCGCCTGACAAGCCCGATTCGTGCGTGATGGTACGCGGGAGCTTGACCGCAAACTGAAACCGGGTGGGCGTGGATGCGGCCCACCGGGCGTACGTGGCTGATTCGTGCCGCCGGTAGAACGAACTGTTGATTTCCACGCACGAGAACGCGTGGGCGTAACGCTGGAGATGGGTGCCTTGCGTGGTGAAGCGATGGGCCTGGAATCGTGGAATGGTCCAGCCCGCGACCCCGACTCGAATCACTGGCTCGCGCTCTTGACGCCGACGAGATCCGGTTCATCCACGCCGGGGCGGTCGATCCGCTGGTCGAGTGTCGGACGCCGGCGTTTTTCGAACGGCGGGATCTGGACGGCCTTGCCGGTCTCGGCCGACTCGTAGAGGGCCTGAACGATCCGCACGTCCTGGAGCCCCTCCCAACCCGACGGTTCGGGCTCGCGATTCCTGAGAATGCAATCGGAGAAGTAGAGCAGCTCGGGCGCAAACTGGTCGCGCTTGCCCAGCCGCTTCCGAGTGGTCTTTCCGTCAATCGTCAGCTCGTACGCCAGGCCCTCGGCGTACTCATAGGCGGGATCGACCTTGAGGTCGCCTTTGGTGCCCACGATCCGGTAGGACGCCACATCGGCGGCATTGAAGCTGACGACGAAGGACGCCACCCGCTCGCCGTCAAAGCGCAGGATCGCCGCCGTGGACTCGTCAACCTCGGCGAGCCTGGGCGTGCCGCTGTTGACCGAAATGGCCATGACTTCCTTCGGCTCGGCCCTGAACAGGTACCGCGCCGCGTTGATGCAGTACACGCCGATGTCGTGCAGCGTGCCGCCGCCCATCTTTTTCCGGGTCCGGATGTTTCCCGGCGTCACGCTCATCGAGAATGACGAATTGAAGTACTTGGGCGGCCCGATTCGCCCGCTCCGCACGAGCTCGATGGCTTTCAGGTTGATGGCTTCGAAGTGCAGGCGGTACGCGATCATCAGTTTCACGCGATTGGCGTCACAGGCGGCGATCATGCGCTCGCACTCGTCGGCCGTGACGGCCATGGGTTTTTCGCAGAGCACGTGGACACCGGCTTCGGCGGCGCGAATCGCGAACTCCGCATGCATCGAGTTGGGGAGCGCGATGTAGACGGCGTCCACTTCCTGCAGACAGCCGTCGAATTCGCGATAGGTGAACGTGCGCGGCGTGCGGTAGCGGTGTGCCAGCGTGCGCGATTTGCGCGGGTCGTCGCTGACGAAGGCGGCCAGCCGCGAATTGGCGCGCGCGTGGGCAAACGACGGAAGCACCGCCGCCTGGGCGATGTGGCCCAGGCCGACGACGCCGTAGCGGACCGGGCCGCGCTCCGCGCGGGCCGGCCGGTGCGAACGCGCTGATCGTGCGGCCATGATGCCGCCCGTCAACGGGAACGCGAGCGAGAGCGTGAGCGTGAGCGAGAGCGGGAACGCCGGCGCGGAACCTTGGCGCCCTTCTCACGCGCTTCGCTCAAGCCAATCGCGATCGCCTGCTTCCGGCTCTTGACCGTTTTGCCCGAGCGCCCGCTCTTGAGCGTGCCCTTCTTGCGGCGGTGCATCGCCGACTTGACGCGCTTCTGCGCGGCTTTTCCATAACGTGGCATGTTCAAACCTCGATTGATTGAGGTACTTCAAATGGCGTACCACGGGAGGCGCAGTCTGCTGACGCATGGGCGCCTGGTGTGACGGTCGTCATTTCACCTTGTTGGGCCATAGAGGGCCATCTAGATGTCGGGCGGCTTGCGATCTTGACTTCCCGCCCCCGCGGAGTAACGTGAATGCATGGCTCAACATCACACCGACGAAGGCGTGCTCAAGCACATCTCCGAACTCGTCGCCGAGGAACAGGCGCTCTACGCGCGTCCCGAGGTTGACGATCGATCCAAACACCGCCTCGATGCGCTGAAGGTCGAGCTCGATCAGTGCTGGGACCTGCTGCGCCAGCGGCGCGCGCTTCGTGAGTTCGATCAGGATCCCGACAAGGCGAGGGTCAGGCCGGTGGAAGTGGTGGAGAAATACGAGCAGTAAATCACCCGCTCCTCTTCCATCGATTCATCCCGACGCCGATGCACGCCGCGCCGACGGCCAGGCTCAACCCGCCCACGACCGGCCAGATCATCGTCAGATGACCGGGATTGACATGCTCGGCCGGAATCGCGTCGTACACGGGAGCCCCGGCGCGCGTCTCGTCGGCGCGATCGCGGGCCGCCATGCCCAGCGCCAGCACGCCGACGAGCAGCAGCGCGATGCCAAGGACCAGCAGCCGAGGTTGAACCTGCGCAGCCATAACGCGCCTCCTGCGCCCTTCGTCTGCACAGTCCGCGCCCGGAAACTCGCCCGGATCTGGGGTGAAAGAGGGTGATCGCCGGCCCACATTGGGCCCGATCCGTGCCACCTCCTTTCCGTGAACCCTCCGCGGGGCCGCACCCGGGCCTCGCCCGGACCTGCGCCTCTGGTCCGAGGCTTGCTTCGCCGGAAGGTATGTCTCTCGATCGAAACAGTTTGGTGACGCCTGTCCTGGTCTTCGTGATGGCGACGCTGGCGCTCGCGTTCAGGCCGCCGATTGGCATTGATGTCGATGCGCACATCCGTCAGGACCGATCGCTGCCAGCGCGATTCACGGCCACGGCGACCAATTTGGATCCATCCGTGCGCCTGACCGCGACGCTCGTGGAGTTCAACGTTACCCGGTGGTCGACGGAGGCCGAGCGCGAACGCCTGCTCAGCGTGCTCGTCGACAAGGGCCAGGACAAACTGCTGCGCACCCTGCAGGACATCCCGCGAGTCGGGACGATGAAGACGCCAGACACGCTGTCCTATGACCTCCATTACGCGCGGCTGACTCGCGAGGGCGACCAGGACCACATCGTGCTCGTGACCGATCGGCCCATCGCCATCTGGGAGCAGGCCAACCTGAGCCGCACGGTGGACTACCCGTTCACGATCATCGAGATGCGGCTCGATCCGAGCGGCCGGGGCGAGGGCAAGATCACCGTCGCGACAAAGATCATCGCCGGCAAGAACGGCCAGATCGTGCTCGAAAACTACGGCAACCAGCCTGTACGACTGACGAACGTCAAGCGAGAGCGGTAGGGACTTCGCAGTCGGTCCACAGGTCCACCCCTTGGACCTACAGGGGGCGTGATGGAAGCTCGTTCAGATGGAGCCAATAGCCCGCAATCTTGGTCACCGCCGTGACCAGATCCTGAAACGACAGCGGCTTGCGGATGTACGAGTTGGCACCGAGCCAGTACGCATTCATCAAATCGCCAGGCTCGATGGACGACGTGAGAATCACGACGGGCAGAAATCGCGTGCGCGAGTCGCCGCGGATGCGCTTGAGCACTTCGAATCCATCGAGCCGGGGAAGTTTCAGATCCAGAAGCACCAGCGAGGGGAGGACGGCCGGCGGAGGCTGGCCGTCCGATCCGAGCAGCGCCATGAGCGCATGCGGCCCGTCGCGCGCGATTTCCACATCGAGGGTCGGGTTCGTGCTGCGAAACGCGCGTACCGCCAGCTCGGCGTCGTCCGTGTTGTCTTCCACGAGCAGGATGCGCCGGGCGGTCACGCAGGCCCCACACGCTCGGGCTCGAGCGTGAAATAGAACGTCGCGCCCGCATTGACGGCGCTTTCGGCCCAGATCCGGCCGCCGTGGCGGTGCACGATTCGCTGCACGATGGCGAGCCCGATGCCCGTGCCCTCGAAATCCCGATCGCCGTGCAGCCGCTGAAACGCCCCGAACAGCCGGTTGGCGTAGGCCATCTCGAAACCCGCGCCGTTGTCGCGCACGTGAAACACCTTGGCGACGCCGTTGGGCGTCACGCCGACTTCGATATGCGCGGACGGCGTCTTGCCCGTGTATTTCCACGCGTTGTCCAACAGGTTGTGCAGCGCGATCTGCACCAGTTCAGGATCGGCGTTCGCGTCAAGACCGGGCGCAATCGTGACGTCCACGGTCCGTGACGGCGTGCGGCGGGCCAGATCCGCCACGATGGCATTGGCGGAACCGGCGATGTCCACGTGCTGCCGCTGCACTTCGATCCGGTTGAGCCGCGACAGGTTCAACAGCTCGTCAATCAGGACGCCCATGCGCGTGGCCGCGGCCCGGACGCGCCGGAGCGAATCCTTGCCGCCCTCGTCGAGCCGATCGGCGCAGTCGTGAAGAATCGCTTCGCTGAACCCGTCGATGGCGCGCAACGGCGCGCGCAGATCGTGCGACACCGAATAGCTGAACGCTTCCAGTTCCTTGTTGGCTTCCTCGAGCTGTTTCGTCCGGTGCTGCAGCTCGTCTTCGCGCACGCGCAGCAACCGCGCGGCTTCGCGCAGGCGCGCGTCCACGACGCTGATCTCGTCTTCCCCGACCGGCAGCGGCTCCGGTGGAAGTCCATGGGCCAGCCGGTCCGCATTCCGGGAAAGCGCCGCGGCCCGCCGGCTGACACCGTTGGCCAGCATGAGCGCCGCGATGATGCCTCCGGCGCCGCAGACGACCGACGCCGCCAGCAGGCCGTAAAACCACGCGCGCTGCGTCTTGCGCATCTGATCGGTCCGTGCCGACGTCAGCGCGCCTTGTCCCTTCTCGATCGACGCGGAAATCGACCGGACCCGCTCCAGATTGGTGACGCTCCGATCGAGCGCGGCCACTTCACTCAGTTTGGGCGCGCCAGGTTTCTGGCCCTCGACCAGCCGCGCCAGCGTCGTCAGTTCGTCTTCGACCGTGGCCTTGAGCTCCGCGAGCGAATCCCTCAGGCTGGGATCGATCACGGCGTTGTCGAGCACGGCCATGTCGGCCGGCAACCGGTCGACCGCGTTCCGATATCGCTGAAGCGCGGCGGCGCTGTCCGTGAACAGATTGTGGCGCGATGCCGCATCGCCGTCCAGCAGATCGCTGAACACCCGGGCCAGGCCGGCTTGAATGATCAATGTTCTGCCGGGCGAATTCGCGGGAGGCGACTGCCGGAACACCGCCAGCACAACGACGAGCCAGAAGACGGCGAGCGGAAGAACGGGCAGGCCGACGACAATCAGCCCCTTCGTCCGCAGGCGGAGACGAGACCAGCGCAGGAACGGCGGCATCACGTCGATCAGTGAGCGCGCCGGCGCGCGGGCCACCGGTCCGGCCGTTCCGTCGTGCGAGGCAAGTGGATCGTGAATGCCGCGCCCTTGTCCGGCGCGCTCTCCACCTGGATCATTCCGCCGCTCTGCCGCACGATGCCGTACACCGTCGCCAGGCCGAGCCCGGTGCCTTTGCCGATGTCCTTGGTGGTGAAGAACGGATCGAAGATCTTCGACCGGATGTCTTCCGGTATGCCTGTGCCCGTATCGATGACATCGAGCCGCACGTACTGACCAGGCACGTTCACCTGGGGTCCGGCGGGCATCGACGGCAGCACGACGTTGTCCGTCCGAATCGTGAGACGTCCCCCCTCCGGCATGGCGTCGCGGGCGTTCGCGGTCAGGTTCATCAGGACCTGTTCGATCTGCGTCCGGTCCGCTTTGGTATGCCATAGCGATGGCCGGAGGTCGGTCTCGATCTCCACCTTCGCACCCGCCAGCCGCTGTAACAGCCCGATGTTGTCGCGGATCACGTCATTCAGGTCGATGACTGACGTGTCCAGTATCTGCTGCCGGCTGAACGCGACCAGCTGGCGCGTGAGATCGGCCGCGTGGCGGCCGGCGCGTTTGATCTCTTCCACGTCATCGCGATGCGCGTCACCAGGCGGCAGGCTCTGCAGAATCAGATCCGCGTAACTGAGGATGGCCGCGACCAGATTGTTGAAGTCGTGCGCGACACCGCCGGCGAGCCGGCCGACCGCCTCCAGCTGCTGGGATTCCTGCAGTTGCCGCTGGGATTCCTCGAGGGCAATCGCGATGCGGCGCTGTTCGGCGCGCAGCGCGGATGCGAGCAACTCGCGCTCGACCACCGGCGCCAGGCGGTGCAGGCGGGCCTTGACAATGAAGTCGCTGGCGCCCGCGCGCATCGCATCCACCGCGTGCTCCTCGCCGCGCGTTCCCGACACGACGATGAACGGCAGGTCGGGATCGAACAACTTGACGAGCCGCAGCGCTTCGTCGCCGCTGAACCCCGGCATGTTGTGATCCGAGATGACGATGTCCCAGTCCTTGGCGATGAGGGCGGAGCGCAGATCCGGGCCGGTATCGACTCGCGTGACGTCCGGTTCGAAACCCTGCCGCTGAAGCTCGCGCTTCAGCAGCTGCGCGTCGTCGTCGGAGTCCTCGACCATCAGGACGGTAACGGGCCGTGTCATAACAAGTCCTCCCGGCTACGGAAAGCTGGACCTGGCTGAAGAGCGGGCAAATCGGGTGCCACGGGGATCGGCCGGTTCCCGGAATGTTTCGGGCCCGTCCGGCGAGGGAAGCCCTGATTTGGCCGCCCAAAACGCGATCTCAATTACGGATTGGTTTGAAGCTGTTATCCTTCCGGATCGCGCATCCGCCCCGTCCGGGGCCGTGCGTCTGGAGGATGGAATGACGCGGTCGAACAAGCGAGTGTCTCATCGGATTCTGGTATGTGCGCTGGCCGTGCTCGTGGCAAGCGCGGTTCAGCCGTGGCGGCTGCTGGCCCAGGCCCCATCGGCGGTCAAGGGCGTGAAGTTCCCTCAGATTTCGGAAGCCGACATGCGGGAATGGCTCACGTATCTGGCGTCGGACGAACTGCAGGGCCGGCAGATCTACACGGAGGGCTACGGCGCGGCGGCGCAGTACATCGCCGACCACTTGAAGTCCTGGGGGGTGAAGCCGATCGGCGATAACGGCAGCTACTTCCAGGTCGTGAAAATGAAGGGCTATCGCGTCACCAACAACTCGTCGATCACGATCGCCGGGCCCGAAGGAACGAAAACCTTCAAGCACGGCGACCACGTGACGTTTGCGACCAATGCCGGCAAGAAGCAGACGTTGACGTTCGACGGCGTGCAGTTCCTCGGTTCGACCGCGCCGGCCGCCGGCACGAATCTGGCGGGCAAGCTCGCGGTGTGGATGACGAGCGCGCCGGCTGCGCCGGCGGCCGGAGGACGCGCGGCAGGTGCCGCCGGCGGACGAGGCGGCGGCGGACGAGTCGGCGGCGCGGCGGTGCAGGCAGGCGCGGCCGCGGCAGTCGGGTTCACCGCGGCACCGCCATCACCGTCACCGGCTGAGCAACAACTGGTGGCGGCGCAGGCCGCGCTCGATCAGGCGGCAGCCGCCGTCCAGCAGGCCTTGACCGCCGTGCGCGGACGCGGCGCGGCGAATGCCGGCCGAGGCGCCGGCGGCGGACGCGGTGCGACGACGGGTTGTCAGAATTGCGACATTGCGCCGACGCCGCGTGCCGTTGACAACATCGTGACGCCGCAGTTCACCGGCGACGAGACGCTGTTCGACGCGCTGTTCTCCGGCGGCCCGGTCAAGTTCGCCGACGTGCGGGCGAAGGCCGATCGGGGCGAGCCGCTGACGCCGATGGCGCTCTCCGCCAAAGTGACGGTCACCATCGACAACACGTATGACGTGGTCTACGAGCAGCTCAGCCGCAATGTCGTCGGCATGATCGAAGGCAGCGACCCGAAGCTGAAGGACACGTACGTGCTGTATGGCGCGCACCTCGATCACGTCGGGTATTCGATGACCGGGGGCGGCAGTCAGCCCAGCAATCAGGGTTGCCGGAATCGCAGCGAAGCCGCGCTGGCCGGCCTGGCCAAGCTCGGCAAGACGCCGGTGAAAGCGCCACGCGGCGGCGGCGCCGGGGCTGGTGCGGCCGCGGGTGGCGGCCGTGCGGCGGGCGCGCCGGGAGCCGCGGGCGCCGGTGCGGGCCGCGCCCAGGCGGGCGCGGCGCCTGCCGCGGGACAGCCACAGCCGGCGGCGCCGAAGCCGTTTGACGAACGCGATTTCATCAGCAACGGCGCGGACGACGACGGATCGGGATCGATTACGGAGCTGGCCGTGGCGAAGGCGTTCGCGACCGGGCCGAGGCCGAAGCGATCCATCGTGTTCATCTGGCACGCCGGTGAGGAAGCCGGATTGCTCGGATCGGTCTACAACGCCGATCATCCGATCGTTCCGCTCGACAAAATCCAGGCGCAGCTCAACATGGACATGGTCGGGCGCGACGACTGCAACAACCTCGAAGGCGACTACACGAACAGCGTGTTCCTGGTGGGGGACGATCGCATCAGCACGGATCTCCACAACCTGATCATCGAAACCAACCAGACGCTGGCGAAGCCGCTGGTGCTCGACTACGAAATGAACGACCCGGCGGACCCCGAGGGCGTGTACACGCGAAGCGATCACTACAGCTACGCCGCCAAGGGCATCCCGATCGCGTTCTTCACGACGGGTCTGCACCCGGATTACCACCGGGTGACGGACACGGTGGAGAAGATCACGTTCCCGAAGATGGCGCGCATCGGCCAACTGATGTACCAGACGGGTTACAACATCGCCGCGACGGACAAGGTGCTGGAGCGCGATAACAAGGGACCGCGCGCGGGGTACGGGACGCCGATGACGATTATCAAGAAATAGAACGACAGATAGCAGGTAACAGGTAACAGGTTGCAAGCAGGTTTTCAGCCGGGCCGGTCTGGAGTGCATCCCGACCGGCCCGAAATCTTTGAGGCGGCGTGTGATTAGTGGCGTGGTGCTGTCAGCGGCGTTGGCTGCGGCTCTCTCGGCGCCGCCGCCGTTTCCGGCGCCTTCGGCAGCGGCCGCGCCTGCCCAGGCCGCGCAAGACACGCCGTCGCTCGAACGGGAGTTCCTCAGGAACTTCCTGCGCGATCAGAAGGCGATATGGACCTCGCCGTACCATGTGAAATCGACCGACGTGAAGTGGCTGGTGCCGCTCGCGGCGGGCACGGTGGCATTCTTTGTTGCCGACCGCCGAGTCGGCGACGAGTTCGCTGAATCAGAGAGCCTGATTCGCGCAGGCACGGCCATCAGCTACGCCGGGTCGGCCTACGCGGTGGGCGGCGCGACGGCTGCGTTTTACCTGATCGGCCGATTGACAGACAACCCGCGAGCGCGGGAAACCGGCCTGTTGGCGGCAGAGGCACTGCTCGACAGCTCAATCGTCGGCGGCGCGATCAAGCTGGCGGCCAATCGCGCCAGACCGGACTCTGGTCCGTTGCGCGGCGAATTCTTCACCAGCGGTTCGTCGTTCCCGTCCGGGCACGCCTTCAACATCTGGTCTTTCGCCTCCGTCGTGGCGCATGAGTATTCGGATCATCGATGGGTTCAAATCGCCGCCTACAGCACCGCCATGGCCGTGAGCGCCGGCCGCGTCGCCGCGCAACGGCACTATCTCTCGGATGTTCTGGTGGGGAGTGCGCTCGGCTATGCGATTGGACGCTACGTGTACCGCACGCACCAGCGACTCGATCGCGCGGGCCTGTCGCGCGTCTCCTGGCCGGCCATCACCGTGCGGTATGCGCCGGCGGCGCATGAATACGGCCTCGCGCTGACGTGGGCCAGCAGACGCTGACGCTGCTGGTCCAAAGGGTCAATACGGCGCCTTCGTGCTCGTGTACAGCTCCGGCAGCAATTGTTTCAGTGCCACCAGCTTCGGTGCGTCGTTGACGCGGATGTACATGTCATCCGGATGCAGCGTCGCGTAATCCTGGTGGTAGTCTTCGGCCGGATAGAAGGCCATTCCCGGTGAGAGCTCGGTGGCGATTGACGACCGGAAGACTTTGGCCGCATCCAGTTGATCGATGTAAGCCCTCGCAATGCGCGCCTGATCCGGGTTCGTCGTGAAGATGACCGATCGATAGGACCGGCCCGTATCGGGGCCCTGCCGATCGCGCTGGGTGGGATCGTGCGCCACGCTGAAGAACACCCGCAGCAGCTGTCCGAAGGTCACCTGCGACGGGTCGTACATGATCTGCACGGACTCGGCATGGTCCGTGGTTTCGGAGCTGACGATGTTGTAGCGCGCGGTTTCGGCGGTCCCGCCGGCATACCCCGACGTCGCCCGCAGGACGCCGCGCGTATGCTGAAACACCGCCTGCACGCCCCAGAAACATCCGCCGGCCACGACGGCAACGGCCTGGCCTGGTTTGGCCGCCAAAGGCTCGTCCACCTGCGGCGGCGGGACCGCCGCGCCGGCCGCCATCATGGGACCGCAGGCAGCCGCGGCCAGACAGATCGCTGCCAGGATGCGCGTCTTGGGAAATGACATGGATCGATCCTATAGGATTCAGCAGGTGAAAAAGGCAAAGGGCCAGCGAGCCCGGGGACCGAAGCCGCAAGCGGGGCGATCGCTTGCGCGGCCGGAAGGCCCGGCCCTGTGGCACCTTGCGCTCATTGTCGCGGCGGGCGTGGCCGTGTACTGGAACAGTCTCGGGAATCCGTTCCTGTTCGACGACAAGCCGACCATCGCCGACAACCCCTTCATCCGCAGCTTCTCGACCTTCCTGCAAACCGACAAAGGCTCGGCGCTCACCGGCCGACCGATCGTCGGATTTACATTCGCGCTGAACTACGCCCTCGGCGGGCTCGACGTCCTCGGGTACCGCCTCGTCAATCTGGGACTGCACGTCGCCTGTGGCCTGCTGCTCTATGGCCTCGTCCGCCGGGCCCTCGCGCTGCCAGCCCTGCGACCTCAACTGGGCGCATCGTCCACCGGTATCGCGGCGGCCGCCGCCTTGATCTGGACCGTCCATCCGCTGAACACCGAAGTCGTCGAGTACCTGACCCAGCGGACCGAATCGATGATGGCGGTGTGCTATCTGCTCACGATGTACGCCGCCGTGCGATCGCTGGAGTCGAGCCGGCCGCGCGCGTGGCAGCTGGCCGCGGTCGGCGCGTGCGCGGCCGGCATGTTGTGCAAGGAATCGATGATCACCGCGCCGCTGATGGTGGTGGCATTCGATCTGGTGTTCGGCTTCAGGCCGGCGATCGACGCCTTCAAGCGGCGCTGGCCGTTCTATCTCGGGCTGGCGGCGACGTGGATCCTTGTCGCCTACAGCGTGTCGACCGCGTCGCGCGAGCTGTCCGGCGGTTACGCCACGACGCATGTGTCGGCGTGGTCGTACCTGCTGAATCAGTCGCTCGTCATCACGCATTACCTGGAGCTCGTGGTCTGGCCGCAACGGCTGGTCGCCTACTACGGCTGGTCGCTGCCGGCGACTCTCGCCGGCGTCCTGCCGAATCTCGTCTTCATCGTCGCGTGCCTGACGGGTTGCGTCGCGCTCCTGATCCGGTATCCGCGAGCCGGTTTCCCGGCGCTGTGGTTTTTCGTGACGCTGGCGCCGACGTCGAGCTTCGCGCCCATCGCGGCGGAAGTGGGCGCCGACCGCCGGATGTATGTGCCGTTGATGGGACTCGTGGCCCTGGCCGTGGCCGGCGGCTGGATGCTGCTCCAGCGAAGCCGGCGATCGGCAACCGGCGCCGGCGTCATCGTTGCCGTCGTCGTCGCGGCGCTCGGCATGCGGACCATGGCGCGTAATCGCGATTATTCCAACGAACTGCGCCTGTCGCAGACGACGCTCGAGGCCTGGCCCTCGGCCGTGGCGCACGACATGGTGGGGCTCTCGCTGGCCAAGCTGGGCCGGCACGAGGAGGCGGTGCGTGAGCTGCGGCAGGCCGTTGACGAGTATCCACCGGCGGGATACGACTTCGGCGCCCAGTTGTTCATGACCGGTCAGCTGGACGAGGCGGCGTCCGTGCTGCAGCGCTACATTCAGGCCGAGCCCGGCACGTTCACGACGAGCGCCGCGCACACCGTGCTCGGGCGGGTGCGGCTCGCCCAGCGACGTGAGGCGGACGCTGCCGCCGAATTCGCGATGGCCCTGTCGGGACCGGTTCCGGATCCGCAGGCGCACGTGCTGCTGGCGGAACTGCTCCTGGATCAGCAGCAGTATGCGTCGGCGGCCGATCACTATCGCGCGTATCTCGAGACCGCGCCGGATGACGGACGGGCGTTCGGCAATCTGGGCATCGCCCTGGCGTCTGCGAACCGCCCAGCCGACGCCGTCGCGGCATTCCGGCGGGCGGCCGACCTGCAACCAGGCGACCCGGGCGCGCGCGAGAACCTGGCGCGCATGCTGATCGAAACCGGCGATGCCGCCGGAGCGGCCGCCGCCGCGCAACAGGCGATTCGTCTGAACCCGGCGTCAGCGGTCGCCCACGACTTGCTCGGCCAGGCGCTCGCGGCGCAGCAGCAGATCTCAGAAGCGCGCGCCGCTTTTCTGCGCGCGATTCAACTCGATCCTGGCTTTGCGGAAGCCAGGGAACATCTCAGAAAAATTGGCGGCGAGTCGCCGCCGGTCAGCTGAATTCTATGGCCCGCTCGGTGATCCGATCGATGAGGTCGATCAGCGGCGTGCGTGCCTGCTCGGGTGTGAATTTCATCCCGGCGAGCCAGCGGCCGTT
>DASUGC010000151.1:0-44333 GCA_036274235.1 Vicinamibacterales bacterium
GCCGGATATTGCCTGGCGACCCTGCTGCGCATGCCGCAGGGACCGCAGGTCGCCGTGGTCGTGCTTGGCGCGACCAACAGCACCATTCGCTTCTGGGAAGCGCGGCACTTGTTCAATTGGGTCGTCGGCCGCAACGCCGGCCTGATCGGTGGCGACGAGATCCAATAGCCGGTCGTTCTGATCGCCGAACCTCCAACGTCCAGTTCCCATTCCAGTCGACGCCTGCGTCTTCGTGTGCTGATGGTCGGCTCGGAAGGCGCGCCCTGGTCGAAGACCGGCGGGCTGGCTGACGTCATCGGCGCGCTGCCTCCCGCGCTCGACGCGCTCGGCTGCGACATCACGCTGGTGTTGCCGAAATACCGCGGCACGGAGACCACCGGCGCGGACATCCGGCCGTACCGCCTGCGGCAGGGCACGGCGACGCGCGCGGTGGCGTGGCACGTCCTGCCGCTGTCGGCGAATCGGCGCGTCGTGTTTGTGGAGGCGCCGGAGTGGTTCGAGCGGCCGGGCATCTACGGCGAAGGCGGGGTGGACTACCCGGACAATGCGACGCGGTTTGATGGGCTCGCCCTGGCGGCCCTCGAGTTTGCCGCGTTGAACAATCCATCGTCGTGGCAAATCGTCCACGCGCACGATTGGCAGGCCAGTCCGGTGCTGCTCCGGCTGGCGATCGAGCCGCGCTGGAATGCGCTGGCGCGGGCCGGCCGCGTGCTCACCATCCACAACCTGGCCTATCAGGGCGTGTTTGCGCGCGAGACGGTGCCGGCGCTCGGTCTGCCGTGGGAGGCCTTCACGATGGAGCGCGGCGAGTTCTGGGGCCGGTTCAACTTCCTGAAATCGGGAATCACGTCAGCGGATCTCGTCACGACCGTGAGCCCGACCTACGCGCAGGAAACGCAGGAACCCGCGCAAGGGCAGGGCCTGGACGGCGTCTTGCGAGGCCTGGGCTCCCGTTACGTCGGGATCTTGAACGGCATCGACACGAGCACCTGGGATCCCGCAAACGATCCGTATCTGCCCGCGCATTTCAGCGTCGACGATCTTGCCGGCAAGCCGCAGTGTAAACGCGCGCTGCTCGCGGCCATGGGCCTGCCGCAAGGCGACGACGCGATGGATCGGCCGCTCATCGGGATGGTGTCCCGGCTCGTCGCCCAGAAGGGCCTGGACTTGATTCACGGCGCGCGCGAAGCGCTGGCGTCGTTCGACGCCAACTACGTCTTTGTGGGGACGGGCGACCCGAAATACGAGGAGATGCTCCGCGCGTGGGCCGCGGCTCATCCGGCGCGGGTGGCCGCGCGAATCGGTTTCGACGAGCGTCTCGCGCACCTGGTCGAAGCAGGCGCCGACATGTTCCTCATGCCGTCGCAGTTCGAGCCGTGCGGCCTGAATCAGATGTACAGCCTGCGCTACGGCACGGTGCCAATCGTCACGGCGGTCGGCGGCCTGCACGACACGATCCAGCCGTACACGGCCCGCGCCATTCACGCGAACGGCTTCAAGTTCGCCGAACAGACGCCGGAAGCGCTCGCGCGCGTCGTGCAGCGCGCGATTCGTCTCTATCACAATCCAGTCGCGTGGATGACGCTGATCCGCAACGGCATGATGGCGGATCACTCATGGAGCGCGTCCGCCATGGAATATGGCAAAGTGTACAGACGTGCTCTCGCCGCCGGGGCGGACAGAGCATGAGCGAAGAGCAGGCGGCGGGCTTCAGCCCACCGGGACAGACAGTCATCTACGGATAGGAAACGAGCGAATGGCCTCTGAATACGTGCGGACCTACAACGACGGCAATTTCGACGCGGATGTGCTGAAGGCTGGCACGCCGGTGCTGGTGGATTTCTGGGCCGAGTGGTGCGGGCCCTGCCGGGCGATGGAACCGGCGATTGATGCCGTGGCCATGGAGTACCAGGGCAAAGTCGCGGTCGGCAAGTTGAACGTTGACGACAATCCCAGCGTGACGATGCGCTACATGGTCCGGGGCATTCCGACGGTGATGCTGTTCAAAGGCGGGCAGATCGTCGATCAGGTGGTCGGTCTGGCCGACAAGGGCGCCCTCAAGCAGATGATCGATCGGCACCTGACCGACAAGGGCGGCGCGCAGGCCGTCGCGCGATAGCGCCAGTAAGATCCGCCCTGCATGTCCTCGCGTCGAAACGTTGTCATCATCGGATCCGGCCCGGCCGGTCTGACGGCCGCGCTTTACACCGCCCGCGCCAATCTCACGCCGCTCGTCATCGAAGGCCTCGACGCCGGCGGGCAGCTGATGCTGACCACAGCCGTCGAGAACTTCCCGGGTTTCACCGACGGCGTGATGGGCCCGGACCTGATGGCCGCGATGCGCGCCCAGGCCGAGCGCTTCGGCGCGGAGCTGATTCGGGGCAACGTCTCGTCGGTCAATCTGTCGCAATCGCCCTTTACCATTCAGACGGACGACGCGATGTTCGAAGCGCGCGCCGTCATCATCGCGACGGGCGCGTCGGCGAAACTCCTGGGGCTTCCCGCCGAGCGCCGGCTGATGGGCCGGGGCGTGTCCACGTGCGCGACCTGCGACGGGTTTTTCTTCCGCGGAAAGCCGATCGCCGTGATTGGCGGGGGAGATTCAGCCGTCGAGGAGGCGACATTCCTGACGCGGTTCGCCTCGCACGTGACGGTGATCCACCGCCGCGACTCGCTGCGCGCGTCGAAGATCATGCAGGACAAAGCGTTCGCCAATCCGAAGATCTCATTCACCTGGGACACGGAAGTCGTGGACGTGGAGGACTCAGGCGGCGGCGCGGTCACCGGCCTGTCGCTCAAGCATCTGAAGACGGGCGCCGTGTCCACGCTGCCTGTGGAAGGCGTGTTCGTGGCGATCGGTCACACGCCGAACACGACGCTGTTCAGCGGCCAGCTCGAAATGGACGCGGCCGGCTACCTGGTCACGCGCGACGGCTCACGCACGAATGTTCCCGGCGTCTTCGCGTGCGGCGACGTGCAGGATCACGTCTACCGTCAGGCGATCACGGCCGCCGGCTCCGGCTGCATGGCCGCGATCGACGCGGAACGATACTTAGAGCATCTCGGACACTGACCTGCAAGCAGCCTCAAGTGTCTATCCACCCGCCCCCGACGCATTCTTCTCCGTCATAGAACACCACCGCCTGTCCGGGCGTGACGGCCATTTGTGGCGAGGCGAAGCGCACGATCGCGCGCGCGTCGCCGTCGGGCGTGACGATCGCCGGCGCGTCGTGATGGCGATGGCGGATCCGCGCCGTCAGCGGGCGCGGAGCGGTTGGCGGGTCGCCGGCGATCCAGTTCACGCGGCTTGCCGTCAGATCGCGCCGGCCGAGTTCCTCGCGCGGGCCCACGGTCACGCGCGCATCCGCCGGATCCAGCTTGAGCACGTACATCGGCGTGCCGGTCGAGAGTCCGAGCCCCTTCCGCTGGCCGATCGTCAGGCGATGCACGCCGCGATGCCGGCCGAGCACGCGGCCGCCCGAATCGACGATGTCGCCGGTTCGATCGTCGGCGGGCAGATGCCGCTCGACAAATCCCGCGGTGTCGCCGTCCGGGATGAAACAGATTTCGTGACTGTCGGGCTTGCCGGCCACCGAAAGCCCGAGTCGTTCCGCATGCTTGCGCACGTCCGTCTTCGACAGGTGCCCGACGGGGAACATCGCATGGGCCAGGTGATCCTGGGTCAGCGAGAACAGAAAGTACGACTGATCCTTGCCGGCATCGACGCCGCGCAGCAGCCGGTACCGCCGGCCGTCTTCGTCGAACACGACGCGCGCGTAGTGCCCCGTGGCTACGGCGGCCGCGCCAAACCCGGCGGCGCGGTCGGCCAGCGTCTGGAACTTGAGGTCGCTGTTGCACTGCACGCAGGGGATCGGCGTGCGGCCGGCGGCGTACTCCGACACGAAGCGGTCCACCACGGTGGCGTGAAACTCGCGCTCAAAATTCAGGATGTAGTGCGGGAAGCCGAGCGCGCCGGCGACGCGGCGCGCGTCGTGCAAGTCGTCCAAGCTGCAGCAGGAGCCGAAGGCCTCGGGCGAAGCGCGCTGATCGTAGAGCTGCATGGACAGCCCGATGACGTCGTGTCCGGCCTCGGCCAGCAGCCCGGCCGCGACCGACGAGTCCACGCCGCCTGACATCGCGACTACGACGCGCACGTCATCACCTCAGCGCCGCCGCGGTACGGCCGAGCCGGCGCAGCTTGGTGACGAGCGCCGGCATCACCGTCAGGACCAAATCGATTTCCTGGTCTGTCGTGGTCGATCCCAGGCTGAATCGCAGCGAATTGCGGGCGAACGCCTGCGGCAGGCCCATGGCCCTGAGCACGTGCGAGGGCTCGAGCGTGCCCGACGAACACGCCGATCCGGTGGATACCGCGATGCCCTCCAGATCGAGCGCAATCAACAGCGATTCGGCCTCGATGCCGTCGAAGCTGATGTTCGTCGTATTTGGCACCCGGCGATCGGGCGCGCCGTTCACGGCCGTACCCTCGATTGTCTCCAGAATCCCGCGCTCGAGCCGGTCGCGCAGGCGCGCGGTGGCGGACAGGGCATCGCGATCGAGGGCTTCGCGGGCCAGTCTGGCCGCGACACCCATGCCGGCGATCGCGGGGACGTTCTCGGTTCCACCGCGCCGGTTGCGCTCCTGCCGGCCGCCCGTCGCCTGCGACATCAAGCGGACGCCGCGCCGGATCCACAAGGCACCGATGCCCTTCGGGCCAGAGAACTTGTGCGCCGACATGGCCAGCAGATCCACTCCAAGGGCGCGCACGGACACGGGAATTTTGCCGGCCGCTTGTACCGCGTCGGTGTGAAGCCAGGCCCCGTGCTGATGGCAGATGTCAGCGATCCGCTGGACCGGCTGAATCGTGCCGACCTCGTTGTTGGCCAGCATCACGCTCACCAGCGCGGTTTCGGGCGTGACGGCCGCGGCCATCGCATCGACGTCGACGATGCCGTCGCGTCCCGCTGGAACGGTGACGACCTCGGCACCGTGCGCGGTCAGCGCTTTCACCGTATTGAGCACAGCCTCGTGTTCGATCCCGCTCGTCACCAGCCGCCGGCGGCCCGACGTCCGGGCCGCTTCGAAGGCACCACGAATCGACAGGTTGTCGGACTCGGTCCCGCCTGACGTAAAGACGATCTCCGCCGGATCACCGCCTATGAGCGCCGCGACATGGCTGCGGGCCTCATCCAGAGTGGCCTTGGCCCGCTGCCCGAAGGCGTGCACGGACGACGGGTTGCCGAAGTCGTCGCGCATGGCCCGGGCGACCGCATCCTGGACTTCAGGCGCGACCGGGGCCGTGGCATTGAAATCGAGGTAGATCCGCACGGTTCTTCACATGCTAGCATTCGGGGCCTCTTCGCCCCGCCGCGCTCGTGCGGCTCACTCGCTCGCGCTCGTTCGCGCGTCGCCAGTCCCTGGGCGCCGCCGGGCGGAAAACACGCACGGATGTGCTGTAGGTCCACAAAAAAGGACCGATACTACAGGGGAGCATCGTCAGATCCCGGCAAGGGTTCCTTGGAGTACAGCAATGTGGAAACGTGAAGAACCGGTTCGTCCGTCCCAGCCGGCCAGTCCGCCCGCGCCCGCGCCTCCCGCGCCTGTCGTGACGGCTGCGCCCCCCGTCCCACGTGTGGAAACCGTCCGTCAGGAGAAGAATGCCGTGAACATTGGAAAGAGCGTCATCATCAAAGGCGAGTTGAGCGGAAGCGAAGACCTGACGATTGAAGGGCAGGTCGAGGGGAAGATTGAGCTTCGTCAAAACCTGCTGACGATCGGCCCCAACGCCAAGATCAAGGCGCAGGTGTTTGCGAAGACGGTGGTGGTCGAGGGCCAGGTGCACGGCAACATCAGCGCGGGCGAGCGCGTGGACATTCGCGATAAGGGCGTCGTGGAAGGCAATCTGGCCGCGCCGCGCGTGGCCATTGCCGACGGCGCGCACTTCCGCGGCAGCATCGACATGCAGACCGGCGGCGCCAAGGCCGTCGATGCGTCCGATGCCAGGCCGGCGGCGGCTCCCCAGCCTGTCGCCGCGGGACCGACGGCGGTCGCGCGCTAGTCGCGCGGTCCGGCCGTGGGCCGATTCGGAGACGAGGTGTCTCCCTTGTTTAATTGGGCGGCGAAGAAAGGTGAGCCGGTCGCGCCGGAGCGGCCGGCTTCGCTCATCACCGAGAACCTGTCCACCTCGCGCGCCCTTCCCAAGTTCATCGCGGCGCTGGCGCATCAGTCTGCGCCGGTGCTGCTCGATCTCGGACCGGTCGTCGGCGCCAACGTGTCGTTTTTCGGCGATCGGCTCGCCTGCAAGATGCTGATTGAGGATCTGCACGAGACGATCGGAGGCGTCATCACGGAGCGGGCGCCGGAAACGCTCGCCACGCGGCTGACGGATCGAATCAGTCGCGTGACCGGGCCGGTGGACGGCGTGCTCTGCTGGGACGTGTTCGACTATCTGGATCGCGGGTCCGCGCGGGCGCTCGCGTCGAGTCTGCGGGACGTCCTGGCCGCGGGGGGCGTGCTGCACGGGCTGTTTGGCACCGTCGCCCAGCCGGCTTCCACCAGGACGCGGTTCATCATGCAGTCAGAGACCGCCGTCAAATGCCGCACGGAGCCCTGGCTGGCCGCGAGCCGGCACGCCTACCAGACCGGCGAAATCACCCGCATGTTCGAAGGCCTGACGGTCGTCGAATCGGTCCTCCTGCAGAACCGCACCCGCGAAACCCTGTTCCGGAAGCGCTAGTCCGGGGACGTACGTGTTTCCCACAGGCCGTGAAGGGCGGCTTGTGGAAAACAGGCACGTCCCCAACTTACACTCACTGTCATGGTCCGGCCGATCATCGCTCTGCTCACCGATTTCGGGACGCGCGACCACTACTCCGGCGTGATGAAAGGCGTCGTGCTGGGCATCTGCCCGGACGTCACCCTGGTCGATCTGTCGCACGATCTCCCGCCGCACGACATCGCCTTTGCGGCGCAGGAACTGGCCGCCACCTACAAGTACTTTCCGGCCGGCACGATCTTCGTGGTCGTCGTCGATCCCGGCGTCGGCACGAGCCGGCGCGGCCTGGCGGCCGACGCCGGCGATCGCCGGTTCGTCGCGCCCGACAATGGCGTGCTGTCCGCGGTCTTCCAGGAGGCGCCGCCCAAGCGCGTGGTTGAGTTGACGGAGCGGCGATACGCGAGGCCGACCGTCAGCCGGACGTTCGAGGGCCGCGATCGCTTTGCGCCGGCGGCGGCCTTCCTCGCGAAGGGCATTCATCTGGAGGCCTTCGGCCGGACCATCACGGACTATCACGTGCTCGATCTGACGCCGCCGCTGCTCAATGGGACCACGCTGCGGGGCCGCGTGATTCGCGTCGATCGGTTCGGCAACATCGTGACGAATCTCGATCGCCGCACCTGTGAACGCCTGACTGGAGGGTCATCCGGCCTCCAGTTGAGCGTGGCGGGGAAGACGATCGATCGCATCGTGACGACCTACGGCGATCTCGCGGCGGGAGAGATTGGCGCGCTCTTTGGCAGTACGGATCATCTCGAGTGTTCCGCGCAGTCAGCCAATGCCGCCGAGCGGCTGGGCGTCACCGTGGGCGATCCGGTCGAGTTGCGCCGAGTCTGAGGGACCTGTGCAGAAGCCCGCGCGAGACGTCGCCGCCGACCTGTCGCTGGAGCTGCTGCGCGTCGTCGAGCAGGCCGCGATTGCCTGCGCGCACACGATGGGGCAGGGCGACCGCGAGGGGTCGGACAAGGCCGCCGTCGAGGCGATGCGCCGGACGCTGGACGGCACGCGCATCGACGGCACGATCGTCATTGGTGAAGGCGAGCGCGACGAAGCGCCCATGCTCTACATCGGGGAACGGGTCGGGCTTGGCGCCAAGGGCGTTCCCGATCTGCCGCAGGTGGACATCGCGGTGGATCCGCTCGAGGGCACCAATCTCTGCGCGACGGGCGCGCCGAATGCCATCGCGGTGCTGGCCGCCTCCGATCGCGGCGGCCTGCTGCACGCGCCGGATCTCTACATGGAAAAGCTGGTCGTGGGCCCGCGCGCCAAGCACGCGGTGAGCCTGGATCGGCCGGTCCGCCAGAATCTGAAATCGATCGCGAAGGCGCTCGAGCGCAAGATCGAGGACCTCGTGGTGATGGTGCTCGATCGCGATCGTCACGAAAAGCTGATTGCCGACATTCGCGCCGCCGGCGCGCGCATTCGGCTGATCGGCGACGGCGATCTGTCGGCCGGCATCGCGGCGGCCGTGGACGGATCGGGCGTCCACGCGGTCATGGGGACCGGCGGCGCGCCGGAGGGCGTCCTGACGGCCGCGGCCATGCGATGCCTGGGCGGCGAAATCTATGCGCGGCTCGTCGTCTCGAAGCCCGAGCACGAGGTCCGGTGCCGCGCGATGGGGATCACGGACTTCAAGCGGATCTATTCGGCCGGTGAGCTCGCGTCCGGCGACACGGTCACCTTTGTCGCGACGGGAGTGACCGACGGCACGCTCATGAGAGGCGTGCGATTTTTCGGCCACGGCATCCGGACCAGCTCGATCGTCATGCAAAGCGCGCCGCACATGATCCGGTTCATTGACACGATTCACGTGCGACGGACCGACGATGATTTGCGGATCCGGTTTTAAGAGGCCGGGGCTCCTGACTTCCGTGCGCGTCCGGTCATGAGCGCCGGCGCCGTCGCTTCTGCTTCGCCGGCCGTTGCCAACTGGCGCCGCAATCAGGCGGCCGTTACGGGAGCGACGTTCATCGGATTCACGGGCTTTACGCTCGTGATGCCGTTTCTGCCCCTGTACTTCGGCCAGCTCGGCGTCTCCGATCCGGCGCGCGTCGCCGTCTGGTCGGGCGTCAGTCTCGGCGTGACGCCCGCGGTGACGGCGGCGATGGCGCCGATCTGGGCGCGGCTCGCCAATCGACTGGGGCGGAAGTTGATGGTGGTGCGGTCGCTCATCAGCTTCGTCATCATCATGAGCCTGCTCGCCCTCGTCTCGCACCCGTGGCAGGTGCTGGCGCTGCGCGCCATTCAGGGCCTGTTCGCCGGCTACGGGCCCATCGCCCTGACCATGGCGGCCGAATCCGCGCCGCCGGATCAGATCGCGACGGCGATTGGATTCGTCCAGACGGCTCAGCGGCTGGGCCCCGCGCTGGGGCCGGTCATCGGCGGCAGCCTGGCGCAGGCCGTGGGGATTCGCTACTCATTCCTCGCGTCCGCCGGAGTGTATTTCCTGGCCTTCCTGCTGGTGTTCTTCGGCTACCGCGAACCTCGCGAGCGCCGGGTCGTGCCGCACGACAACGATCAAGGACGGATCACGTTCGCCACGCTGGCCGCCTCGCCGCACTTTGTCCTGCTGATGTTTTCGGTGTTCGGGCTGCAGATCGTGGATCGAAGCCTGGGGCCCATTCTGCCGCTGTATCTCGGCGAAGTCGGCATCGAGGTGGCGCGCGTGCCGTTGCTGGCCGGCATCCTGTTTACGACGGTCGCCGCCGCCGCGGCCGTCGGAAATCAGGTCAGTCCGCCGCTGCTCAGGCGACGATCGGCGGCGGAATTGATTCCCATGATGTCGGCGGTGGGAGCCGGGGCCGCGCTGGTGCTCGGCCTGTCGGCGCCGTGGCCGGTGCTCGTGGCCATCGGTGGCGTCTTCGGGTTCGCGCTGGGCGTCGCCACCACGTGCACCTACGCCGCGGCGACGCACGGCCTGCCCGTGGCCACGCGCGGCGTCGCGTTCGCGTATCTCACGTCTGCGTACCTCGTCGGCATGGCGGTCAGTCCCGTCCTGGCCGGGCTGATTGGTGCCCAGAGCATGCGCGCCGTATTTCTGGTGGACGCGGCGGGTTTGGCGGCGTTGGCCTGGGCGATCCGCGGGGGGATGCGGCGTGCTTCGCGTTGATCCGTCCACCTGCCAGGTGCGCGATCTCGCGCCAGCCGTTGACTGGCTGCGCGCCGGCGGCATCGTGGCGTTTCCGACGGACACGCTGTACGGTCTGGCCGTCGATGCGACCTCCGAGGACGCCGTCGCGGCGCTGTTCGATCTGAAGGGCAGAGGCGCCCACGCGGCGCTGCCGTTTGTGGCCGCCTCGCGCGCCCAGGTAGCGTCCTGGTGCGGCCTCGGGGAGCAGGATGGCCGGCTGGCGGATGTGTTCTGGCCGGGACCGTTGACGCTTGTGCGACCGGCGCCGGCGGCCGTCGTGCCGGCCGCGCGCGCCGGGCTGGACACGGTGGCGATCCGCGTGCCGGATCATCCCATTGCGCGCCTGCTGGCGGACGCCTGGGGCGCGCCGCTTACGGCCACGAGTGCCAATCGCAGCGGCCAGCCGCCGGCGAGCCGTGCCGCCGATCTCGCGCCGCTCGTGTCGCCGCGGCTGCTCATCGTGGATGGCGGCGATGCGCGCGGCGGGCCGCCTTCGACGATAGTCGATGCACGCCAATCACCGCCGCGCCTCATTCGCGCCGGCGCGATTGCGTGGGACCGCGTGCTACACTCGCTGCAACGATGAAAGTGCGCGGCTCGGTCACCAACCAGCCGCCGGTCGAACGCGCCGCGCTGGTTGGTGTGATCACTCGCCGGAACCGGGCGACCGATCCCGATCAACAACTCGACGAACTGGCCGGTCTGGCGGAAGCTGCCGGCGCGATCGTGACCTTGCGCCTGGTGCAGGAGCGGCCGTCGCTCGATCCCGCCACCGTGATTGGCAAGGGCAAGGTCGAACAACTCAAGCGTGGTTGCGACGAGACCGGCGCGACGCTCATCATCTTCGATCACGAGCTGACGCCCGGCCAGGCGCGCAATCTGGAGCAGGCCTGCGGACGCCGTGTGGTCGATCGCACGGAACTGATCCTGGACATCTTCGCGCGCCGCGCGCGCACGCGCGAGGGCCAGTTGCAGGTGGAACTGGCCCAGCTCGAGTACGCCTTGCCCAGGCTGGCCGGGTCCAGCGAAGCGCTGTCGAGACTCGGCGGCGGCATCGGGACCCGGGGCCCCGGCGAAACCAAGCTGGAAACCGATCGCCGGCGCATCCGGCATCGGATTTCGATGCTCAAGAGCGAAATTGCCGCCGTCGGAAACCGCCGCGGCCATCTGCGCGCACGCCGCAAGCGCATCGATGTGCCCACGGTGGCGCTTGTGGGCTACACAAACGCGGGCAAGACGACGTTATTCAATCAGCTCACCGGCGCGCAGGCCGTCGCGTCAAACGCGCTGTTCGTGACACTGGATCCGCTGGCTCGCCGCATGAAGCTGCCGGATGCGCGCCAGATTCTCCTGTTCGACACGGTCGGCTTCATCGATCGACTGCCGCATCAACTGGTGGCGGCGTTCCGCGCCACGCTCGAGGAGGTGGCCGCGGCGGATCTGCTGGTGCATGTGATTGACGCCGCGGCGGACCTGCAGGATCAGCGCACGGCCGCGGTAAGCGCGGTGCTCTCGGAAGTCGGCGCGGCGGAGTTGCCGACGATCGAGGTCTTCAACAAGATCGATCGGCTCAGCGGCCGGGAGCTCGAGCGTCTTCGCGCACTTCATCCGTCGGGGCTGTTTGTCAGCGCGACGAAGACGGGCGCGCGATCGGCGGTCGCGACGGCGATTGCGACGGCGCTGGCGATGGACTCAGAGCGGATTCATCTCGCGCTCGATGCCTCGGACGAGCGGGATCGGCGATTGCTGGCCGATCTGTATCGGCACGCGCGCGTGATCAGCCATATCGCCGGAGACGAGGGGATTGCCGTCGAAGCCGACGTGCCGCGCCGAATAGCGCCGCGGTTCCGGCGCGCACGGGTCAAAAGGGTCGGGCCGCTTTCGAGTTCCGGACGATTGTGAAATGACACCTGTGAGCCTGAAAAAAAGGGGCCTGACCCCATTGGTTGTCCTGGCGATTGTGGCGATCTCGGCCTGTGTGTCGAACAGCACCAGGCCGCCTGCCGCGCCCGGCGCGCCGGCATTTGCCGACCTGACGCCGCCGGATGTCCCGGCCGGTCTTCGCGCGACTCAGGCCGATCGCGATCAGCAGGCTGCAGCCTGGCGGAAACTGCAGGCCAGGGACCTCAGGGGAGCGTCGCGTGATTACACCGAGATCCTGCGGCGGACGCCCGGCTTTTATCCCGCGGAGACGGGGCTCGGGCTGGTCGCGCTCGCGGATCGACAGTTCAAGACAGCCGTGCCGCGGTTTCAGTCGGCGCTCTCGCGCGATAACCGGTACGTGCCCGCGTGGCGCGGGCTGGTTGACGCGCAACTCGGCGCCGGCAACGAAGACGAAGCGATCCTCGCGCTGGAGAAGCTGGCGACACTCGGCCCTCTCCGTGAGTCCGATCGGAATCGCCTGGACCTGCTGCGCTTCAAACAGGTCCAGACGCTGATTCAAAGCGGGACCCGCGCGCGCGACGCGGGCCGGCTCGAGGAAGCCGACGCGCTGCTCACGCGTGCCGTGGCGCTTGCCCCGTCGAGCGCCGCGATCCTGAACGAGCTCACGCGCGTGGAGGTGGCCAGGGGCGATCTGGACCAGGCGGAGGTCCACGCGCGGAAGGCGCTGTCGCTGGACGCCGGCGACGCAGGGGCGCACGCCGCGATGGCCGCCGTGCTCGACGCGCGCGGCAAGCCGCGCGAGGCCGCCGCCGAGCTCGCCAAAGCGGCGGCGATCGATCCGGCGGCCTATCGCGACCGGGCGAATGCGGCGCGCGCGAAGGTCGACAATGCCAGCGTCCCTCCCGAGCTCAAGGACCTCGCGCGATCGCCCACGGTCACACGCGCCCAACTGGCCGCGCTCATCGGCGTTCGTCTGGAGAGCGTGCTGGGGAAGGCGCCGAAGCGCGCGCCCCAGGTCGTTACCGATACCCGCGGCCACTGGGCGGCGGAACAGATCGTCACCGTCACGCAATCGGGCGTCATGGAAGTGTTCCCGAATCACACCTTTCAGCCGAACGGCGTCGTGCGGCGCGCCGATCTGGCCGCGGCAGTGTCGGCCCTGCTGAAACTGGCGGCGGCCGGTGACCAGCTCACGCGATGGCAGGCCGCGCGGCCCTCGTTCAGCGACGTGCCAGCCGCGAATCTGTACTACCGGCCCGCCGCGCTCGCGGTGACCGCCGGGGCCATGTCCGCCGACGCCGGGCGCTTTGAACCGTCCCGCAACGCCACCGGCGCCGAGGTCCAGGCCGCCGTTGCGCGCATTGAGCAGTTGAACGCCAGACAGCCTCTCGCGCCGGCGTGGTAGCCTGACCAGCCAGACGTGGCTGTTCTGACGCTCGCCAATCAGTTGACGGTGCTGCGGCTCCTGCTGGTGCCCGTGTTTGCGCTGTTCATGCTGTACGGCAATCCGGGCTGGGCGCTCGTCACCTTCGCCGTGGCCGGCGTGACCGACGCGCTCGATGGCCTAATCGCCCGGCGGACGGGCCCGACGACGCTCGGCGCCTGGCTGGATCCGATGGCCGACAAGCTCCTGCTGGCCACGATGTTCGTGATGCTCACGCTGCCCGGTCTCGGGCTCGTTGCCCGTATTCCTCTCTGGCTCACCGTCGTCGTCATCAGCCGCGACATCGCGATCGTGCTGACCGTCGCCGTGTTCAATCTGGCCGTCGCACGGCGGACATTCAAGCCCTCGTTTCTCGGCAAAGCCGCGACCGTGACGTACGTCATCACGGGCGTCATCACCTTGTATGCGAACTATGACGTGCGGGCGCTTGGACTGTTCGACGCGGCGGTGTACTCGACGCTGGCGATTACGCTGATTTCCGCGGCTGAGTACCTCTACCGGATGCGGCGCAATCCCCTGGGAGATTAATGGGGCCCCGGGGCTCCATCCACTACAGCTCCATCTTTTGTCTGAAGTACGCGATCGTCGAATCCAGCCCTTCTTCCAGGCCGACCTTCGGTTCCCAGTTCAACAGCGTGCGCGCGCGCGTGATGTCGGGCTTCCGGACCTGCGGATCGTCCACCGGGAGCGGTTTGAACACCACCCGGCTTTTCGATCCCGTCTTCCTGATAATCAGATGCGCCATGTCCGCGATCGACAGTTCGTGCGGGTTGCCGATGTTCACGGGCTCGTTCTGGGACGACTCCATCAGCGCGAGGATGCCGCGCACCAGATCGCTGATGTAGCAGAAGCTGCGCGTCTGCTGGCCGGAGCCAAAGATTGTGACGTCGTCGTTCTTGAGCGCCTGCGCGATGAAGTTCGGCACCGCGCGGCCGTCGCGGATGCGCATCCGGGGCCCGTAGGTGTTGAAGATGCGGACGATCTTGGTATCGAGCCCGTGGTACCGGTGATAGGCCATCGTGATGGCTTCGGCGAACCGCTTGGCCTCGTCGTAGACGCCGCGCGGGCCGATCGGATTCACGTTGCCCCAGTAGGTCTCTTTCTGCGGATGCTCGAGGGGATCGCCGTAGACCTCCGACGTGGACGCCAGCACGAACCGCGCGCCCTTCGCCTTCGCGAGGCCGAGCGCGTTATGCGTCCCGAGCGCGCCGACTTTCAGCGTCGGGATGGGCCACTCGAGGTAGTCGATCGGGCTCGCCGGGCTGGCCCAGTGAAACACGCAGTCCACGGGGCCATCGACGTTGATGTAATTCGTCACGTCGTGGCGGACGAGCACGAAGTCGCGTCCCGACAGGTGCGCGATATTGGCGACGTCGCCCGTCAGCAGGTTATCGATGCCGACCACCGAATGCCCGCGATCGAGGAGCGTTTCCGACAGATGTGATCCGATGAATCCGGCCGCGCCGGTGACGACAACTCTCATGACATGGATCCGCCTCAGGCGCGATTCAGCGCACGGAGCGCCGTCAGCCACATGATCTTGAAGTCCAGCGAGAGCGACCAGTGCTCGATGTAGTAGAGGTCGAATTCGATGCGCTTCTCGAGCGAAGTGTTGCCCCGCCAGCCGTTGATCTGCGCCCAGCCCGTGATGCCGGCCTTCACCTTGTGGCGGAGCATGTACTGCGGGATGCGGTGCTTGAACTGCTCGACGAAGAACGGCCGCTCCGGCCGCGGCCCCACGATGGACATGTCGCCGCGCAGGACGTTCCAGAATTGCGGCAATTCATCGACGTCATAGTGCCGCAGCCAGCGGCCGATCCGCGTGGCGCGCGGATCGTCGTCGCGCGCCCAGATCGGCCCCGTGACGTCCTCTGCGTCCACCGGCATGGAGCGGAACTTGTAGACGGTAAAGGCCTTGCCATCGAGGCCCATGCGTTCCTGCTTGTAGAACACCGGGCCGGGCGAGCTGCGCTTGATCATCGCGGCAATGATGAGGCCAGGAATCGCGCCCACCAGGACGACAAACAGCGAGAGCGCCATGTCCACGAGCCGTTTGAGAACGCTGTTGAAGCCGCGCAACGGCACGTCGTTGATGCCGATGATCGGAAGGCCGTCCAGATCTTCCAGCCGCGCGCGGAGCGCGATGAACTGCAGGAGGTCCGGCACGACGTGGATATTGATGCATTCGCGGCTGGCGAATTCCACGACGGAGAGCATCTTGAGGTGTTCGTCGAGCGGCAGCGCGACGTAAATCTCGTCGATGCCTTCGGTTTCGCAGACGGTCGCGGCGTCGCCAATCGCGCCGAGCACCGGCAGTCCGCGATACCCGATGCTGTCGGTGGCCGCCGCGGTGTCATCGACAAAGCCGACGAGCTTGAAGCCGAGCTCGCCGTGATCGAGGATGCGATCGGCCACCATCCGGCCCAGGTCGCCTGCCCCGACCACGAGGACGTGTTTGAGGCCGAGCCCGGCCTGCCACCGCCGGCGCAACAGGTCGCGGACGACTTCGCGCGACGTGTACGTAAAGAGCACGGTCATCGCGAGGAAGAGCAGCCAGACGGCGCGCGAAATCGGATGGAACTCGCTCAGCGACGGGTAATACGCCGTGGCATACAGCGAGACAGCCACGCCGGCGAGCACGGCCAGAATGCTGCCGACGAGGACGGCGAAGAAATCATCCACGCGCGTGCGGCCGCGCCGCAGACGATAGAGGCCCTGAAGCTGGAAGGAGAGCGGGACGAGAAGCGCGATCACCGGCAGGCTGGTGAGGTACTGCGAAAACGGCGGCTGCGACTTCGTCACCGGGATCAGGTTCACAAACCAGGAATCAAACCGGATCAGGTAGGCGAGCAGGAAGGCGGCGGCCGCCGACAGCAGATCCGCGGCCACGTAACACGCGACGAGCAGCCGGTTGTAGCGCCTCAGCATACGGCGCCTGCTCCAAGGGCCGCGGTCACCGCGCCGGCAAACGCGGACTCGAACCGCGCGGCCGCAAATCGCTCGGCGTGGGCACGGATGACCGCCGGATCGAATGCGGCATCGTCGAACTCCTGCAGCGCCGCCGCGAACGCCTCGACACCCGGTTCGACGAGCCGCCCGGTGACGCCGGGGACGACCGTCTCAGTGGCGCCGCCGGTGCCGAGCGCGATCACCGGACGCCCGCACGCCATGGCCTCGACCGGCACGATACCGAAATCTTCTTCGCCCGGCAGCAGCACCGCGCGCGCTCGACGGTACCGATCGCGGAGCGCGTCGCCCTCGAGCGAGCCGGCGAATGTCACCGTGGCCCCGGCACGCGCCCGCAACCGTGCCTCGTCCGGTCCCGAACCGACGACGACGAGGGGGGCGTGCGCGCGATTGGCGGCGTCGATCGCGACGTCCAGGCGTTTGTACGGCACGAGCGCGGAGACCACCAGAAAGTCCGGCGCCGGCGTGGCGCCGGCCGGCGTGAAAAAGTCTGTATCGACCGGTGGATGCAAGACTGTCGCCCGCCGATTATAGTACCGCGCGATTCGGCCGGCAACGTAGTGCGAGTTCGCCAGATACATGTCCACGCGGTGGGCCGTATCCCGATCCCATCGCGCCATCCACGCCATCACCTGCCGCGCGAGCGCACTGGGCCACCGTCCCAGCCGCTCCGGGCCGAAGTAGGCATCAAATTGATCCCACGCATAGCGCATCGGCGAGTGGCAGTAGCAGAGATGCACGGCCCGTCCGGTCTTGACGACCGACTTGGCGGCGCAGTGGCTCGTGGAAATGATCAGGTCCACGTGGTCGAAATCGAACTGCTCAATCGCGACCGGGAAGAGCGGTAAATACTCGCGGTATCGGCGGACGGCCTGCGGCAAGCGCTGGATCAGCGAGGTGTGAATCGCGCGCGATTCGATGAGCGGCGAGACCGATCCAGGCACGTGCAGCAGGGTATAGAGCGGCGCGTCCGGAAACAGGCGGCAGATCGATTCCAGCACTTTCTCGCCGCCGCGCATGCCCGTCAGCCAGTCGTGCACGAGGGCCACGCGGAGGCCGGCCCAGGCTGGACGTTGGATGGTCGCGTCAGGCACGCGCCGGGGTCCTCGTGAGCTCGCCGTAGACCTGCCGGACGCGGGCGACCGATCGCGTCCACGAGAACGCCTTGACCCGCTCGCGCCCGCGGCGAATCAGATCGTCGCGCAGGTGCGGATCGCGCAGCACACGTCGCATGGCGCCCGCGATCGCGCCGGCGTCCATCGGATCGATCAGGATCGCCGCGTCGCCCACCACCTCCGGCAGGGAGGAGACGTTCGAGGTGATGACCGGCGCGCCGGCGGCCATCGCTTCGAGCGGCGGGAGCCCGAACCCTTCATACAGCGACGGAAATACGAACACCGCGGCCAGCCGATAGAGCACGGCGAGCGTCGCGTCCGGCACGAAGCCGAGAAACCGCACGTGCTGGTGCAGCTGGAATCGATGCACCTGCCGGCGCAGGTTGGGATATTTCGAGATCTCGTCTCCGATGATGAGCAGCTTGACGTCGTCCAGGCCTTGCTGCCGAAGGATCGAGAAGGCTTCAATCAGGCGATCGACGTTCTTGTGAGGCTTGATATTGCCCGTGTACAGCACGAACGGCGCGGTCAGGAGAAAGCGCTCGCGGACGCGCGCGACCTCCTCCGGCGTGGGCTCGCCGGCCAGCCGCGTGTCGATCGCGTTGTGAATCACCTCCACTTTGTCGGCGGGCACGCGGAGGTAATGCAGGATGTCGTCCTTCGAGGCCTGTGACACCGTGAGCACCCGGCACGATCGCCGCGCCGCAATCGAGAGCATCGCGCGCGCGTAATACAGCGCGGCACGACTGGGCAGGTACTGCGGAAATCGCAGGTGGATGCAGTCATGGATCGTGACCACGAACGGAACGGGCGTCAGCGGAGAGACCACGTAATGCGGGGCATGAAAGAGATCGACACGCGAGCGCGCCAGCGCCCACGGCACCGCCCACTGCTCGCGCATGCTGTAGTTGCCCGCGCGGAGCGGGCACGGCTTGAAGCGCAGCCCGAACGCCAGAACGGCCTCGACATCCGACGGCGCACACAGCAACACGTACTCCGCGTCATCGTCCTGCCTGGCGAGTTCCGTCAGCAGGTTGCGAACGTACGTGCCGATGCCAAAGTCGTGAAGTTTACGGGCGTCGATGGCGACACGCATGCGCAGGGTAAGTGTACTCGTCGGGCACGACGGGGTGCCGCGGTGCCAGGGTGCGGGAGAACGAACAGAACCAATGAACTTGGAACCCCCGGCACCTGAACAGGAAACCCCGGAACCAGAACCCCGGCACCGCGCCACCCCGGAACCAGAACCCCGGCACCGCGCCACCCCGGAACCCCGTCAAATCCGCCCTCGCCATCGCAACCACCTGCGCAGCCACGGCGTCCAATGCGGCGCATGTTTCTCGTAGAAGGCGAGATGGCTGCGATCGTAGTGCGACGGTCGGGTGGCGTGCGTGCGGGGCTGGCCGGCCGATCGTCCTCGCAGATGGGTGATCTGCACCAGCGGCGTGTAGAGAATGGCGCCGCCGCGCGCACGCAGGGCGGCGCAAAGATCAACGTCCTCCTCATAGAGAAAATAGCGCTCGTCGAATCCGTGAGCGGCGATCGCCGACTCACGATGCACCAGGAGGCACGCGCCGGATACCCAATCGACCAGGCGTTCGCGTGACAGCCGGCGCTCGATGTACCAACGGGCGGCCGCGCCCGTACGGGCCGCCATTCGCACCCGGAGGCGCTGCGCCAGTTCCGTCGCAGGCGTCAGCATCGAGCCAAACGACACTTCCGGCCGCCCTTGCGCATCAAGCAGCTTGGGGCCTGCCGCGACGGCGTGATGCGCGCGGAGCCGCTCGAGCAGGCCATCAATCGCACCGCTCGGCACCAGCGTATCGCTGTTCAGGAAGAGTACGTACTCGGCGCGCGACTCTCTTAGCGCGACGTTGTTGGCCGCGCCGAACCCACGATTCTCTGCGAGCGGAATGACGCCAACTTTCGGAAACCGGTCGTGCACGCGTTCGACGCTGTCATCAGTGGACGCATTGTCCACCACAACGATATTGGCGACCGCGGACGGCCAGGCGTCATGCAGCGACTGGAGGCACGCGAGCAACTCATCGCGCGTGTTGTAGTTGACGAGGATGATGTCGATGCGCGGCGTCATCGCGCGGCCTCTTCGAGCGCGCGCGTCACCACCGCGGCCGACCGCGCCCATGAGTAGGCGGACAGGCGCGCCCGGCCGGCGGCGACGGCCAATCCGTGCGCGCTGTCATTCGTCAGCAGGCGCGCCATCGCGCCGGCAATGGCGCCGGCATCCGCGGAGACGCGGATCGCGCCGTCGCCGTATACCTCGCGGCTGATCGGCGTATCGAGGACGACAGCGGGAACGCCATGCGCGAAGGCCTCCAGCGGAGGAATGCCGAAGCCTTCGTAGTCCGACAGGAACAGAAACACCCGTGCGGATCGGTACAAAACGGCGAGTTCGGCGTCGGTGGCGTATTCGCGCCACTCCACTCGATCGGCGACGCCGCTGTCGCGCGCAATCGCGCGCGGGTCCTCCCGAGGAGAGGTGCGGTTGTCCCCGACCAGAACCAGCCGGGCGTCGGGTGCCTCGCGGGCGACCTGCGCGAACGCCTGAATCATCCCGGCCACATGCCGGCGATTGAACAGCGAGCCGGCGTAGAGCACCAGCGGCTGCCGGAAATGAGGCCCGACCTCGATTTCCGGCGCCAGCGGCTGCCGGAAATGAGGCCCGACCTCAATTTCCGGCGCGCCGGGCGGCGCCAGATCGATGCGGCTCGCGGGGACGTCCAGATACCGTTCGATTTCAGCCCGGGAAAACTCGGAGATCGTCACGATCCTGCGGGCACGCCGCGCGGCCCGCCGCGTGACCAGCCGTCGCCGCAGGCCCTCGCGCCACGGGAACCATTCCGGGTGCGCGAAATACGACACGTCATGGATCACGACGACGAACGGCGCAGGCGACCGCAAGGGAGCCGTATAGGCGGGAGCCAGGAGCACGTCTGCACCAATCGCGTGGACCGCACGCGGCAGCACGCGCTGCTCCCACAGGGTTCCCCCAATCGCAGCAGGCTCGACCCGCCAGGTGAAGCGATCGCCGAACTGGCGAAGCGCGGCGCCGGGTTCGGCGTGCAGCACGACCGTGTAGCGATGCGATGTCGTCCGCGCCCACTGCGCCATCAGGCCCGTCAGGTAGCGCCCGGCGCCGGTGGGTTTGCCGACCAGTTCGCGGCCGTCAATCGCGATGTGCAGCGGGCGATTATCCACGGGCGGCTTTCCGCGCGGCCGCCTGCTGCCAGGCGCCGCGCAGGCGCTCAGCGGAGGTTCGCCACGAAAATCGCGCCGCCTGGCGCCACCCGGCCTCGCGCATCCGATCGCGGGTCTGAGAGTGGGTGAGCAGTTCGCTGAGGATGGCCGCGAGTTGATCGGCCGCCGCCGGGTCGAAGGCCCGTCCCACGCCGGCCGGCGCCACCTCGACGAGGGCCCCGCGGTCAGCGACGACCACCGGCACCCCGACGGTCATCGCTTCGAGCACCGGCATGCCGAAGCCTTCGGTGTGCGACGGCATCACGAAGATCAACGCCCGGCGATACAGCGCCTGTCGCGTCACGTCGTCCACGTATCCGGGCATCTCGACGTGGCCGGCAAGCACGCCCGTCGCGGTGCGCGCCGCAATCGCCTGTGAATCGCCGGTCGGTTTGCCGGCCAGCACGAGCGACGGAACCTTGCCCCCTCGCGCGAGCAGGCGCTCGTAGGCGTCGAGCAGCACGCCGAGGTTCTTGCGCGCGTCGAGCGTGCCCAGGAACAGCACGCAGCCGTCATCATCACCCGGCTCGCGTTCGCGGCGCGGCCATGCCGGCGCGCCGGGCGTGCAGACGGTCAGGCGGTCCGGCGGCACGCCCAGCCGCTCGCGCGTTTCACGAGCCGTCGCTTCAGAGATCACAATCACGTGGTCGGCTTTCTTCGCATGGGCCGCGGCGAGTGCGGGGTAGTCGCGCCGAATCTCTCGATCCGTTCGTTCGGGGTGATCCAGGAAATCCAGATCGGCGATCGTGACCACCTGGGCCGCCCGGCGCGCGGGGATGAGCAGCGGGTGGAACGCATGGGCCACGGCAAATGGCCCGGGGGCCAGCGTCTCAACCGGCGGCCAGCCAAGCCTGTGCCAGGCGAAATTCAGCATCTGGTTTGGCAGACGGCGATCGACCAGAGCGGCGCCGGGAAGCACGCCCGACTGGAGCCGATCTTTCCAGGACGCCGAAAACAGCACGAGATCCAGGAGGGGCTCGCCGGCCGCCGGGACAGTCGCGAGGACCGCCCGAGCCAGCTCGTGGGCGTATTCGCCGACGCCTGTTCGTTGCCGAAGCGCGGGCCGATAGTCGAGCAGGATTCGCACGGGCGAACTCCGCGGATGCTATCACGTCCATTTCGGGTGGACCGCGATCGCCGCAACTCCTTTAATTTCAAGGAGTAGACAGTGTTTCTGGCCCCATGCTACTGTGGGGAGTTTGGTCGGGGGTAGGGAGCCTCGCGTCGCATGAAGCTGGCCGTTATCGGGACTGGATACGTGGGTTTGGTGGTCGGGGCGTGTTTCGCCGAGACCGGAAACGACGTCGTCTGCGTCGACAAGGATGCGGCCAAGGTCCGCATGCTGAACCGGGGCCGAATCCCGATTTTTGAGCCGGGGCTCGAAGAACTGGTGCGGACGAACCGTCACGAAAAGCGCCTCGCGTTCTCCACAACGCTGCGCGACGCGGTCCGGCGGGCCGACGTCGTCATCATCGCGGTCGGGACGCCGACCGGCGAGGACGGATCCGCAGACCTCCAGCACGTGCTCGCGGCCGCCGGGGAAATCGGCCGCGCGATGAACGGCTACAAGGTCATTGTCGACAAGAGCACGGTCCCCGCGGGCACGGCCCGCAAGGTGCGCGCGGCCGTCCGCCAACACACGAAGCACCCGTTCAGCGTCGTCAGCAAGCCCGAGTTCCTCAAGCAGGGCGCGGCGGACGATGACTTTCTCAAGCCCGAGCGCGTGGTCATCGGCGCCGATGACGCACGCGCGGCTGGCGTCATGACGGCGCTGTACCGGCCGTTCACCCGCACCGGGGCGCCCATCATGGTGATGGACACCACGAGCGCTGAGCTGTGCAAGTACGCCGCGAACGCCATGCTGGCGACCCGCATCTCGTTCATGAACGAGATCGCCAATGTCTGCGAACGATTCGGCGGCAATGCCGACAAGGTCCGGCAGGCGATTGCGACCGATCGGCGGATTGGGCCGGCCTTTCTGTTCCCGGGCATCGGGTACGGCGGCAGCTGCTTTCCGAAAGACGTGAAAGCGATCATCAAGTTCTCGGCGGACAAGCAGTACCGGTTCCGGATTCTCGAGGCCGTCGAGGCGGTGAACCAATCGCAGAAGAGCCGCCTGCTCGAGTACATCGACGAGCGGTTTGGCAAGACCCTGAAGGGCAGGAAGGTGGCCGTGTGGGGCCTGTCCTTCAAGCCCCGCACCGATGACATGCGCGAAGCGCCGGCGATTCCAATCATCGAGGGCGTGCTCGCCCGCGGTGGGCGTGTGCGTGCCTTCGATCCGGCGGCGCGCGGCGTCGCGCGCCGAATCTTCGGCCGCCGCATCGAATATGCCGAGAGTGCGTACGACGCGTTGAAGGGCGCCGACGTGCTGTTGCTGGTGACGGAATGGAATGAGTTCCGCGATCCGGATTTCCGCAAGGTCAAGCGGCTGATGAAGACGCCGGTGATCTTCGACGGCCGGAATCTCTACGATCCCGCGCAGTTGCGCGCGCTCGGATTCACGTATAGATCGATTGGCCGGCCATGAGCGCGGTGCTCGTGACCGGCGGCGCGGGCTATGTCGGCAGCCACGCGGTCAAGGCCCTGGCGGCGGCCGGCATTGATGTCGTGGTCTACGACAATCTGTCGGCTGGCCATGCCGAGGCCGTCGCTCGCATCGCCCACGCGTTTCCGGCCAGGCGCGTCACGCTGGTTCGTGGTGACGTGCTGGATGGCGCCATGCTGACCCAGACAATGCGCGCGTCTGGCGTGAATGCCGTCATGCACTTTGTCGCGCGCTTGTCGGTCGGCGAGTCCGTCAGGGAGCCGATCGGCTATTACCGCACCAACGTCACGGGCACGCTCACGGTGCTGGAGGCCATGGCGGCGGCCGGCGTCCCGCACTTCGTGTTTTCGTCCACCGCGGCGACATTTGGCGAGCCGATCGCGACGCCCATCGATGAAAACCATCCCCAGAAGCCGATCAACCCGTACGGCGAATCGAAGCTGGCGATTGAACGGTTTCTGCCGCATCTGGAACGGGCCGCCGGCATCAAGGCCGTAGCGCTCCGCTATTTCAACGCGGCCGGGGCTGACCCTGACGGGTTGATTGGCGAAGACCACCGGCCCGAGGAGCATCTGATCCCGTTGGCCATTGCTGCGGCGCATGGTGGAAAGCCGCTGACAGTCTTTGGCGACGATTACGACACGCCCGACGGGTCATGCCTGCGCGACTACGTGCACGTCACGGACCTCGCCGCCGCGCACCTGGCCTCGCTCGAACGGCTGTCGTCGGGCGGCGCGTCCGGCTCATACAATCTGGGCAACGGCGTGGGGATGTCGGTCAAACAGGTCATCGATACGGTCGCTCGAGTCGGCGGCCGCCCGGTACCGCACTCGATTGGCCCCCGGCGCGCGGGAGACCCGGCGCGGCTGGTCGCCTCCAACGAGCGGGCGCGGCGGGATCTCGGGTGGAAGCCGCAGCTGGGCGATCTCGACACGATTGTCAGGACCGCGTGGGCGTGGCGCGAGCGCATGCCGGCGGGCTATTCGGACTGATCGGGGACATATGTCGCGACTGCGTGGTCTGCTGAAAGATCCGCTGCTCTCGGTCGTCATGCCCGCGTACAACGAGCGGGCGACGATCGAAGAGATCGTCGGCCGCGTGCTCGCCGTCCCGCTGCGCATCGAGTTGATCGTCGTCGACGATGGCTCGACGGACGGCACGCGGGACATCCTCCAGCGACTGGCCGCGGAGAAGCCGATCAAGGTCATCATGCAGCCGAAGAACGGCGGCAAGGGCGCCGCGCTGCGCCGCGGCTTCCAGGAGGTGACGGGCGATCTGGTCGTGATCCAGGACGCCGACCTCGAGTACTCGCCCGAGGAACTGCCCGACCTGATCGCGCTCATCTGCCAGGGCCGCGCCGACGTGGTCTACGGATCGCGTTTCCTCGGCCGGCACCGGGTCTTCCTGTTCACGCACTACGCGGGCAACCGGCTGCTCACGTTCCTGACCAATGTCCTCTACAACACCATGCTGACGGACATGGAAACGTGCTACAAGGTCATGCGGACGGAGGTCCTGCGGTCGTTCAAAGTCGAGTCGAACGGCTTCGGGATTGAGCCGGAACTCACGGCCAAGATTTTCAAGCGCGGCTACCGCGTGTACGAGGTGCCCATCACGTACGATGGGCGCGGCTACGAGGACGGCAAGAAAATTACGTGGCGCGACGGCGTCGTCGCCCTCTGGGTGCTGCTCAAGTACCGGTTCAGGGAGTGAACGAGTTTCGACGGCTTCTGAAGTACGCGCGGCCCTATCGCGGCCGCTTCATCGTCGCGCTCGTGGCGATGGTCGTCTACGCGGCGGGCAGCGCCGGTCTGGCCTACGTCCTGAAGCCCATCCTCAACGGCCTGATCACAGGCTCCGAAGGGATCAGGCAGATCGCCGAGCTCATTCTCCTGGCCTACTTCGCGAAGGGCGTCGGCGGCTACGTGTCCGATTTCCTCATGGCGGACATCGGTCAGCGGGTCGTTCGCGACATTCGCAACCTGTTGTTTCGGCACACGCTGGACCAGTCCGCCGCGTTCTTTTCGCGACGGACGACCGGCCAGCTGGTCTCGCGCATCACGAACGACGTGAATCAGGTGCAAAACGTCGTCGCCGAGACCATCGCGGACCTGATTCGAGAGAGCCTGTCGATCGTCGGCTTCCTGATCGTCATGTTTTCCATCGATTGGCGGCTCGCGCTGGTGTTCCTGACGGCCGCGCCGCTGATCGTCTATCCCCTCGTCCGACTCGGCCAGCGTGTCCGTCGGACGACGCGCAAAGGCCAGGAACAACTGGCCGAAGTGACGCACATCGCGACCGAAAGTATCGCGGGCCATCGGATCGTCAAGGCATTTGGCGCGGAGGGCCGGGAAGCCGAGCGGTTCGGCCGCGCCACGCAGCAGTTGTACCGGACGAACATGCGCATCACCGGCGCGCTCTCGGCATTGCCGCCGATCATGGAAGCGCTCGGGGGCATCGCGGCGGTTGGGGCGATTTGGTACGGGATGACCCGCATTCAGGCCCACCTGCTGGACGCCGGTCAGTTCGGTGCCTTCATCACGGCGGGTTTCATGATGTATCAGCCCATCAAGAAGCTCAGCCGCGTGAATGCGTCGATCCAGCAGGCGATCGCGGCTGCTCATCGCATCTTTGAGATGCTGGACACGCACAGTGAAGTGAAAGACACGCCAGGGGCTCCGCCGCTCGCGCCGCTGCATTCCGGCGTCGAATTCAGGGATGTGGGGTTCTCCTACGATGACGAGCCCGATCGGTTCATCCTGCGGCGCGTATCCTTCTCGGTCCGAGTCGGGCAGGTTGTGGCCATTGTCGGACTGAGTGGCGCGGGAAAAACCACGCTGGTCAATTTGATTCCGCGATTCTACGATGTGACCGAAGGCGCCGTGCTGGTCGATGGCGTCGATATCCGGACGGTGTCGCTGAAGTCATTGCGCGCACAGGCGGCGCTCGTCACACAGGAGACCGTGCTGTTCGACGACACGATTGCCGCCAACATCGCCTACGGTGCGCCCGCGGCCGAGCGCACCCGGATCGAGGCGGCCGCGCGCGCGGCCCACGCCGAAGAGTTCATTCTTCAGCTGCCGGAACGTTATGATGCTCGGATTGGCGAGCGCGGGCAGCGGCTTTCTGGCGGACAACGGCAGCGGCTGGCGATCGCCCGCGCCATTCTCAAGGACAGTCCGTTGCTCGTGCTCGACGAAGCCACCTCGGCGCTCGATGCGGAATCCGAACTGCTCGTGCAGGACGCCCTGGCCAACCTCATGAAGAACCGCACGACCTTTGTGATCGCGCACCGGCTGTCGACCGTGCGCCGCGCCGATCTCATCGTCGCGCTCGAGAAGGGCCGCGTCGCAGAGGTGGGTACACACGAATCGCTCGTGAGCAAGCCGGACGGCGTCTACGCGAAGCTCTACGCGCTGCAGGCCTTTGACGAGCGGGAAGTGGGTGCGGTGCGTGAGTAGCGAGCGAGCCGTGCGAGCGAGCCGCGTGAGCGGAGCGGGGCGTCGGGGTCCCCGCGAGCGAACGCGTCAGGGGGGGGCGGCGGGGACGAAGGCCCCCCGCGTCGACGCGAAGCTCTACGCGCTGGAGGCCTTTGACGAGCGGGAAATGGGTGCGGTGCGTGAGTAGCGAGCGAGCCGTGCGAGCGAGCCGCGTGAGCGGAGCGGGGCGAAGGGGTCCCCGCGAGCGAACGCGTCAGGGGGGTGCGGCGGGGACGAAGTCCCCCCGCGCTGAGAAATGATCCGATCAATGACTGGCTTTGCGGCCGTGAGCCGTGAGGATGAGGGCGAGCGCGTCAATATCACGGTCAAGTCCGTGAATCACCGTTTTCTCGACAGCCAGATCAAAGCGCCGCAGGCGCTGGCGCCGATCGAATCGCGGATCAAGGGCCTGCTGCAGCGCAAGCTGACGCGCGGCCGGGTGGAGCTGGCGCTGAACGTCGAGCAGACGTCGCTGCCGGCGCGGGAAGTCGTACTGGACGAACGGCTCCTGGACCAGGTCTCGTCGGCCGTGGACGCCGCCCGGGAACGCGGTGTCATTACCGGAGGCCTGACGGCGTCCGACATGCTGCGGATTCCGCAAGTCATGGAGATCCGCGCCCGGCAGGACCCGGCCGGCGTCTCGGAGCGCCTTGGCGCTCTGGTCGAGTCGGTGCTGGAGGACGCGCTCGATGCGCTGGTCGTCATGCGGGCCACGGAAGGCCGCTTTCTCGAGGCCGACTTGCGGACGCGCATGGCCACGATTGCCGCGTTTGTCGGCGAGCTCGAGCGGCTCGCCAGGGAAGGTCAGGCCGCGCTCGGGGATCGCCTGCGCGAGCGGCTCGCGCTGCTGCCGGCAGACCTCGCCGGAGACCCGACGGCCGTCGCCCAGGAGATTGTGCGGTTTGTCTCGCGGTCGGATGTGGACGAGGAAATCGCCCGGATGCGCGGCCACCTGGAACACTGGGAATCCCTGTCCACGGGGCCCGAACCTTGCGGGCGGAAGCTGGATTTTCTGCTGCAGGAAATGAACCGCGAGATTAACACCATCGGGTCGAAGGTGGACGGCCTGCGCGCCACCGAAACGGTCATCGCCGCCAAGGCTGAACTCGAGCGGCTTCGCGAGCAGGTGCAGAATGTCGAATAGTCCGCCGCGCGGCCTGCTGATGGTCATTTCCGCGCCATCGGGCACCGGCAAGACGACCGTGGTGGAGCGGCTGGTTCAGGCCTGCCCCGGGCTGGCGCGATCCCGTTCCTACACCTCGCGACCGGCGCGTGCCGGTGAACGGGATGGGGTCGACTATAATTTCATAGATCGCCAGGCGTTCGAGGCGATGGCCGCGCAGGGCGGCTTTCTGGAATGGGCTGATGTGTTCGGCAATCTGTACGGCACCGGCCGTGCGGATACCGAGGCGCTGCTGACGCATGGCCATGATGTCGTGCTCGTCATTGACGTGCAGGGCGCGCGGCAGGTGAGGACCCGCGTCCCGGAGGCGGTCGGCGTCTTCGTGCTGCCGCCGTCATTCGAGGCGCTCGAGTCCCGGTTGCGCGGCCGGTGCCAGGATGACGAGCGCGCGATCCGCCGGCGGCTCGCGACAGCCCGGGCCGAGGTCAGCGCGGTCGATGAATACGACTACGTCGTCATCAACGACGAGCTGACCCGCTGCGTCGGTGAACTGTGTGCGATTGTGACCGCTGAGCGCGCGCGACGCGTGCGCCGGCTGCCGGGCATCGAGCCCATCGTGAATACGTTTCGAGGAACCGCTTGACAGGTCGAGGTACAGAAACCGCGGCCTGTCAAGCGAGTTCCGGCTAAAGTAAAGACAGGGAGTAGAAGGATGACGGATCGATTGAAAGCGACCGTGCGGCCGGAGAATTCATTTGAGTTTGTCACGCTTGCGGCGGCCCGGGCGCGCCAGTTGCTGCGCGGGTGCCTGCCCAAGGTTGACGGCTCGCTCAAACCGGCCCGGCGGGCACTCCAGGAAATCTCGAGCGGAGCGGTCCACCGCATCGACCAGGCCAAGTAGCGGCACATGGCGCTGGTCGGGCTCGGCGTCTCCGGGGGGATCGGCGCCTACAAGAGCGTCGAGGTCGCGCGCCTGCTCCAGAAGCGCGGACATCGCGTCCGCGCCATTCTCACGCGCCACGCCGCGAAGTTCGTCGGCCCGCTGACGTTTGAAGCCATCACGCGCGCGCCGGTCATCACATCGCAGTTCAAGCCCGGCATGAACGCCGACATCGAGCACATTGCGCTCGCGTCGGACATGAACCTGCTGCTCGTGGCCCCGGCGACCGCCAACGTGCTGGCCAAATTCGCGCACGGCATCGCCGACGATTTTCTGTCCGCGCTCTATCTCGCCACGAAAGCGCCGGTACTCGTGGCGCCCGCGATGAACACCCACATGTGGGAGCATCCGGCGACCGCCGCGAACATCGCCGTGCTCCGCGACCGCGGCGTCACCTTGGTGGAACCGGGCGACGGCTATCTCGCCTGCGGCTGGGTGGGCAAGGGACGATTGGCTGAGCCCGACGCCATCGCCGACGCGGCCGATCGCCTGCTGACGGCCGGCGGGTCGCTGGCTGGCCGGCACGTGGTCGTGACCGCCGGCCCGACGCTCGAAGACATCGATCCAGTTCGATTTCTGGCGAATCGATCCAGCGGCCGGATGGGATTTGCCCTGGCGGCCGAGGCCTCGCGCCGCGGCGCCAGCGTGACGCTGATCTCCGGGCCGACGTCCGTCACGCCGCCGGCCGTGTCCGAGCGGATTCAGGTACGGACGGCCCGCGAGATGCACCAGGCGGTCCTGGCCGCTGCCGAGCGCGCCGATGTCGTCATCATGGCGGCAGCCGTCGCCGACTACACGCTCAAGGCCGGCGCCGCGCCTGAGAAGCTCGATCACCGCGATCGTCTGACGCTGGAACTCGAGCGTACCCCCGACATCCTGGCGGATCTCGGCGCGCGTCGCGGGCCGCGCACGAGCCCCGTGCTCATCGGGTTTGCCGCCCAGACGGGCGATCCCGTGCCGGCAGCGATGCGGAAGCTCGCGGACAAACACGTCGATTTGATCGTGGCCAACGACGTCACCCAGGCGGGCGCGGGATTCGACGTGGGCACGAACATCGTCACGCTCGTCAGCGCCGCCGGTTCAGAGCCGCAACCGCTGATGGCCAAGACCGCGGTCGCGGCAATCGTGCTCGATCGCGCCGAGCGCCTGCTCCAACCCCATCCGCGCCTCGCCGCTTCCCGATGAGCGTCCGTCGCGATATCGCCGACCATCTGCGCTTCTATGAGGAGCTGGGCGTGCGCGGTATTTCGCGCGATCCCCGGTGGCGCGACCGGACAACGACGGTCGCCGAAGCCGCCGAACCCGTCGCACCCGTCGTACCCGTTGTACCCGTCGTACCTGTCGTACCTGTCGCAGACTCTCTCCCTCTGATCCGCGAAACCATCGGCGACTGCACCCGCTGCAAGCTGCACACGCTCGGCCGGACGCAGATCGTGTTCGGCGTGGGCAATCCGAACGCGCAGCTGATGTTCGTCGGCGAGGCGCCGGGGGCGGATGAAGACATTCAGGGCGAGCCCTTCGTCGGCCGCGCCGGGCAGTTGCTGACGAAGATCATCGAATCGATCGGCCTGCAGCGATCGGACGTGTACATCGCGAACGTGATCAAGTGCCGGCCGCCCGGCAACCGGAATCCCGATCCGGACGAGGTGGCGCAGTGCCAGCCGTTTCTGTTCCGGCAGATCGACACGATTCGCCCGCGCGTCATCGTCGCGCTCGGCACGTTTGCGGCACACGCGCTGCTCGGCACCGACGCGCCGATTTCGCGCATTCGCGGGCGCGTGCATCCGTTCCGTCACGACTCTCAGCTCATTCCGACCTTCCATCCCGCCTATCTGCTGCGCAGCCCGGAGCGGAAGCGCGACGTGTGGGAGGACATGAAAAAAGTGCGTGACCTCCTCGCCAGCGCCCAGTGAGCAGACAGGCCGAATCGCCAGTGTCGCCGTGCCCGTGCCGGGCCTCGGCCTGCTGAGCTATCTCGTTCCGGCCGGCATCGACCTTTACAAGCTTTACAAGGGCGCGCGCGTGCGCGTGCCGCTCGGCTCGCGCTCGGTCGTCGGGTGTGTGGTGGATCCGCACGCCGGCGCTCCCGCCGGCGCGGCTTTGAAACCCATCGCTGAAGTGATTGACCGCGAACCGTTCATCCCGGCTGACGTGATCGATCTGGCGCTGTGGGTGGGCGAGTACTACGCGAGCGGACCGGGCACGGCCGTCGCGCTCGCGATGCCCCCGGCGGCCCGATCCGGCGCTGTGGATTCCTTTCGAACGACGCGCGTCTATGTACTCGGCGCCGTGCCCGCCGCCGCCGGGGACCCTGGCGCCGGCAAAAAGGACGACGCGAAGCGTACAGCCAAACAGCAGGCCGCTCTTGATCTTCTGGCGAAGCAGCCCGATGGCGTCTCCGCCGCAGACGCGACAAAAGCTGGTGTGTCGGTCGCGACGTTACGAACCCTGGTCAACAAGGGCTCAGTCCGGGTGCGGGAGGACGTCGTTCTCCGCGATCCCTTTGGCGGGGAGGGAGACGGGGGCTCCTGGTCCGTCGGCTCGCCGTCGGCGGCCCTTCCGGAATTGACGCCCGAACAGTTGAACGCGTACCGCCGGCTGGAGGATGCGGCCGCGGCGCACACCTTCCAGACCGTGCTGCTGCACGGCGTCACGGGGAGTGGCAAGACCGAGCTGTACCTGCGGCTGGCGGCCCACGTGATCGGGACAGGGCGGCGCGTGCTGGTGCTGGTGCCGGAGATCGGGCTCACGCCCTCAGCCGCCGGTCTGTTCCGCGCGCGATTCGGCGACCGCGTCGCGATTCAGCACAGCGGTCTCTCCGACGGCGAGCGGCACGACCAGTGGCACCGCATCCGTCGCGGCGACGTCGATGTTGTCGTCGGCACGCGCAGCGCGGTGTTCGCGCCGCTGGATCAGATCGGGCTTGTCGTCGTGGACGAGGAGCATGACGGCGCCTACAAGCAGGACGAATCGCCCCGGTATCACGGCCGCGACGTGGCCATCGTGCGGGCCCGCGCGCACGGCGCGCTCGTGGTGCTGGGGTCGGCGACGCCGTCACTCGAGTCGGCGGCCAACGCGCATGCGGGCCGCTATCAACTCCTGCGGCTCGCGAGGCGCGTGCTCGATCGGCCGCTGGCTGCGGTCCGGGTCATCGACATGCGCCAGGAATTTGCGGCGCAGGGCGCCGATGTCGCCCTCAGCGTGCCGCTCCTGGAGGCCGTGCGGGATCGGCTCGGGCGCGGCGAGCAGTCGCTGATTCTGCTCAACCGCCGCGGTTTTGCGGTCGTCATCTTCTGCCGGCAGTGCGGCGCGTCAATCGAGTGCCCGCACTGCAGCGTCGCGCTGACGTATCACAAGGCCCAGCGCCGCCTTCGGTGCCATTACTGCAATTACGCGACGGCGGTGCCGAGACGATGTGGCGCGTGCGGCGGGGAGTATCTGGAGCAGGGGGGCTTCGGCACGGAGCGGCTGGAGGCGGACCTGCGCGCGCATTTTCCGGGCGCGCGCGTCAGCCGCGTCGATCGCGACACCATCCGGCGCCGCGGATCGATGGTCCGCGTGCTGCGCGCGGTCGCGGCCGGCGACATCGACATCCTGGTCGGCACGCAGATGATCGCGAAAGGGCACGACTTTCCTGCCGTGACGCTCGTCGGCGTCGTGTCGGCCGATGTCGGGCTCGGGCAGGCGGATTTTCGGGCGGCCGAGCGGACGTTTCAGTTGCTGACGCAGGTGATCGGACGCGCCGGCCGCGGGGAGGTCGCGGGCGAAGCCATCGTGCAGAGCCTCTATCCGCAGCACTACGCGATCCAGGCCGCGTCGGCGCAGGACTATGAGGCGTTCTACGAGCGCGAGATGGAGTTTCGCAAGGGACTCCGGTATCCCCCGGCGGTCGCGCTCATCAACGTCATGGTGCGCGCGCGTACACCCGAAGGCGCGATGGGCGACGCGCACGATCTGGTCAAGCGCGTGCGCCATCGCCACGCGCATGGCCAGGTCGTCGGCCCGGCGCCGGCCGCACTCGCCAAGCTCAACGACGAGTATCGCGCGCAATTTTTCATGAAAGGCGCGCAGCGAAAGCCCATGCGCGAGGCGCTCCTGAAGGCGCTCGACGAACGACCGGAGATAAAACGGCGGATCATCGTGGACATAGATCCAATGACGATTACTTGATCATGTCGGTCCAAGGGGCCATGGTCCAAAGGGCCAAGGGTTCGGTCCAAAGGTTCGTCAGGTCCGGTCCAAAGGTTCAGGTCCCGAGGTCCGGCGCCGGATCTTGCGGACCCGAACCCTTGGACCGGACCTTGTGAACCTTTGGACCGAACCCTTGGACCTTTGGACCGTGGACCTTTGGACCGACGAAGGTTCGGCCTTATTTTCCCGAGAAAAATGTCTGGATAGGAACGGGCGTGAAACAGACTACAAAAATAATGAGCGCGCCGAGCGCGACCAGTCTTCGCGTGCTGTCCAGCGGTTCGTGATCGTCCACCAGCCGCGGGTGGCCGATCCCGAGGAAGAACGCCATCGCGAGCATGATGATGGCCATCGACAGCCACGACATTGATTCGAAGATCAGCATCACGATCGTCGTGATGAGCGTCGCCAGTGACACCATCCAGGAGCGCGGGCCCAGCACGGCATAGGAGATGTGGCCGCCATCGAGCTGGCCGAAGGGCATGAGGTTCAAGGCCGTGGCGAGCATGCCGAACCAGGCGGCGAACGCCATGGGGTGAATGAGCACGTCCTGGCCGGGGCCCAGCGCGCCGAAATGCAGGTACGCGAAAAACTTGTAGAGCAGCGGTTCGCCAAAGTAGATCACGGCGGCCGATGGCGGCAGCTTCGGCACGACCGTGGACATCGTGATGCCCCAATAGAGAAACGGAAGCAACGCGACGAAGCCCGCGATCGGTCCCGCGACGCCGATGTCGAACAGCGCCCGCTTCGAGGGAAACGCCTCGCGGATCCGGATGACGGCGCCGAATGTGCCGGTGAGGAAGAACGGAGGTGCCGGAAGAAAGTACGGCAGCGTCGCATCCACATTGTGCCGGCGGCAATAGAAGTAGTGCCCGAATTCGTGACAGCCCAGAATGATCAGAATGGGAAGCGAGTACCACAATCCGTACGGCAGCGCTCTGAAGAGAGTGCCGATGGTCCATGGCATTCCGGGAGGTGTCCCAACCGCGGCCCAACTGGTGGTCAGCAGTGTGGCGAGAAACCACGCCGCATGCACGCCATAGCGATGCTGGAACTTTGGACGAGGCTGGTAGACGGGTAAGGCGACGTCGAACGGCTCAGCCGCCAATATTCTGGAGTTCCTTCCCCGGCTTGAATCGAATCGTCCGGCCCGGCGGGATGCGGACTTCCTTGCCGGTCCGGGGGTTGCGGCCGATGCCGCGCTTCCGGGGCTTCACCTGGAACACGCCGAACCCGCGCAGCTCAATCCGCTCGCCACGCATCATGGAGGCCCGCATCGCGTCGAATACCGCATCGACGGCAACTTCCGCCTTCACCTTGGTGATGTCCGCCAGCTTGGACACCTCAGCGACGATGTCGACCTTGATCATGTGTGAGAAGCACTTAGGCGGATACGCTTGCCCGTAAGTGACAATAAACAAACCTAGTTATGCTGTCAAGTGAGCGGCTAAGTGCGTCCAATCCGGCCGCATCTCACCTATACTCGTGGCTGTGAATCCGGACGGCCCGGCCGTAGTCCTCGTGGGTCGTCCCAATGTGGGCAAGTCCACCCTCTTCAATCGCATCACCGGCACGCGCCGCTCGATCGTGGCGCCGGTTGCGGGCACCACACGCGATACCCTGGCCGCGCCCGCCGAGTGGGGACCCCGCCGATTCACGCTGGTCGATACCGGCGGCCTCTTTGGCCACACGGAAGATCCGTTACACGCCCTGGTGGTCGAGCACGGGCTCAAGGCCCTGGAAGGCGCCGACGTCGTAGTATTCGTCGTGGACGGCCGCGAAGGACTGGTGCCCGGCGACCAGGAGATCGCGCGACGAATTCGGCCGCTGGGCGTGCCGGTCCTCCTCGCCGTCAACAAGACCGACGACAAACGCGCGCGCGCGCTCGACTTTCACGCGCTGGGCATCGAGCCGGTCGTCGAAGTGTCGGCCGAACATGGCGATGGCGTGGCCGATTTGCTCGACGAGGTGCTCGCGCGCCTGCCCGCCCCGAAAGATCTGGCCGCCGAGGAACCGGAGACGCGGGTCGCGATTGTCGGGCGGCCCAACGTCGGCAAGTCGTCGCTGGTCAATCGCCTGCTGCGCCAGGAACGCGTCATGGTCAGCGAAATCCCAGGGACGACGCGTGACACGGTGGATGTGATGCTGCAATGGCATCAGCGTCGCTTCCGCATCGTGGATACCGCCGGCATGCGGCGGCCCGGGCGCGTGGCCCGGGCTGGACAGGTGGAGGCCGTGAGCGTCGTGCTCGCCAAGCGCGCGATGGCGCGGGCCGATGTCGTGGTGCTGGTCGTGGACGCCACCGAAGGGGCCGGTGACCGGGAGGCGGCCATTGCCGGAGAAGCCGAAGAATCCGGCTGCGGCATCGTCATCGCGGTCAACAAGTGGGATCTGATGAAAGGGCGGCCCGAGGGATTCGCCCGCGAGTTCGACGACAAGCTGCGATTCCAGCTCAAGTTTCTCGATTACGCGCCGATTGTCCGGTTCTCCGCGCTGACCGGCGATCGGACCGGGAAACTGCTGGAGGTCGTGGATCGCGTCGCGGCGGCCGGGCAGCGTCGCGTGACAACGTCCGAGCTGAATCGGTTTCTGGAATCCGTGACCAGCGCCCACAAGCCCGTGAGCAAAGCCCGGCGCGACGTCCGCATCCTCTATGGCGTGCAGACGGCGGTGAAGCCGCCCGAATTCATGCTGTTTACGAACGTCGCATCCGAGCTGCACTTTTCCTACGAGCGGTACCTGGCCAACCAGTTGCGCGAGCACTTTGGATTCGAAGGCACGCCCATCCGGCTCAAGATTCGACGGCGGGAGCGAGCGGCTCCGAAGGGCAAGGGGCAGAACTCAAAGGGCAAAAGGCAGAGGGCAAAGGGCAAAGGGAGGAACAAAGGGGAAAGGTAAAAGGGAAGGGCGGAGGGAAAAGGTATACTTTTTCCGTTTCTGATGGGCGTCGTGATTCCTCATCGCGCGGTCTTCAAGGCGCAGGAGGTCTGCGAGCTGGCGGAGGTGCAGCCGTACGTGCTGCGCAGCTGGGAGGCGGAGTTCCCTGACCTGGGCGTGTCGAAGACGCCGGATGGTCCGCGGCTGTATCGCCGTGCCGATGTCGAACTCGTTTTGCGGATCAGGGATCTGCTGCTCGTCGATGGCCTGACGCTGGCCGGCGCGCGACGGCAGTTGCTGGAAGAGGGCGTGACGACGGCCACGGTGGAGGAGCAGGCGGAGACGATCACGGACGCCGACGTCGTCGCGCTGGTTGACAAGCAGACGCGTAAAGGCTTGACCGATGTGCGCGAGGGGCTGGGCTGGATTCTCGGTGTGCTGAACGGAGACACGAGCCGGCGCACGCGAGCGGCGAAACCGGTAAAATCAGGCAAGGCGAAGGCCGGCGCTCGATCCCCCAAAGGGCACGCCGCGAAGTCGTCCGGCAAGCGCGCGTCGAAATCCACGGCGCGCAAGGCGACGAAGAAGAAACCGGCGGGCAAGAAGCGGCGGTAGCGTCAGACACGATTATCGGGATGTAGCGCAGTCTGGTAGCGCACCTGACTGGGGGTCAGGGGGTCGTGGGTTCGAATCCCGCCATCCCGACTTTTATTACTCCGGGGGCTTTGCCCCCGGACCCCCTGCTCGCTCACTCGCGCAACGTGCCTCCTCTGACGTGCGCTTTAGGCACGTTGAGCTCCGTTCGCGAGGCGCACTTCGCTGCGCTCGTGCGCTTGTGAAATCTCGGGGCTTTGCCCCCGGCCGACTGTGCGCGTGTCGGACATTATGCACCGGTCATTCCTGTCGAGGGCCGGCGAGCGCGCGCGGAGCAGGCGGTAACCATCACCGCGTTCCACAAAAAAAAGAGGTCAGAGCCGAGGCTTGATGTCCTGAATGCGCCCGGGAGTTGTGGGAACGGTCACGTGCTCCACCAGCGTCCGCGTGCCCTTGTAGACCGTCCACAGGTGCGCGCACCGGGTGCACCGGTAGTAATCCACGGGAGCAAGTTGCGAGATCTCGAGGAGCCGCGCCGCCTGTTCCGAACAATTGACGCACGCGACCGACGGGAGGAGCACTCCGAAGTCTTCCAGCGCCATCTACGAGTGCGAATGGTAGCCGGACGACGGGCCGAACCTCAAGTGACCGTTGGTTATGGATTTGGCCCTGGTCAAACGCTCGGTGTGGGCCGGACCGGCGGGCCGATCAACTAGAATCCCAAGACCACATGCCGCATTCAAGAATGCAAGAACATCGCTGGACCGTGGACCGCCCGAACATCCTGGTGGTCGCGTGTTCGGATGGCCGCCTTCAGGAAGTCACCGACGACTTCCTCTCGAACGAACTGGGCATCACGCGTTACGACAGGTTCTACGCACCCGGTGGGGCCGGGGCGCTCGCGGCGACCGGGCGGGACTTCTCGCGGGCGCAGACGATGCGAGCCGAATGTCGTTACCTGGTGGAACTGCATCGCGTCACGCGCGTCGTCCTGTTGTTTCATGGTCCGGCGCCGACAGGCCCCGCGGCTGCGATCTGCGCGGACTACCAGCGCAAGCTTCCCGACGCGCCGGCGGCCGTGGTTCGCGAGCGCCAGAACGCCGACGCGCACGAATTGCACCTGCACGCGGCCGAATTTGCCGCCAACGCCTCCATCCATTTCTACCGTTGCGAGGTTGACGACGTCGGCCGGGCGTCGTTCGTCGATCTGGAGTGAAAGGCGCTAAACTCGTCGGTGCCAGCCCCGAGGAGCGCGCCATGGACGGTCAAGCCCATCGTCTCGTGTTCGTGTCGGTGTGCGTGGCCGCCGCCATCGTGGCGGCCACGGCATCCGGACCCAGGGCCCAGACTGGCGGGCAGACGCCTCCTCCGCAACAGACGCCGCAGCAGACGCCGCCGGTGTTCAAGACCGCGACGAATTTCGTCCAGGTGGACGTCTATCCCACCAGAGACGGCCAGATTGTCGAAGGCCTGAGTGCGAAGGATTTCCAGATCCTCGAGGACGGCAAACCGCAGGCCGTCGATACGTTCGAGTTCATCCGCATCGAGCCGAACACGCCGGAAGCATTCAAGCGCGATCCGAACACGCAGGAAGAAGCCAATAAGCTGGCCGCGGATCCCCGTAATCGGGTGTTCGTGCTGTACCTCGACCACTATCAGGCGAGCTTGTCCGGATCGAAATCGATCAAAGAGCCGCTGATCGCGATGCTCAACCGGATCCTTACGCCGGGGGATCTGTTCGGCGTGGCGACGGCCCTGATGCGCCCGCGCGATCTGATCCTGGGGCGGCAGACGACGTCGCTGGAAGCGCAGTTGACGGAGAACTGGACGTGGGGCCTGCAGAAGGGATCGCTGTCGCTGAGAGAGGATGAGCGGTACCTCATTACGTGCTACGGCGAAGCCGTCGCGGCCGAGATCAGTCAGCGGCTGCACGAAGAGGAGACGCTCAAGAGCCTCAGCGGGTGGGTGCGCTACCTCGGCGCGCTGCGCGAATCGCGCAAGGCGTTCATTGTCTTCAGCATCGGGTGGGAGCTGTACGGGCCGGACCCGGGCCGCCTCAGCATGATTCTGGACAAGGATCACTATGCCTCGAGGCCGCGCGTCGGGATTACTCAGACCGGCACGCTGTCAACCACGCCCGGAGATCCGGGTGTGGCAGACTGGACCAGGTGCGGCACGGCCGCCGCGTCGGCGTTCCAGGTGGACGATCCGCGCCGCTTCCGCGAATTGATTGCCGACGCGAATCGCTACAATGTCGCGTTCTATCCGATCAATGTGGACGGCCTCACGCCGGGCGGCGACGGCCGCTGGGAGCGATTGCGCGAGCTGGCGGACAACACCGACGGTTTGATCAGCAATACGAACGACTTCGGCGCCGCGCTGCGCAAGGTTTCAGACGACGTGTCGGCGTACTACCTGCTCGGCTACTCGTCGAGCAACACAAAGCAGGACGGCACGTACCGGAAGATCGAAGTCAAGACGACCGCGCCCGGCCTGCGAATCAAGGCGCGCCGCGGTTACCTGGCGCCGGCGGCCGACACCCGGTCAATGGGCGCGACCGCGCCCGCCAAAGCCGCGCCGCCCGAAGCCGCCGCCGTCACGACGGCGTTGAACGAGCTGTCGAAGCTGCGCGCGTCAGCCGACGTGTTCACTTACGGCGTGCCCACGCCGACTGATCTGGCCGTCGTTGTGGAACTGCCGAGCGCCGCCATATTCGATCTGCCGTGGAGCCGTGGAGCGGACGTGCAAATCACGGGGGGCGGTTCGGGCGAGCCCATCGCCGCGCGCATCGATCCGGGCCAGCGGTCGGTGCTTGTTCGCGTGCCGAAACCGGCAGGCGAGGGGCCCTTCCGCTTGATCGTAAAGTTGTCTGCCCCTGGAACGTTGTCACTGACCGACCGGCTGGAAATCCCCGGCACGCCGGCGACGGTCGTCGGCGAACCGATCGTCTTCCGCGCCACCCCGGCGCCGGCCTCGCCGCTCAAACCCGCGGCTGATTCGCAGTTTTATCGAACGGAACGCGTGCACATCGAGTGGCCAATCCTCGGGCCGCTCGATCAGCGCATGGCGCGGTTGCTCGGCCGGGATGCCCGTGCGCTGGCCGTTCCCGTCAACCTGACGGAGCGCGATCGATCGGGCCAGGCTATGGTCGTCGCGGACCTCAATCTGGCGCCGCTGGCCGTGGGCGACTACGTGATTGAGCTGGTGGCGAGTTCAGGGGCCAACCAAGCGCGCAAGTATCTTCCCATCCGGGTCATTCGATAGTGGCGGATTCGGAGACCAGTCCGCTCACGTTCGCAGACGCCGACTTTCCAGCGCTCTTTCTCGCGGCCGACCACGCGTCACGCCGGACCCAGCGGCGGTACGGGCAGATGACGGCCGTCATTCTGGGCGGCCTGGTGGCAGGCGCCGCGCTGTCGGCCTTCTCGCGGATCTTTCCCGACGCCGCCAGCGCGATCGCGTTTGCAACGGCCGGCATCACGTCGCTCAGTTTCATGCTGACGACGATCCGGTGGGCGCTCAAGCCGGAAAAGCACTGGTACGCCGCCCGGGCAGTCGCCGAATCCGTCAGGAGCCTGACGTGGCTGTTCGTCACCGACGCCGGTCCCTATCCGGCTTCGCTCCCGGCAGACGAGGCCTCGCGGAAGTTCCTGGCCGACCTGCGCAATGCGATTCAGGATCGCGGTGATTCCGCGCTGGGATTCGGCAGCGAGTTCACCGAGCATCCGCAGATTACGCCGCGCATGCGCGCGATTCGAAGCGCGCCATTCGAGGCGCGGCGGGAGCTCTATCTCATCGGGCGCCTGCAGGATCAGCGGCGGTGGTACGGCGCGCGTGCCCGCCGCAACCAGGTGGCCGGGACGCGGTCCTACATCATCATCCAGTGCAGCCAGGCCGCGGCGCTGGCGTCGAGCGTGCTGCTCGTCTCGCCATACATGTCCAGTTGGGATTTCGCCGGGCTGTTTTCCGCCGTCGCCAGCGCGCTGATCGGCTGGATGCACCTGCGCCAGTATCAGGAGCTCGCGCACGCCTACGCGATGGCCGCGCTCGATCTGGGCCTCATCGAAGAGCGGGCGTCGATGATCAGAACGGAGGCGGACCTGGTCACGTTCATCGACGACGCCGAGGCCGCGATCGGCCGTGAACGCGCGCTCTGGAGCGCGCGCCGCCAGTAGCTGCCGGCCGTCAGAAGATCCAGCCGCCGTGCCGTGAGGCGACGATCGGCACGCTGAGGCTCATCGACGGCTGGAACACGCGGTACCAGCCATCAATGCCCACGACCTGCGACACCGCGGTCGCGGCGCTGAGGTTGAGCGACACCAGGCCATAGACCGGAATCGTGAGGCGCAGCACGGACACGGCGCTCTGTTTCTCGACGAGCGTGGGCATGTTCTGGCCGATGAAGCGGCGATACGACGAGGCGAGCGTCAGTTCCAGCGTCTTGCCCGGGAAGGGCAGCTTGATGCGCGGCGTGACGTCCACCTGCACCCGCGATCGCATGAGCGGCTCATCGATGAAGGCGTAGGTCGAATCCGCGGACAAGCCCGGGTGCGTCGCGAAGTAGGCGTTGAGCAGCCCCGCCGTGCCCGATTTCTGCAGCGCCGCAAGCCCCTGGCGATTCCCGTCGATGGCGATGTCCACATGCTCGTTCATCGAGACGCCGACAGAGGCGCTTGCTCCGAACGGATCGAGGGAGAGCCAGCGGGTCAACTGCGGCCGCTGCAGTTCGAATCCCACGTTGAGATAGCGGTAATCACGGCGGCGCGCCACCAGCGGCAACGTCGGGCCGATCACGCCCTTGGACGAGGCCGTGAAGAACGTGACCTGGTTGCTGAACTGCGATTCCCAGTACAGGCCGGTGTAGAAGCGTCCGCGCGGACCGAGTTTCCAATCGGCGCGAAGCGCGGTCAGCCAGGCGTTCGGATCGATCGAGGCCTGGCCGTTGACCGTCGAATTGCCGTACCCGAGTTTGCCCAGCGCGCGCAGCGCCCAGGTGCGGGTGTCGATCATGCCGAAGTCCACGCCGAGCAGCACACTGCTGCGCTGGCTGGGCCTCGCGCCATTGCTTGGCACGGGCAATTTGTTGAACAACCCTTCGCCGCCCGGCGGCTCGACGACTTGCGTCCCGCTGAACGAAAACTCGGCAGGCTTGATGTAGAGATACGGGCTGTTCTCCGAGGAGCGGACGCGCTCGAGCATTTGTCCCAGCGACTCCGGCTTTTCGCCTCCGGACGCCGGCGCGCCGCTTTGTCCATTGCCGGCGGCGCGGCGCGCAGTGCTCGACGCCGCGCCGGGCGCTGTGGCACCCGGCGTCGCGGCGCAACTGTCGGGCGCGCTGCCGGTGGCCGCCGCGAACGAGTGATTGAGCACATCAACCAAATCCTCTTCACGATCACCCAACCGGGTCAGGCGATTTTCGAGCCCCACGCTTTCAGGCATCGCGATGGTGTAGTACCGGTTTTCATCGACGCGGCGCCCGTTCAGGAGCGCCCCGTCGCCCGGACCCCGGCCGCCGCAACTGGAGGTGCCGAAGCCGGCGACGCAAAAGGACGTGCTCGAGGCGCGGCCGGAGTCGTAGATGGCCGTCAGCTTCCGCCCAACCTCAGCGGCCGAGACCCGCACCGTGATGATCGTGCCCGCGCGAAACAGCAGGCGCTCGAGCAGGACGCGCGACAGGAAATTCCGCGGCGCATACGGATCATCGCGCAGATAAGTGAACCAGTTGTCGTCGATCGCGTTGGCCGGCAGGAGCGCCAGGTCGGTGTTGAACGTTCGCCGCATGGCATCGAGCGCGACGGCCGCGAAGCTGTCGAGCGACGTCCACAAGTCGCCCTGCTTGTAGCGGCCATTCGGATCGAAGGTCCGGTCCGGCGCGATCGGGACGTATCGATACGGCGCGGTGCCCGCCGGCACCACCGCCACGTCGTCATCGAACACCGTCCGATCGCCTTCCAGATGCCAGGCCTTGAGGAAGTAGGTCACCTCGCCGCCGACCGGGCCTGAACGGGCGCACAGCGCGCGGCCCTTGACCGAGTACGCCGCATGTGTCGCGTTGATGATTTCGTTGGGCCGATCGGGAGAGACGTCGGCTTCCATCTCGTGGATCGCTTCGGCAAACCACTCGGGCCGGCTCCAGATTTGCGCCACGGCCGGCGTGCCCGGATTGAGAATCGCGCCATAGCCGAGATCACCGGAGTACTGCCCGCCGCCAGCACCCCCGGCACGACCGCCCACCGTCCGCGGCGCGGCCCGCCCCAGCAGTCCGGACTCGGGCGGCAGGACCACGTACCGGATCCGCTGGCTGCGCTGGAGCAGGGCGGAGGTGTCCTTGTCGTCGAGTTGCGAGAGCAGCAGGACCGGGCGCGACGGCGCCGCGGACTCTTCGAAGCTCAACACCTGATCGAGCGCGTCCGCGGGCGGCAGGATGATGATTTCGCAGCCGGCGACGGTGCACCGTGAGTCGTTGCCGTTGTCGGTCCACTGCCATTTTTCGCGGGACAGGATGTCGCGGACGTGCGGATCGACCATGGCCACGATGAGCGGCAGTTCTTGCCGGCCCGGATCGATCACCGTGCGGTTGCTCAGCCGCTCGTCGGTGCGCACGGTAAATGACGCCAACGTTTGGCCGCCGCCGGAGACCAGAACGGCGTACTCAGACGAGGGCTGGAGCCAGCTCTGGAGGCGCGCGCTCGCCGTGCAGCCTTTGTCGCCCAGGCGGAGCGGAATCTGTCCAGTCGTCCGATCCGTCTGGCCGTCTTTTCGCGTCAGCGTCAACGTGGAGTCGGCCATCGCCTCCCGCTGGCGGCATGGATAAGTGACGGACAGATCCCGGACCCAGGCGATGCTGCTATCGGGCGTCACCGATAACCGGAAGCCGCGATCGATCACATGGTTGAGTCCTGGCGCTGTGAGCCTCACCGCAGCGTTGGACACGATGAAGGGGAGCGGCGCCTCGCGCATGCTCGTCGTGAGCAGTCCCCCGGTGCGCGGCTCATCCCGCGCCCGCGGCGGCTTGGGCGGCCGGCCCGGCTGCGGCGGCTGCGTGTAACGGATGCCGCGCTTGCCGTCCAGCCCGCGCAGGAAATCATCGACGCCCAGCGCGATGGCATCCGGCCTCAGCCTGCCGAACTGCCGGAAAAACTCAACCACATCGTCGGCATCCGGCCGGCTGACGGATCGCGGGAGATTGTTCGCGGTGATCAACAGCAGATCATGCGGCTCGTCTTTGGCAATCCAATCGATCAGGCCCTGCAAGCCGCCATAGGGCCGCAATCCTGGGCCGACTTCGGTGTCATAGGGTCCGCCGGGGTACTCAGGCATGCCGTCGTGCTGGCCTAAGAGTCCACCCGCAGCAAGAATGCGGATGTGCTTCGGCGCGGCCGCGACTCCCTGCTGGGCTCGGGTGTGGACGGACAAGGCCACCAGGCAGATCGCGACGGTAATTCCAAAACACAACTTGCGCATGGGTGGGCGAATCTTAGTCGAATACTTCGGACCTTGGGCCCATGCTGTTGGTCCAAAGGTCCACGGTCCAAAGGTCCAAGGGTTCGGTCCTCAGGGTCCAAGGGTCCGGTCCAAAGGTCCCGCCTGCGCTGCGCGCACTTCGCGCAGCGTCGGCGCGGCAGGGCGCGGAGGTCCGGGGGCGAAGCCCCCGGTGCAGCGAGCGACGCCTCGCGAACGGAGCGGGATTTGTCCGAGGGAATCCAGACGAATCGCGCGAGTGAGCGAGTTGGGCCCGCCTTCGTCGAGCGCTCCCTTCGGTCGCGACTTCGGCGGGTCCGCCGTAGCGGCGAGCGAAGCGAGCGCCGCGCGACGGCGGAGGTCCGGGGGCGAAGCCCCCGGGTGCACGAGCGGAGCGAGCGGAGCGAGCGACGGCTCGCGAAAGGAACGCGATTTCTCCGAGGGAATCCGGCGGACGAATCGCGCGAGTGAGCGAGTTGGGCCCGCCTTCGTCGAGCGCTCCCTTCGGTCGCGACTTCGGCGGGTCCGCCGTAGCGGCGAGCGAAGC